>JBDHVD010000102.1:0-21640 GCA_039809525.1 Labilithrix sp. | reverse complement strand
GCGTGGCGGCGGCCGCGGGGCGCTCGCTCTTCGCCGCCTTCGCGACGAGCGCGGCGGCGAACAGGCCGGCGAGGCCGACGAAGCCGCCGACGAGCTTCGCGCGCCGGCGCGTCGGGGGCGCGACCGGTGCGTCGTCCGCGTGCGCCTCCGAGCGCTTCGTGCCCGCGCGCTCGAGCACCGCCACGATGGTCGTGACCTCGCCCGACGCGGGCGGCGTCGAGGACAGCGACGGCACCGAGGGCGCGGGCGGGAGCGCGCCGCTGCCGAGCGGCTTCGGTGCCGACGGCGCGAGCGTCTTCACCCACGCGGCGACCTCGGTGCGCGACGCGGGCTTCACGACGCGCGCCAGCTCCTCGGCCATCTCGAGCGCGGTCGCGAAGCGATCGCCGGCCTCGCGCGCGAGCGCCTTCATCACCACGCGGTCGAGCTCCGACGCGATGCCGTCGATGCGGGCGCTCGGCGGCACGACGACGTCGTCGAGCACGCGGCGCGCGATGATCGTCTCGCTCGGCCCCTCGAAGAGGCGCTTGCCGACGAGCATCTCCCAGAGGATGACGCCGGCCGCATAGACGTCGACGCGACGATCGAGCGCCTCGCCGCAGAGCTGCTCCGGCGGCATGTAGGGGATCTTTCCCTTGATCTCGTTGTTCGCCGAGTGGTGCACGTTGTGCCGCGCCCGGGCGACGCCGAAGTCGAGGACGCGGGCCATGCCGTCGACGCCGACGATGACGTTCTGGGGGGAGACGTCGCGGTGGATGATCGCGAGGGGAGCGCCCTCGTCGTCGGTCGCCTCGTGCGCGGCGTGCAGGCCGAGGAGGAGGTCGTGAGCGACGGCCGCGGCGATCGCCACCGGGATGCGCGCCTTCGCCGTGCCGCTCGCCTTGAGGAGCCCCGCGACCGAGGCGCCCTCGACGTACTCCATGACGAGGAGGAGGTGGCCGTCGCCTTCGACGATGTCGAGCGTCGGGACGATGTTCGGGTGGCGGAGGCGCGCGGTCAGCCGGGCCTCGTCGACGAACATGGTCGCGAAGGAGGGGTCCTTCGCGAACTGGGGGTGCATGCACTTGATCGCGACGAGGCGCGAGAAGCCCATCGGCCTCCGCATGCGCGCGAGGTAGACCGTCGCCATGCCGCCGCTCGCGAGCTCGCTCACGAGCTCGTAGCGGTCGCCATCGTTCCGGTCGGTCGCCTTCGCCAGCATCGCCATCGTCGTCCGGCGATCCATTCAGCAAGGGCGGTGCCGTTGTGTGCGAAGCAACAACGTCGCTGATTCACGCCGGTTTTTTCAGGAACCGGCGGTTTTTCCGGTGGCGCCCGTTCGATTCGGCGGGTCCGTTGATCTGATCCAGATCATCTCTGCTTTCTGCGGTGATCCAGTGGGATAGGGGGGGTGATCCGACATCCGGAAGTGGATGGCGCGGTCGCTGCACCAGGGCCTCTCGCGCCGCAACGACACGACGGCGCCGGGAGGCTCCATCATGATTCTCGCTCGTTCGCGCTCTGCTCTGACGTTCGCCGCGGCCCTCATCGTCTCGACTGCTTCGTTCGCCGTCGCGTGCAGCAGCGCGCCGCCTCCGGGCGATCCGCCGCTCTCCGGCGAGGTCAACCAGAACAAGACCCCGGGCAACAAGAGCTCGTCCTCCTCGTCCTCGAGCTCCGGCGGGTCCACGAAGGACACCGAGGAGTCGACGGATCCGAACGAGCCGGCCGATCCGCAGGACCCGGCGGATCCGGCGCCGACCGGCGGCGCGTGCAGCGGCGAAGCGACCGCCGACGCCTGCTTCCAGTGCTGCGACACGAAGAACCCCGGCGGCCTCGACGTCGACGGCCAGGCCTTCGGCGAGTGCGCGTGCGAGACCCCCGGCGTCTGCGCCCAGGCGTGCGGCTCGAGCTACTGCGCCGGCCAGCAGCCGACCCAGGCGTGCGCCACGTGCTTGCAGAATGCAACCCAGTGCGAGACCGCGGCCGAGACCGCCTGCAACGCGAACGCGGCGTGCAAGGCGGCGATCGCGTGCATCGAGTCGAGCGGCTGCGATCAGAAGCAGTGAGCCCGTCAGGGCGTGTCGCGGCGCCGGCGAGCGCGCGCGACGAGCGCGACCACCATCGAGAGGATGCCGGCGGCGCCCGGTCCGGACGGATCCGGTCCCGTCGAGCATCCTCCACTCCCGAGCTGGGCCCGCCCGCGCCGGGGACCGTCCGGCTGGCCGTCGCCGTCGGTGTCGACGTCCGCGATCGCGTCCTCGAACACGCTCGCGGCTTCGCTGTCGTTGCCGCTGCCCTCGTCCTCCGGACCGACGTTCGCCGCGAACGTGGCCTTCGGCGGCGCCGGGGCGCAGGGGGCCGCGAGCCCGCCGAGCATCTTCGCGAGGGCGATCGGATCCGCCAGCATGTCGTTGTGGGCGTTCTGCGTGATCGTCGTGGTGAGCAGGAAGTTCTCGACGTTTGGCGCCTCGTCCTGGAAGCCCGCCGCCGCGCCCGCCAGCAGATCGGCGACCGCGACGATGTTCGTGTAGCAGACGTTCGGCGACGAATCGTTCGTCGGCTTCGAACGCTCGCTCCCTCCGAAGGTCACGAACGTGAGCGGCGCCTCGGACTGTCCGCCGTAGAGGTCCTGCCAGTAGTCGGGATCGAACAGGTCGACGGTGAAGTTCGACTCCATCGTCGCGCGCAGCGCCGGATCGACCATCCCGAGCGGTGCGCCCGCGGCCGCGTACACGTCGAGCGCGGTCTTGACCACGTCCTTCGTGGTGATCCCCGGGATGATCTTCCGCGCCGCCGCGATCATGTTCGGGAGGTACAGCGTCGCGTCGGCGAACCGCGGGACGCCCGCGTGCGCGTACGGGTGGTGCAGCCCGCCGAAGGACACCATGCGGTGCACCTTCGCCGCGCCGCCCTTCTTGAGGATGAAGTTGTCGAGCACCCCGGTGCCGGCCGAGTGACCGACGACGTCGACCTTCGCCGCGCCCGTCTGCGCGAGGACCTGATCGACGAACGCGCCGATCTGGCTCGCCGACGTCGAGAGGTGGTCCTGTCCGTTCGCGCCGCCGGGCACGTAGCCGTAGTTCTTCGCGTAGACGCAGTAGCCGTCCTTCACCAGCGCGCCGGTCACCGCCGACATGCCCTGGAAGTTGCCCGCCTGCCCGTGGACCACCACGACCGGATAGGGGCGCGCGGTGGTGGGCTTGCATCCGGGGTCGATGAGCGCGGCGGCACCGGCGTCGCGCGACGCGGCGAAGAGGGCGAGGGCAACGGCCGCGGCGGAGATCGTCTTCGTCATCGAGGGTCCTCCAGTCGGAGGGCCTGGTTGCACCCCTCGGGCCAGCGCCGTTCCCCCTGGAAATTTCGTCTCTTCGTGCGGTCCGACCGGTCTTTCGGATCGGTCCGGTGGTCACGGCCGTGTAGGCGCGTCGCGCGGTACGCGGAGCGCCGCGATGACCGTCGCGAGCATGTCGTAGTGCCCGGCCAGCATCACCAGCTCGATGCGCGCCGGCTCGTCGAGCTCCCCGCCGAGCGCCGACCAGAGCGCGTCGGGCAGCGCGCGCGCGGTGACGAGCGCGTCGGCCGCCTCGAGGAGCAGCCGATCGCGCGGCGACCATCCGTCCGCCGACGGACCCCGTGCCACGCGTGCGAGCTCCTCCGCGCTCAGACCGGCGCGCGCGCCGAGCCGCTCGTGGTGATCGCGCTCGTACGTGCACCCGCGGAGGTGGGCCACCCGCAGGATCACGAGCTCGGTCTCCCGCCGCGCGAGCGAGCCGAACGGCATGAGCTGCGCGGCGAAGGCGAGCCACCCGAGGAACAGGCGGCGGTTCTTCGCGAGCGTCGCGAACAGGTTGGGCAGCCGCCTCATCGCGGCTGGGGCGTGGTGAGCGGCGCGTCCTCGACGCGGGCGATGCGCAGGGCCTCGTCGACCCCGCGCCGCATCACCAGCTCGACCACGCGCTGCGCGGGCATGCGGAACGGCAAGAGGGGGCCGACCCACCACGGAGCGACGATCCGTCGCGACCTCCGCGCGATGCCCCGCTCGAGCGCGTCGATCCCGGTCGCGAGCGGCGCGACCCTGGTGAACGGCCCCGCGTCCTTGATCTTCGCCGCGGCGGCGGTGCCGAAGCCGCGATGGGTCATGTCGGTGTCGAGCTCGGCGAAGTAGCCGACGCCGACGCGCGCGCCCGACGACGCGAGCTCGATGCGGAGGCTGTTCGCGAGCGCCTCGACCGCGGCCTTCGACGCGCCGTACGCGCCGAGGAGCGGCGGGTGCACGGCCGCGGCGAGCGAGGCGATCGCGAGCACGTATCCCCGCGGGTGGCTGACGTGCGGTCCGGCGGCGCGAAGTGTGTAGTATACACCGAGTACGTTCACCGCGAGGTGGCGCTCGAACACGTCGGGGTTGCCCCCCACGATCGGGAGCTGCGCCGCCACCCCCGCGTTCGCCACGACGACGTCGAGGCCGCCGAGGGCCTGCACCATCGCGCCGACCGCCGCGTCGACCTCCTCGCGCCGGCTGACGTCGCAGCGCAGCCACGGGGCGCCGCCGCAGTCGCGCGCGACGTTCGCGAGCTCCTCCGGCTCGAGGCCGATCAGCGCGACGCGATCGCCCCGCTCGGTGAGCCTGCGCGCGAGCGCCGCGCCGATGCCCCGCGCCGCGCCGGTGACGAGGACGCGCCTCATTCGTCCTCGACGACGGTGAAGTCGTCGGTGGCCGCGTTCCAGGTGATCGAGCCGTGCTCGAAGTCGCTCCTCCGTCCGCCCGGCACCTCGATCTCGCCCGAGGTCGGGTAGCCGAGCTTGCCCGCCTCCCAGCCGAGCTCCTTGTACTTGTCCCGGATGCGCCCGAGGACCTCGTGGGCGCCGGTCTGCTCGGTCCAGTAGATCGAGCCCCTCTCGAAGACGTTGTAGCGGCCGCGTCGATCGGGGGTCTGGATCTCGTCGGTGATCGGATAACCGAGCACGCCTGGCTCCCATCCGAGGTCCTTCCACTTGTCGCGGATCCGTCCGTGGACCTCGTGGGCGCCGAGCTGGGGCGTCCAGTAGATCGAGCCTTTCTCGAAGACGTTGTAGCGGCCGACGCGATCGGGCGTGGTGATCTCGCCCGTGATCGGCGCACCGAGGATCGAGCCGCATCCGCCGAGCGCGCGGTACTTCGCGTCGATCGCGCCGCCGGTGACGCCCGCCCCGCCCGGACAGCGCGTCCCGGTGCGCGTGGACGCGGCGTAGCCCTTCGGCGGGATCAGCGTCGCGAGCTGATCGAACGACAGCCAGTACATCTGGTTGCCGCCGAAGTTCGCCGAGTCGGCGATGAAGACCTGCCGCGTGTCCGGGTTGTAACCGATGACCGCGAAGTAGTGATAGATGGTGCTGTTCGGGTAGCCGGGCGGATGGTTGTTCGGCGGCGCGACGATGTTCGCGACGACCGCGTAGCCCGCGTCGACGTTCCCGACGATGTCGTTCCACAGGAGGTCCCGCTGCGCCGGGCTCGGCGGATCGTTCGGCATCTCCCTGGTCACGTACGTGCCGGGGCCGAGGTGCGCGTTGAGCACGTTCGTCACCTGTCCGATCCAGTCGGTGCCGTTCACCGTCGTGCCGAGCTGGTTCGCGAGATCGCGCTGGCTCGGCGGCGGCCTCTGCGCCGAGAGCGCCACGCGCGTCGCCGCCGGGCCGCACCAGTACCCGGTCTCCTGCACCTGATACTGGATGTTCAGCACCTTCCACCGGGCGCCCTCGTTCAGCGAGTCGGTGGACGAGCCGATCTCCTCGGAGCCGATCGGTCCGCACGCGAACGCTCCCAGCACGAGCGAGGAGAAGAGGAGGATCGAGATGCGCAAGGGCTGCTCCTTTCGGTTCATTTCGCGAGCACGGTGAGCTTGGCGTTCACCCGCCAGTCGAGCGGCGCGGAGACGTCGGTGCGGTGCCAGGCGAGCGTCGCCTCCGGCGCGGGCATGCGGAGGTCGGCCTCGAGCACCAGGCTCGCCGCGGGGTGGTTCGTGGCCTTCGGCGCGAGCTCGATGCGCGTGACGCCGCTCGCGAGCACCGTCCACGACGAGAGCTCGTAGGCGTGGTCGTTCGCCGGCATGGCCGCGTGCGGGCACGGAGCGACCGCCTCCTCGATCGCCTGCGCGGTCACCGTCGCGCCGAGCACCTTGCCGGCCTCGTTCGCGGTGACCTCGGTCGCGATCCGCTTCAGCGTGATGCGGTAGCTGCAGTACGGATCTCCGCCGAAGCCGACGGTGGCGCTCGACGGGAGCGCGCCGCTCCACGTCGTCGCCGGTACGCCGGCGTCGGCAGGCGGAGCGGACGGCGCCGGCGGCGCGAGCGGCGGATCCTCCGACCCGCTCGGGGACGGCGTCGGCGCGGGGGCCGGGCTGCCCGATCGCCGCTGCTGTCCGCGCGCCGGGGAGTCGTCCTCGGCGAGCGGGAGCGGATCGGTCGGCGGCGGGCTCGAGCACGCGGCGAGCGCCGCGAGGGCGAGGAGCACGAGCGCCCTCACGGCTCGGGCTCCTCGTTCATGACGACGGTGAAGTCGTCGGTGGCGGCGTTCCAGGTGATCGAGCCGTGCTCGAAATCGCTCCTCCGTCCGCCCGGCACCTCGATCTCGCCGGAGATCGGGTAGCCGAGCTTGCCGGCCTCCCAGCCGAGCTCCTTGTACTCGTCGCGGATGCGCCCGAGGACCTCGTGGGCGCCGGTCTGCTCGGTCCAGTAGATCGAGCCCTTCTCGAAGACGTTGTAGCGTCCGCGTCGATCGGGGGTCTGGATCTCGTCGGTGATCGGATAGCCGAGCACGCCCGGCTCCCATCCGAGGTCCTTCCACTTGTCGCGGATCCGTCCGTGGACCTCGTGGGCGCCGAGCTGGGGCGTCCAGTAGATCGAGCCTTTCTCGAAGACGTTGTAGCGGCCGACGCGATCGGGCGTGGTGATCTCGCCCGTGATCGGCGCACCGAGGATCGAGCCGCATCCGCCGAGCGCGCGGTACTTCGCGTCGATCGCGCCGCCGGTGACGCCCGCCCCGCCCGGACAGCGCGTCCCGGTGCGCGTGGACGCGGCGTAGCCCTTCGGCGGGATCAGCGTCGCGAGCTGATCGAACGACAGCCAGTACATCTGGTTGCCGCCGAAGTTCGCCGAGTCGGCGATGAAGACCTGCCGCGTGTCCGGGTTGTAACCGATGACCGCGAAGTAGTGATAGATGGTGCTGTTCGGGTAGCCGGGCGGATGGTTGTTCGGCGGCGCGACGATGTTCGCGACGACCGCGTAGCCCGCGTCGACGTTCCCGACGATGTCGTTCCACAGGAGGTCCCGCTGCGCCGGGCTCGGCGGATCGTTCGGCATCTCCCTGGTCACGTACGTGCCGGGGCCGAGGTGCGCGTTGAGCACGTTCGTCACCTGTCCGATCCAGTCGGTGCCGTTCACCGTCGTGCCGAGCTGGTTCGCGAGATCGCGCTGGCTCGGCGGCGGCCTCTGCGCCGAGAGCGCCACGCGCGTCGCCGCCGGGCCGCACCAGTACCCGGTCTCCTGCACCTGATACTGGATGTTCAGCACCTTCCACCGGGCGCCCTCGTTCAGCGAGTCGGTGGACGAGCCGATCTCCTCGGAGCCGATCGGTCCGCACGCGAACGCTCCCAGCACGAGCGAGGAGAAGAGGAGGATCGAGATGCGCAAGGGCTGCTCCTTTCGGTTCATTTCGCGAGCACGGTGAGCTTGGCGTTCACCCGCCAGTCGAGCGGCGCGGAGACGTCGGTGCGGTGCCAGGCGAGCGTCGCCTCCGGCGCGGGCATGCGGAGGTCGGCCTCGAGCACCAGGCTCGCCGCGGGGTGGTTCGTGGCCTTCGGCGCGAGCTCGATGCGCGTGACGCCGCTCGCGAGCACCGTCCACGACGAGAGCTCGTAGGCGTGGTCGTTCGCCGGCATGGCCGCGTGCGGGCACGGAGCGACCGCCTCCTCGATCGCCTGCGCGGTCACCGTCGCGCCGAGCACCTTGCCGGCCTCGTTCGCGGTGACCTCGGTCGCGATCCGCTTCAGCGTGATGCGGTAGCTGCAGTACGGATCTCCGCCGAAGCCGACGGTGGCGCTCGACGGGAGCGCGCCGCTCCACGTCGTCGCCGGTACGCCGGCGTCGGCAGGCGGAGCGGACGGCGCCGGCGGCGCGAGCGGCGGATCCTCCGACCCGCTCGGGGACGGCGTCGGCGCGGGGGCCGGGCTGCCCGATCGCCGCTGCTGTCCGCGCGCCGGGGAGTCGTCCTCGGCGAGCGGGAGCGGATCGGTCGGCGGCGGGCTCGAGCACGCGGCGAGCGCCGCGAGGGCGAGGAGCACGAGCGCCCTCACGGCTCGGGCTCCTCGTTCATGACGACGGTGAAGTCGTCGGTGGCGGCGTTCCAGGTGATCGAGCCGTGCTCGAAATCGCTCCTCCGTCCGCCCGGCACCTCGATCTCGCCGGAGATCGGGTAGCCGAGCTTGCCGGCCTCCCAGCCGAGCTCCTTGTACTCGTCGCGGATGCGCCCGAGGACCTCGTGGGCGCCGGTCTGCTCGGTCCAGTAGATCGAGCCCTTCTCGAAGACGTTGTAGCGTCCGCGTCGATCGGGGGTCTGGATCTCGTCGGTGATCGGATAGCCGAGCACGCCCGGCTCCCATCCGAGGTCCTTCCACTTGTCGCGGATCTGTCCGTGGACCTCGTGGGCGCCGAGCTGGGGCGTCCAGTAGATCGAGCCGCGCTCGAAGACGTTGTAGCGGCCGACGCGATCGGGCGTGGTGATCTCGCTGGTGATCGGCACGCCGAGGATCGAGCCGCATCCGCCGAGCGCGCGGTACTTCGCGTCGATCGCGCCGATGGTCACGCCTCGCCCGCCGGGGCAGCTCGTGCCCGCGCGCCAGTAGCCGGGGCCTCCCGTCTCCGCGAGCACGCTCGAGAGGCCGTCGCCGTACGTCTGGTAGCGCGGCGCCCAGCACGACCAGCCGGGCTGGCAGCCGTTGTAGTAGCGCAGCACCGTCTTGATCCACTGGTCGCGCAGGGCCCCGTTGTTCGGATCGAAGGCGTTGACCCAGGCGCGCGCCTTCTCCGTCGTCTCGGCGTTCGTCGTGTAGTCGGAGCGCCGGACCATCTCGACGACGTAGTCGATCGCGTGCGCGACCTGACCGTCGACGGTGAGCACGTCGTTGCCGTACACGCGGAGCGTGTCCCAGAACGTGCCCGCGTCGAACTGGAACATGCCGAGCCCGCCCTGCTGCGCGCCGCACGGTCCGTCCGCCGCGCCCGCGATCACCGGCCCGCCGCCGCAATCCGGCGAGGCCGGGCCCTGGCAGGCCCACGTCGCCTCGGACCAGCACTGCGCGAGGCCCGACTCGGTCCACGCGATGCCGGCGAGGAGATAGCCGGTGCCGATGCCGCGCGCGGCGGCCGCGTCGCGCATGCGTGCGTAGCGATCCATCCGCTGTCCGCTGGTGAGCGAGTCGCTGCTCGCCGCGGTCTCGACCTCCTCGGACGGCGCGGTGCAGGCGGATGCGGCGAGCACGGCGATCGAGGACAGCGCGAATGCGATCCGCTTCATGCGACGCTCGCACTGCGAGGCACGTGCCGCGTGGGCGCTCCGGGGATCGCCGAGGGAAAGGTCGGACGCGGCGGATCGGTCGGTCCGTCGCGCTGGTCACGACCGTGACCTTCAGCGCTCGAAGCAGTAGAGGCGCGCCGACGTCTGACAGCCCCAGTTGCGGAAGCCGCCGCCGGGTCCGAGGTTGTCGGTCCAGAGCCCGTCCTGCGCGCGATCGAGCGATCCGATGGTCCCGAAGTCGACGACGTTGTTCGTCGTCCAGTTCGAGCAGACCGCGAACAGCTTTCCGTCGCGCGCGGTGCCGGTCCACACGAGCACCTCGCCCGAGACCTTCACGCCCGTCTCGATCACGTCGATCGGGTTCGTGAGGTTGCCCGACGCGAGCTGCGCCTTGTTCTTCGCCACCGTGCGCCCGTCGAGGAGGCGGTACTCGCCGTCGAAGGTGATGCGGTCGATCGCGTTGATCCCCTCGCCGCTGAGCCACGGCACCCACGTGCCGGGGAGCTTCGCGCGCACCGCGGCGGCGGCGCAGCGGCCGTCCGCGCCGGCCATCCCGCCCATGATCCCGTTCGAGCGATCGGACGTGACGAACACGCGCTTGAACGCCGGGGGCTTCGCCGCGTCCTCGACCGGGACGAGCACGTCGCGTCCCGCATCGACGACCCGCTCGCTGCCCGCGTCGCGCGGCGGCAGCGCGCCCGCGTCGGGCGGCTCGTCGGAGGACAGGTCGGTGATCCCGACGATCTGCGCGCAGCCGGCGGAGAGCGCGAGCGCGAGCGCAGGGCCGACGTGGCGTGCCGGGATCACTCCCTCGATTGTATCCGCATCAGCGTCCCGACCCCACGAGGAACGAGAGCGCGGCAGGCATGCGCGCCGCCCACGCCGCGCTGTCGTGCTTCTGACCCCGGGGGCCGCGCACGAACATCAGCGTCTCGCCGTCGACCAGCCCGTCGTCGCGGAACACCGCGAGGAGCGCATCGGTCGGCTTCACCAGCAGGTCGGTCTGCGTCGGTTCGGTCTGCTCGCTCTCGCCGTAGTCGAGGTACACGCGGAGCGGCGCCTGTCCCCCGCCGGCGAGCGCGCTCTCGGTCTGCGCGACGATCCACGCTCGATCCCACCACATCGATCCCGACATCGACGCGAACGCGCCGACGACCCCGGGATGCGTGCTCGCGGCGTACGCGGACACGAGCCCGCCGAGCGAGGCGCCGAGCATGAACGTGCTCTCGCGGCCGGGCCGCGTCCGGAGCGCCGCGTCGACCATCGGCTTGACCTCGTCGAGGATCATCGCGACGTACTCGGAGGCCTGGCCGCTGCCGTCGTAGGCAGGGTCCGCCGTCGGTGTCATCTCCGCGATCCGGCCCCTGCCCTGGAGATCGAAGAGGCTGCTCGTGTCGTCGATCGCGACGACGATGACCTCCGCGATCCGTCCGGCCTCGATCCCGTCGTCGAGCGTCCGGTCGATGCGCATCGTGCCGGCGGCGGCGGCCTGCGCCGGGCCGCCGGTCGAGAAGGCGTACTGGCCGTCGTGCACGTAGAGGACGGGGTAGCGCGCGGCGGTGTTCTCCTCGTAGCTCGGCGGAAGATACGTGCGGATTGCACGCGTCGTCCCGGCGCGCGCCTGCGACTGGAACGAGGGCCACGGCACCGAGACCGAGCCCTGGCTCGCGAAGAAGTGCGGCTGGATGTCGAGCGTCTCGCCGGGGTGCACCACGTAGGCGGGCCCGCGCGCGGGCGTGTCGTCGAGGACCGGCTCCAGCGCGAGCGGCGCCGCGAGCGCGCCGAGATCGATCTCCCACGTGTCGCCTGCGCCCGCGAGCGGCTTCACCTGGTGGGGCGAGAGCGGCGGCCCCTCGCCGCCGACGCCGAGCGTCCTGCCGCCCGCGGGGTAGTGCACGCGGAGCTTCGCGTTCGGGGTGCCGCTCGGCGCGGCGGAGGGCGGCGCCGGCGAGGTCGGGGGCGCGGGCTCGGCGGCCGGCGTCGTGACCGCGGCGTCGCCGGATCGAGCGCTCGAGCAGCCCGCGAGGACGAGCAGCCCGATCAGCACCGACGCGCGAGCCATGACCGTCCCGCGATGCAGGCGGTGCGCCAGTCCCGATCGCCCGGCGCGCCGCGTGCATCGAACGCACGGGATGGACCGACCGGATCGGACGGGTGAACACAGTCGTGACCGTCACTCGCGCGAATGAAGACCGTGCTTCTTGAGCAGCGAGCGCAGGTAGTGCCGCTCGATCCCGGCGAGGCCCGCGGCGGTGGCGATGTTGCCGCCGGTCTTCGCCATGAGCCGCGCGAGGTAGTCGCGCTCGAAGTCGTCGACCGCGGTGCGCTTCGCGCCCTTGAAGTCGGGCAGCTCGGAGCCCTCGTCGCCCTCCTGCACGTCGCGTCCGCGCTCGAGCATGCGCTCGAACGCGAGGTCGTGCGGCCGGATGACCGGGCCGTCGCACATGTACGCGGCGCGCTCGACCGCGTTCTTCAGCTCCCGCACGTTGCCCGCGTAGTCGCGCGCCGCGAGCTCGCCCAGCGCCTCGCGCGAGAGGGCGCGGGCGCACGCGGCGTTGCGCGGCAGCTTGCGCAGGAAGTCGTTCGCGAGCAGCTCGATGTCCTCGCGCCGCTCGGCGAGCGACGGCAGGACGATGCGCGTCTGCGCGAGGCGGAAGTAGAGATCGTCGCGGAACAGGCCGCGGTTGACCATGCGGCGGAGATCGCGCCACGTGGCCGACACCACGCGAACCGAGATCGGGCGCGGGCGGCTCTCGCCGACGCGCGTGACCTGGCGCTGCTCGAGCACGCGCAGCAGCTTGGGCTGCAGATCGAGCGGGAGCTCCCCGATCTCGTCGAGGAACACCGTCCCGCCGTCGGCCGCCTCGAAGACGCCGCCGCGGGCCTCGTTCGCGCCGGTGAACGCGCCGACGGCGTGGCCGAACAGCACCGACTCGGCGAGGCTCGCAGGGAGCGCGGCGCAGTCGAGGACGACGAACGGTCCCCTCGCGCGAGCGCTGCCGTCGTGGATCGCCCGCGCGACCAGCTCCTTGCCGCTCCCGGTCGGTCCGTGCACGCTCACCGTGAGCTCCGTGGGCGCGAGCCGCTCGAGCAGCGCGAAGAGCTCGCGCATCGCGGCGCTCCTCCCGATCAGCCCGCGGAACGAGTCGCGCGTCGCATGCGCGGGCGAGGCATCGGCGACGGTCTCCACGCGCAGCACGGACTCGCCGATGGTGAGCGTCGCGCCGGACGGGACGATCGCGGCCGAGACCTTGGCGCCCTCGAACCAGGTGCCGTTCCAGCTGTCGAGGTCGCGCACCTCGATCCCTTGCTCGTGTCCGGCGAGCTCGACGTGGAACTCGGAGACGGTCGGATCGCCGACGGGGACGTCGGCCACGCGCGAGCGGCCGAGCGTGATCTTCGGTGCGGTGGCGGCGGCGCCGGCGCCGGCGGAAGGACCGGCGACGACCGTCACGCGAACGGCGCTCGCCTTGGACCGGGGCCGTACCAGGGTGCGTGTGCTAAATTCCGTCATCGGGCGTTTGCTTCGACGATAACGCAAAGCCCGCGCCATCTCCTCGCATGAGCGGCCGCTACACCATCCTCGGACCCATTGCGCGAGGCGGCATGGCGGCCGTGTACCTCGGCCGCATGACCGGCAGCGCCGGCTTCACCCGGCTCGTCGCGATCAAGCGGCTGCATCCGGAGATGGCCGCGCAGCGCGAGCTGATCGCGATGCTGGTGGACGAGGCGCGCGTCGCCACGCAGATCCGGCACCCGAACGTCATCGACACGCTCGATCTCGTCGTCAGCGACGGCGCGTTCAGCCTCGTGCTCGAGTACGTCGACGGCGACGCCCTGAGCGCGCTCGTCGCGCGCGCGCGCGAGCTCGGCGAGGACGTCCCGCGGCCGATCGCCCTCGCGATCGTGCACGGCATGCTGCGCGGCCTCGACGCGGCGCACGAGGCGCGGAGCGCCGACGGTCATCCGCTCGGGATCGTGCATCGCGACGTGTCACCGCAGAACGTGCTCGTCGGCGTCGACGGCGTCCCGCGCGTGATCGACTTCGGCGTGGCGAAGGCGGTCGGGCGCCTCGAGGCGACGAGGCCGGGCGAGGTGCGCGGCAAGTTCGCGTACATGGCGCCGGAGCAGCTGCAAGCGCGGCCGGTCACGCGCCAGGTCGACGTCTACGCGGCGGGCGTGATCCTCTGGGAGCTGCTCACCGGCGAGCGTCTCTTCACCGCCGACGACGAGCGCGTGGTCTGCGCGGCGGTCCTGCGCGGCGACATCCCGAAGCCGAGCGAGCGGAGGCCCGACGTCCCCGCCGAGCTCGACGCGATCGTGCTCCGGGCCACTTCTCACGATCTCGGCGAGCGTCATCTCACGGCGCGCGAGCTCGCGTCGGAGCTCGAGCCGTTCGAGCGCGCCTCCGACGAGGAGGTCGGCGCCTGGGTGAAGCGCCTGTCGGCGGAGCGTCGCGCGCAGCGCCAGCGCCTCGTCGACGGCACCGCGTCGCCCTCGGACCTGCGCTCGATCGAGGACGTGATGGGCGAGCTCGCCGCGGCCGCGCCTCCCTCGGCGTCCGCGAGCGGGATGGAGATCGCGGCGCCCGTCGCCCCGCCCGCGAGGCGCGTGCAGCTCGCGGCCCTCGTCGCCGGCGTGCTCCTCGTGCTGGTCGCGGCGGGCATCGGCTTCCGCACCGCTCGGAGCACCGCGCCCGGCGCGGCGCAACCGGACGCGCCGCAGTTCCCGCCGGCCCCGATCGTGCTCGTGCCTCCGTCCGCGTCGGCAGAGCCCGAGGAGCCCGCGCCGCCGCTGGCGTCCGCGCCGCCGTCGCCTTCCGCTCCGCCGAAGACCGCGCCTCCGGCGAAGACCGTCCGCAAGGCGGTGCGTCCCGCGCGCGGGCCCGCGCCCGATCCGGCCAGCTATCGATGATCCGCACGATCGCGATCACCGCGTTCCTCTTGACCGGCGTCGTCGCGCGCTCCGCGCATGCGCAGCCCTCGCCGAACGGCGCGGCCGCCGCGGTGACCCTCTTCGACGAGGGGCGCGCGCTCATGGTCCAGGGCCGCCACGCGGAGGCGTGCGATCGCTTCGCGCGCAGCGATCGCCTCGATCCCGGGGTCGGCACGCGCCTCAGCCTCGGCGAATGCAACGAGCGCCTCCACAAGACCGCGAGCGCTTGGGCCGCGTACAAGGACGCCGAGGCGCTCGCGATGCAGCGAGGCGATGCGCGCGCGGCCGTCGCGCAGAAGCGCGCCGAGAAGCTCGAGCCCGAGCTCGCGCGGCTCACCATCCACGTCGACGGAGGCGTCGCGGATGCGGTCGTGAAGCGGAACGGCGCGCGCGTCGATCCCGCCGCGCTCGATACGGCGGTGCCCGTCGACGCGGGGCCGCAGGCGATCGAGGTCACCGCGCCCGGGCGCCAGCCGTGGCGGACGACGCTCGTCATCGAGGACCGCGAATCGAAGGCGGTGCGCGTGCCGTCGCTCGAGCCGGAGCCGTCCGCCGCCGCGCCGGCGCCGATCGTCGCCGACGAGGACGGCGGCGACGGGCAGCGCACGCTCGCGCTCGGCCTCGAGATCGGCGGAGGCGTCGCCCTCGCCGGCGGGCTGGTCTTCGGCGGCCTCGCGCTCTCGAAGTGGTCGTCGATCGAGGACACCTGTCCGGACGGCCGCTGCCCGACGGAGGCGGAGCGCCTTCGCCTCGCGCCGGAGGTCGGCACCGCGCGCACCCTCGCCACCGTCAGCACGGTGACCATCGGGCTCGGCGTCGCCGCGCTGGCCGCGGGCATCGTGCTGCACGTCACCGCGCCTTCGCGCCGGATCGCGGTCGCGCCCCTCGTCGATCGCGGCTTCGCCGGGCTCGCCGGCGCGTTCGTCTTCTGAGAGGGTCACGGCCGTGACCAGCGCGCCGGCCCGGGTGATCCGGCCTCGCGGAGCGCGATCACCACGGCCTGCAACTTTCCAGAGTGGCACGCCCGCTGCTCTCGACCGAGGGCATGAACGTCCGAACGTCGGTCGCGCTCGCCGTCGCCTTCATCGCTTGCACGAACGCCGACGAGGCCGGGACGAGCGACGACGGGAACACCGAGGTGCCCGCCTCGACGACGCCGGCGAGCAGCGACGGCGCGGGCGAGAAGATCGAGACGGCCAACGGTCTGCCCTGCGACGTCGACGCGATCCTGAAGGCGCGCTGCCAGACGTGCCACGCCGCCGAGCCGAAGTACGGCGCGAGCGCCGCGCTCGTGACCTGGGACGATCTGCAGAAGCCGGGGCCGGGGGGCAGCGCGGGCAAGAAGGTGCTCGACCTGGTGAAGGAGCGCATCCACGACGACGCCCGACCGATGCCGCCCAGCCCGCAGCCGCGGCTCGACGCGAAGGAGCTCGCGACGATCGACGGGTGGATCGCCGGCGGCGCGAAGGCGAGCGACGCGCGGTGCGTCACCGACAAGCCGTCCGACGGCGTCAAGCCGCTCTCGTGCACGCCCGACACGGTGCTGAAGCCGAAGACGCCGTTCGTCATGCAGCCCGGCAGCCCGCGGGATCAGTACGTCTGCTTCGGCGTGGACATCGATCTGCAGAAGAAGCGGCACGTCATCGGCCTCGCGCCGAAGGTCGACAACAAGCAGATCGTTCACCACATCCTCTTGTTCCAGACGAACCAGGCGGAGAGCGCGGACCCGTTTCCCTGCGCCTCCTTCGGATCGGCGGCGTGGAAGCTCGTCGCGGGATGGGCGCCCGGCGGCAACAACCTCGAGCTGCCGAAGGAGGCGGGCTTCCCCGAGGAGAAGGGCAAGACCCACTGGGTGGTGCAGATCCACTACAACAACGCGACGACGCAGACGGGCACCGATCAGAGCGGCTACGAGCTCTGCACCACCGAGAACCTCCGCCCGAACGACGCCGGCGTGATCGCGTTCGGGTCGACCAACTTCTCGATCCCGCCGCGATCGACGCACACCATCAAGTGCGACTACCGGCTAGGGCAGGAGTTCAAGGGCGTGAGCTTCTTCAACGCGTCGCCGCACATGCACACGCTCGGCGCCGCGATGTCGACCGAGCGCCTCGCAGGCGGGACGGGCGCTCCGCAGATGGTCTTCCAGCAGAAGGCCTTCTCGTTCGAGGCGCAGGCGAACTACCCGATCCAGACGACGGTCGCGCCGAACGACGTGCTCCGCACGCGATGCACCTGGAAGAACCCGGGCGACGCGACGGTGGGGTTCGGCGAGGGCACGGGCGACGAGATGTGCTTCGACTTCATCGGGTACTACCCGAACATCCCGGACCGCACGCTGTTCGGCGTCCCGATCTTCACGTGGGTCACGCCGTCGGCGAACGCGGCCTGCTCGACAGAGTGATGCACGCGATCTCGGGACGAGCGCCGATGCGCGCGCGGACCTCGCTCGTCCCGAGCCCGCGGCTCACGTAGAGGCGCCCGCCGCCGGGCCATGCGTGGAGGCCCTTCACGTAAGGCTTCATGTCGTCCTCGAGGAACGGGCATGCCTCGGTGAACGGGACGCATCCCTGTCCGCCGTGGGTGTGCCCGGCGAACGCGAGATCGAAGCGGCGCACGTGCGGCAGCTCGAGCGACTTGAAGCTGTGCACGAGGACCAGCGTGGGGGCGTCGGTCGCCACGCCGGCGAAGCCCTCGCGCGGCTCGGTCTCGCCCGCGCGATGGTCGCCGAGCCCGACGAGCTGCACGCCGTTCGGCAACGTCACGCTCTCGTTCGCGAGCACGCGGACGCCGGCGCGCTCGACGCAGGCCTTCACCGCGTCCTCGTGCGGGCCCTCGCTGTCGTGGTTGCCGAGGACGGCGAGCACGCCGAGGGGCGCGCGCAGCCTCGCGAGCGGCGCGAGCGCATCGAGCTTCCGTCGATCGGCGTCGAGCCCGTCGACGAAGTCGCCCGCGAACAGCACGAGGTCGGGCTCGAGCGCGAGCGTGCGCCGGACGATCCGCTTCGTCCGCGAGCCGTCGCCGGGCGCCGCGTGCAGGTCCGCGAGGAGGACGATGCGCATCGGCGGGCCTCTCCACTCGAGCTTCGTCGACGTGGTGTCGATCCACGCCGGCTCGACCCAGTGCGCGAACGCGCCCAGCGCCGCCGCCGCGCCGCCGATCGCGGCGGCCGTCGCGAGCAGCGGCGAGCGCCGGCGCGCGGCGAGCATGCCCGCGAGGGCGGACATCGCGCCCGTCGCGGCGAGCGCGGGCGCGAGACGCGGTCCCTGGACGAGCGACGTGAGCGGCACGCAGGGGCCGCATGCAGACGACGTTCCGCCGCGCGCGCTCCACGGCGGAGCTCGCGATGTCGGCCGTCCTCACAAGGGGACGGTGGTGGCGTGGCCCGGCATCTTGTCGCCCACGACCGCGGGCAGCTTCATGTCGGGCACGCTGCCGAGCAGCGAGAGGGCATGCGCCGCGAGCCTGCGCGGGATCCGGCCGGCGAGGTGGAGGAGACGTCCGCGGTTGTCGGGGAACGCGTCGAAGATCCCGTACAGCCCGTTCTCGAAGCGGATCGCGAACCACGCGGCGGTGCGCGGCTCCTGCTCGACGATCGTCTGGGCCTGGCGGAGGAACTGCTCGACGTCGCGCTCGTGCCCGTGCTTCGCGCGGAACGTGAGGAGGACCGCCTTCGGCAGGGGCTCGTCGCCGACGGTCGACGGCAGCTTGTCCGCGATCACGTCGAGCTTCTGCACCCTGGGAACGTGCGCGAAGAGGCGCTCGGCGTTCTCCATCAGCACGCGCGCGACCGGACCGCCGAGATGTGCCTCGCGTCCGTCCTCCGCCGGGAAGACGTCGAAGATGCCGAAGCGTGAGCGCCCGAAGCGCAGGCCGAACCACGCGGTCGTCTCGGGCTCCGCGCGGACGAGCGCGAGCGCGTGACGGAGCAGCGCGTGGACGTCCGCCTCCTTGCCGGGCTTCGCCTCGACGCGCACCAGCAGACCGCTCTTCACCATGAGGAGAGGACGTAAGCACGTTCCCCCGCCCGACCACGTGGCGGCGGACCGCGCGGCATCGAGCCCTCGTCGCCGGCGTCGCCTTCCGTCCGATCGATCGTAGAGTGACGGCCGTGAGCACCCCCGACGCGGCGAGCGCGATCAACACCATGCACCAGGGGACGTGGGCCGGAGAGCTCGGCCTCGTCGTCGAGTCCGCGACCCGCGATGCCGTGACCGGCACCGTCGTCGTGCGGCCCGGTCATCGCCAGCCGCACGGCATCGTCCACGGCGGCGTGTACGCCGGGATCGTGGAGACGCTCGCGTCGGTCGGCGCGGCGGTCGACGCGATGGGCAAGGGCAAGCACGTCGTCGGCCTCGAGAACCACACGTCCTTCGTGCGCGCCGTGCGCGAAGGGACGCTACGCGCGACCGCGACGCCGCTGACGCGCGGTCGCCGGAGCCAGCTCTGGGAGGTCACGATCCGCAACGAGGAGCAGGCGATCGTCGCCACCGGGCGCGTTCGCCTCCTGGTCCTCGAGCCCGACGCGGAGGTGGCGGGGACCGCGATCGCGCCGAAGGACGGGTGACGTCGCTCACGCCGCGTGGCGCGCGACCGTCCCCACGAGCTCGTCGAGATCGACCGGCTTCTGAAGGGCCGCGGCCGCATCGAGCATCGCGGTCTGCGCGGGCACCTCGCGGATCCCGGTGAGCACGACGACGGGGATGGTCGCGAGCGCAGGATCGCTCAGCTGCGCCGAGCGGAACTCCCACCCGTTCATGCCGGGCATCATGAGGTCGAGGATGATGAGCGCGCAGCCCGGATGCTTCTTCAGCGTCGCGAGCGCCTCCTCTCCGTCGATCGCCGTCCTCACGCGATAGCCGCTCGCCTCGAGGACGAGCGCGACGATCTCGCGGATGTCGGGATCGTCGTCCACGATGCAGATCCAGGCTTCTCGGTCGGTCATGGTCCCCTCAGCGGAAGCTGCGCGATGATCTTCGTGCCCACGCCTTCCTCGCTCTCGACGCGGAGCTCACCGCCGTGCGCCTCGACGATCGTCTTGGTGATGTAGAGCCCGAGGCCGAGCCCGCCGTAGTGCCGCGCCGAGACGCCGCGCGCGAACGGCTCGAACAGACGCCGGCGGAACTCGGGGGGAATGCCGATGCCGCGGTCCTGGACCGAGAGCTCGGCGCGATCGCCGCTCTTGCCCACGCTCACCGTGATCGGCAGGCCGCCGCCGAACTTGATCGCGTTGCCGACGAGGTTGTGCACGACTTGTTCGAGGCGCACGCCGTCCCAGCGACCCACGACCGGCTCGTCCGCGTGGAGCACGAGATCGCTCCCCGCGCGCGCCATCTCCTCGGAGAGCAGCGCGGTCGCGTCGCGGACGACGGACCGGAGATCGACCTCCGCGGTATTGAGCACGAGCTTCCCCGCCCGGATGCGCGACACGTCGAGCAGGACCCCGATGAGGGACGTGAGGCGTCCGACCTGCCTCTTCGCGATGCCGAGCGCGCGCCGGGACGGCTCGTCGACGTCCTTCTTCGCGAAGATGTGCTGGAGGCCGTCGATGGCGAGCGAGAGGCTGGCGAGCGGCGTCCGCAGCTCGTGCGAGGCGATGGAGAGGAACTCGTCGCGGATGCGGACCGCCTCCTCGGCCTCGGCGCGGGCGCGCGTCTCCTGCGCGAGGAGGCGATCGTGCTCCTGCGCGCCGCGGACGCGCGCGGTCACGTCACGGAAGCTCCACACGCGCCCGACGACCCGCTCGCCGATGCGCTGCGGCTGCGAGTGGCGCTCGATGATGCGACCGTCCACGAGGCGGAGGGTGTCGTCGCTCTTCGCGTCCGGCGAGGCGTAGAGCTCGCGCACCCGCGCGACGAACGCGTCCGGATCCTGCACCTGCGCCAGGACGAAGGCGAGCGCGCTCGCGTCCTCGCCGGTCCCGAGGACATGGTCGGGCAGCCCCCACAGCTCGGCGAACTGCCGGTTGTAGCGGACGATCCGGCCCTTCAGATCGACGACCAGGATGCCGTCCGCGGTCGACTCGAGAGCCGCCTCGACGAGCGAGAGCGATCGGCGCAGCGCCTCCTCGGCGCGCTTGCGCGCGCTGACGTCCGTCGCCACGCCGCAGATCGCCCTCGGCTCGCCCTTCGCGTCGAAGAGCGGGAACTTGATGGTCATGAACGCGTGCTCGCCGTCGTCGAGCGCGACGCGCTGGTCGAGCTCGACGGTGCGGCCGGAGAGGACGACGACGTCGGTCGCGTGGAACTCGTCGACCTTCTCGGGCGGGAACAGATCGGCGTCGCTCCGTCCGCGGAAGCTTCGTCGATCGAGGTGGAACGCCTGCTCGAAGCGGCGGTTGACCAGGACGAAGCGACCCTCGCGATCCTTCACGAACACGAGCGCCGGCGTCGCGTCGAGGATGTCCTCGAGCAGGCGCTTGTGATCGGCGAGCTTCTCCTCCGCCAGCCGGCGCTCCGCGTTCTCCGCCTCGAGCCGCGAGATCAGCTGCGCCTTCTCGAGCGTGATCGCCGCCTGGCGGGCGATCGTCTCGAGCACGACGAGCCGCGTCTTCGAGAACGCGCCGGGCACGAGATCGTTCTCCAGGTAGACGAGCGCCTTCGCCTCGCCGCCGCGGACGATCGGCAGGCACAGCACCGAGCGCGTCGTCCCGCGCGCGAGGTAAGGGTCGACGGCGTAGCGCGTCGCCTGCCGCGCGTCGGCCAGCACGATGGGCTTGCGCAGCCGGAGCGCCGTCCGGCAGAGCGAGAGAGGGACGCGCGACGGCTCGGCGGACGCGCCCGCGGGGCCGAAGTCGTCGGCGCGCGATCCCGCCGCCGTCGCGACGGCGAGATCGTTGTCGCACGCGAGGAGCAGGCACCCGCGCTGGGCGCCGGCGTGCTCGAGCGCGACGGCCATGAGGCGCTCGTGGAGATCCGACGGACGATACGTGCTCGAGATCGCGCGCTGGACCTCGAGCAGGCTCTGCACGTCGGGCGCCTCGTCGCGGCGATGGGCGCGCAGCACCGGGAACGCGTCGAGGAGGGCCTGCGTCTTGCGGGCCGCGCCCCACGCCTCGTAGCACTCGAAGGCTTGCGCGAGGTACGCGTCCGCCGCGGTGATCATCCCGCGGGCGCGATAGAACTCCGATGCGCGCTCGCTCGCGATCGCCTCGACCGGCACCGAGGCCGACGTGCG
>JBDHVD010000101.1:0-21671 GCA_039809525.1 Labilithrix sp. | reverse complement strand
CGCGTGAAGGGCAGCTGCATCGAGCCGAAGGCCCACAAGGCGGCCTACCGTCTGATCTTCTCCCGCGGCACCGGGGGCGTGAAGCAGGCCACCGCCTCGCGCATCGTCCTCGAGGGGCTCATCGAGCGCGAGCTCCTCGCGGCGGAGGCGAACCGCCTCGGCCTCAGCGTGAGCGAAGAGGAGCTCACCGACAGCATCTTCAAGGGCAACATCCTCGTCAGCCTCCCCGCCGACAACCCGAACCTGCAGCGCCAGGTCGGCTTCTTCGACGGTCGCGCGCACGTCGACGCGTTCAAGAACAAGGACACGAAGACGTTCGACATGAAGACGTACGAGCGGAACATCAAGGCGATGACCGGCCGCTCGCCCGCCGAGTTCCGCGAGTGGCAGGCGCGCGAGCTCCTCGCCGCGAAGATGCGCGATCTCGTGCGCGCGCCGGTGCGCGTCGCCGACGACGAGGCCTTCGATCGCTACGTCGTCGAGCGCACCACCGCGACGGTGAACTACGTCGTCGTCCGCAAGAGCTGGGTCGAGAAGTACGCCATCGCCTCCGATCCGAAGGACGTCGAGGCCTGGGCGAAGGACAAGAAGAACCTCACCAGCGTGAAGACGAACGTCCGCCACATCCTCGTGAAGTACAGGGAGCGCGGCGAGGGCGAGCCGTCGCCGGAGAAGAAGGCCGAGACGAAGAAGAAGGCCGACGACATCTACGCCCGCCTGAAGAAGGGCGAGGACTTCGGCAAGCTCGCCAAGGAGTTCTCGGACGATCCCGGCAGCAAGGACAAGGGCGGCATGTACGAGGCGAGCCTCGTCCCGCAGTTCGCCGAGGAGTTCCAGACCGCGTACAACGCGCTCGCTCCGGGCGAGACGACGAACGGCCCGATCGAGATCCCGGCCTTCGGCTGGCACATCATCAAGAAGGACGAGGCGACGAAGGACGACATCGCGAAGGCCTACAAGGCCACGAAGTCCGCCGACGTCTCGAAGAAGATCGCCGAGAAGATCGCGGCCGACCTCAAGGCGGGCAAGACCGGCCAGGAGGCGGTCGACGCCGCGATCGCCGAGTTCGGCAAGTTCCAGCCGCCGAAGCCGGAGGCGAAGAAGGCCGAAGCGGCGCCCGGCGACGCGGGCGCGGGCGACGGCGGCGCGGCCGAGGCCCCGGCGCCCCCGCCGAGCTTCACCGCGTCGACCGATCCGGAGAAGCCGGCGTTCCTCACCTCGAGCGCGTTCAACCGCGGCGGCGATCCCATCCCGGCGATCTCCGGCGAGGCGGCGGAGAAGGTCGGAAAGTTCGCCTTCGAGGCGAAGCCGAACGACGTGACGCCCGAGCCGATCGCCACCGACGACGGCATGCTGGTCGTGCAGCTCAAGGACCGGAAGCCCGCCACGAAGGAAGACTTCGACAAGGAGCGCGACACGTACGTGCAGGCCCTCCTGATGGCGAAGCAGAACGAGGCGCTCGCCTACTACGTCCGCCGCCTGCGCGAGCAGTCGAAGGACGACGTGAAGATCGACGAGAGCAACGTCTTCGGCGCGAAGTCGGACGCCGGTCCGTCCCACGACGAAGACGAGGAGTAGCAGCTCGATGCGAACGCAGACGCTGGCCAACGGGCTCCGCGTCGTCGTCGCGCCGCAGCCGCAGCTCCATCGCGCGCACGTCGCGCTGTACGTCCGCGTGGGCTCGCGCTTCGAGACCGCGAAGACGAACGGCCTCTCGCACTTCCTCGAGCACATGCTCTACCGCGGGACGTCGCGCCTCTCGAGCGCGCACGAGGTGAACCTCGCGGTCGAGCGGCTCGGCGGCTACCTCTACGCGGCGACGCAGGTGGACTTCGGCGTCTTCTCGCTCACGCTCCCCCCGGAGTCGATCGAGGAGGCGACGCCGCTCTTCGGGCACATCCTCGGCGAGCCGACGTTCCAGGACATCGGCATCGAGAAGGAGATCGTCTGCGAGGAGATCCTCGAGGACCTCGACGACGACGGGCGGCAGATCGACGCCGACAACCTCTCGCGCAAGCTGATCTACCCGGCGCACCCGCTCGGCTTCACCATCACCGGCGACGAGAAGAACGTGCGCTCGTTCACGCGCGAGATGCTGCGCGCGCACCACGACCGGCACTACACCGCCGGCAACTGCGTGCTCGCCTTCTCCGGCAACGTCGACCCCGACGTCGCCTTCGCCCTGGCCGAGCGCTCGTTCGCCAGCATGCGCCCGGGCGGACGCATCGCCGCGGAGGCGCCGGTCCACACGCAGGCGAAGCCGCGCGCGTCGATCGTGGAGAACGTGTCGAGCCAGACCGAGCTCCGCCTCTGCTTCCGCGCGGTCTCGGAGAGCTCCGAGCAGCGTCCCGCGATGGAGATGCTGATGCGCATCCTCGACGACGGGATGTCGACGCGCCTCTATCACCGCGTCTGCGACGACAAGGGCCTCTGCTACGACGTCACCGCGGCCTACGACGGCTACGAGGACGACGGCGTCCTCGATTTCGCCGCCGGGTGCCAGCACCAGCGCACGAGCGTGGTGACCAAGGAGATCCTCGCGATGCTCGTCGAGCTCGCGCACACGGGACCGACCGACGAGGAGCTCGCGAAGGCGCGACGCCGTCACGGCTGGGACCTGCGCGCGCTGAACGACACGACCGAGGAGCTCGCGGCGTTCCACGCCGTCGGGCACCTCTTCGATCGCCACGAGTCGCTCGAAGAGCGGCGCGCGGCGAACGAGGCGGTGACGAAGGAGCAGCTCCGCGCGCTCGCCGCGGAGATCGCCCAGCCGCATCGCCTCACCGCCGTCGCCGTCGGGCTGCTCGACGACGGCGAGGACGGGCGCTTCCGCCACGTCGTCGAGGGCTGGCGCGGCGCATGAGGGCGCTCGTCCTGGGCGTCGCCTGCGCAGCGGTCGCGTGCGGGGGCGCCGCGGCGGGCGGCGAGCCTCCTCCGGCCGCCCCTCGCGCGACCCACGAGGCGTCGCCCTCGCGCGAGCCCGCGAAGCCGAGCGCGATGATCGAGTACGTGGTCGTGCATCAGCGCTGGGTGGAGAAGAACCTCCCTGCCCCGCCCGCCGACGTCGCGGCCTGGTACGAGACGCCCGAGGGCCGTGCGGCCGTCGCGCCGGGGACGTGCGTCGCGCCGTTCGACGCGAAGAAGGCGGCGTCGGCGGCGCTCGCCCGCGCGAAGAAGAAGGAGTCGTGCGAAGCGATCGGCCGCGGCGGCACGAACGTCCTCGGTTCGCTGCCGAAGGCGGACGCCGCCCTCGCGGCGCTCGCCGACGGCGACGCCGCGCTGGTGGAGGACGGCGGCCTGTTCGTCGTCGTGGCGAAGACGCGCCCGACCGACGAGGCGCTCGAGCGCGGCTACCGCAAGGCGAAGGCCCCCGAGGCCGTGCAGCGGCTGGGGTCCGATCTCCTCGAGCGCCTGCGGAAGCCCGAGGCCGATGCGCGCGCGGCCATCGCCGACGCGGTCGCCGCGGTGCTCGGCGAGCGCGCGGTCGCCGATCCGAGCCGGCCGGCGCCGGTGGTCGTCGACGCCCCGCGCCTGCACGTGGCGCGGATGCCGGCCGACGCGAAGGCCGCGCTCGAGACGATGGCCCGGAGCGCCCGGCCCGGGGACGTCGTGCCGGCGCCGATCGTCTCCGGTACGGAGATGGTGCTCGCCCGGGCCGTCGCCCCGCGCCTCTGACGGTCACGGAATCGCGAGGTCCGGCGACGACGGATCGTGCGGCTCGTCGTCCGTTCGGTCGTGCTCGTCGTCCTGTTCCTGTCGCTCACCGGCTTCGTCGATCGGAGCCCGGGGCTGCGGAACGCGAAGCTGCGGAGCCCGATGCCCGGCGGCTTCCTCGGCGGATGGCAGGGCGACACCGGGCTCGACATCGCCGGCGATCACCTGCCCGTCTACGCGATCGCCGCCGGCACGCTCGACTACTCGGAGCGCGGCCACACGCTCTGGACGCGCGGCAAGGACACGCCCTACAGCGTCCGCCTCGCGCTCGACGAGCCGATCGCCTGGGGCGACCGGAAGATCACGCATGTATACTACACCCACCTGTCGAAGCTCGCGACCGAGCAGCCCGAGGGCGCGGCGACGCGAAAGCACGTGGAGGCGGGCGAGGCGCTCGGCGTCTCGGGCATCGGCAACGGCGTGCCCCACCTGCACCTCGGGCTCTTGCTCGACGGACAGGTCGAGCAGGACTCGTGGACGTACATCCTCCGCGAGGACGCGATCCGCAAGGTCATGGGCGGCTACAAGAACGGCGAGCTCTTGCCGCCCCTAGCGCCGGCGCGGCGCTGACGGGCGCGGCATCGGGTGCTCCACCGGCGTCGGCGCGGCGGGCGCCGCGCTCTCGCTCGGTGCGGGCGAGGACGCCGGAGGCGGAGGCGGCACGGGCGCAGGCGGCGGCGCAGCGGCCGCGGCCGGCGGAGGCGGCGCGCTGCTCTCCGCGGAGATGCCGGCGAGGATGCCGATGAAGAGGAGCGACATCGCGATCCCCACCCAGGGCACGATCGGCATCAGCCGCTCGAGCAGCGTGGGCCGGAACGAGATCGGCTCGTCGCTCGCATCGCTCGGCGTGGGCGGCGCGGGCGGCGCGATCGATGCGGCGACCGGCGGCGGCGTGAGCAGCCGCCCCTCGGCCGGGGGCCTGGCCACCACCAGCGTCTCGGCCTCCGACGGATCGAGCGCGCGCGCGGCGATGATGCGCGAGTGCGAGCGGGCGGCCTCCTCGCTCGCGGCCAGCGCCGCGCGGCGGCTCGCGAGGTGCTCGGCGCCCGCGGTCTTCACCCACTCGGCGACCTTCGCCGCGGGGGCCGGCCGGCACACGGCGAGCAGCGCCTCGAGCATCTCGGCGCCGGTCGCGTACCTCCGCGCGGGATCGCTCGCGAGCGCGCGGTTCACGATCGGCTCGAGCCGCGCGATCTGGATGCGCCGCGCATCGGGCACGCGCGCCTCGCGCAGCGCCTCCCGCATCGACGGCGGCGGCGCGTAGGAGATCGCGCGGACGAACGCGTACTCGTCCGGCCGGCTGTAGAAGCGGCGGTTGACGAGCAGCTGCCAGAGGATCACGCCGACGGCATAGAGGTCGGCGCGCCGGGTGACCTTCTCGGAGCGCAGGTGCTCCGGCGCCATGTAGACGAGCTTGCCCTTGAACACGCCGACGCGCGTCCGGTGGTTGCTCGATCGTGCCTTGGCGATGCCGAAGTCGAGCAGGCGGACCGCGCCGTCGACGGTGATCATCACGTTCTGCGCGGAGACGTCGCGATGGATCACGTTGAGCGGCTCGCCGTGCTCGTCGCGCGCCTCGTGCGTCGCATGCAGCGCGGTGAGGAGGCCGGCGACGGCGGCGATGCAGAGATCGATGTCGATCGGCTCGCCCTGGGTGACCGCACGACGGAGGAGGATGCCGAGCGGCACGCCGTGCACGTACTCCTGCACGAGCACGACCTCCTCGCCGTCGGCCACCACGTCGAGCACCGGCACGACGCCGGGATGGTGGATCTGCGAGGCGATGCGCGCCTCGTCGTGGAACATCGAGACGACGTCCGGATCGGCGGCGAGCGCGGGGTGGAGGCGCTTGGCGGCGACGAGGCGAGTGAAGCCTCCCTCCGCGACGAGGTGGGCGGGGTGCACGGTGGCCATACCGCCGCGCGCGATCGGCGGATGAATCACGTAGCGTCCGATCCGGATCGATGCGGGCTCGCGCGACCGATGGGGCATGCTCTGGCGGCGCTCCACGCACGGTGCAGAGCACGATGCGCGCCAGCGCGCGTGGATCGCGATCGGCCCGTGGTCACGCGCACGTTCGGTGGATCGAACGTGATCGGAGGTGCGCGCCTGCGGGAGCGCGCCCGCAGGAATGCCGCCGGCAGCACGCAGCGCTCAGCGGACGAGCTCGAAGAGCGGCGGCGCGCTCTCCAGCTCCTCCGCGGCCGCGGACGGATCGGGCTCGACGACCACGCGGATCCGCCGCGCGAGCACGTCGTCGCCGATGCGCGCGCGGAGCTCGTCCTCCGCCCGGCCGTGCCGGAGCGCGAGGAGGCGCGCCGACGCGAGCCTCGCCGATGCGGAGGCGGTCTCGTCCTCGAGGATCGACACGAGCTCCTCGGCGGCGGGCGCATCGCCCCGGTAGCCGCCCTCGCCGCGTCCGAGCGCGTCGATGCGCTCGAGCCACGCGCGGGGCGCCTCGCCCGCGGGCTCGAGGACGCGCACGCGCGCGACCGCCGGATCGGGTGCCGGGTCGCCGGCGGTCACCGGGATCATGTCGTGAAGCCGCGCGTGTGCGCCGACGATGCTCCCGCCGAACACGCGATCGGTGCCGGCTCCGGGTTGCAGCCTCTGCCGCATCCCCGCATCGAACATGAAGAGGACGCTGGCGATGCCGCCGAGGACCAGCGCGGGGAAGCCGAACACGCCCTTCAGATCGTGATCCCCGAGCAAGCCGACGAACAGGCTGTAGAGCATCGCCGACGTGATGCCCGCCGCCGCGGAGAGCCGCTGGGCGAAGCGGACGCCGGGATGCGGAGCCTCGAGGACGACCGCGCCGCGCCCGGGCCATGGCACGCCCATCGCGCCGAGCAGGTGCCGCGCGTCGGCCTCGGTCTCCACCTCGAGGAACGCGCCCTCGTGGCCGCGCGACAGCGCGATGCTGAAGCCGCGGGCGCCGCGCGCGACGTGCACCGCGACGCCGCCGTCGAGCGGGACGACGAGCGCACCGGCGCGGAGCACGCCGCCCTGGATCTCGGCGCGGGCGACGTACGGGCGCCTCCGCCACGAGAGGAGGGTCCCGCCGATCCACGCGGAGAGCACCGGCCCCACCATCGCCTTCGAGGTCCCCAGCCCGAGCGCATGGCCCATCCGCAGCCCCAGGTACGCGATCGCCAGCGCGCCGCCCGCGAGCCCCACCAGCCACGCGAGCATCCGGTGCTCGTCGACGGGCACGACGCGGACGCGCACGCTCATCGGAGGAACGCCGCGAGCAGGCGGCCCACTTCGTCCGGCCGCGTCCAGTGCATCATGTGCCCGGCGTCCTCGATCTCGCTTCGCTCGAGCGACGCGAACGCCGCGAGGCGCTCGTCCTCGTCCGGCGGATGGAACCCCGCGGGCCCGCCCGACACGAAGAGGACGGGACACGTCACCTTGCGCGCGAACGCGACGAAGAGGCGCGCGAAGAACGGCACCGGCGACGTCGTCTTGTGGAGCGGATCGAAGCGCCAGGCGAAGCGATCGCCGCCCGCGTCCCGCACGAGATGCGGCAGTCGATGCGCGAGGACCTCGGGCGCGACGTTCGGGTGATTGGCCGCGAGACGGCGCCGCGCCTCCTCGAGGGTGAACGTGGGCGCGCGGCCCTCCCCCTCGCGCTCGCGGACGCGGCGCACCTGGTCGATCCAGTTTCGCATCCGCACCGGTCCGATCTCGAACGGGTTGTCCGGCGGCCCGAGGCCCTCGAGGATCGCGAGGCGCGAGACGCGCTCGGGATACGCGCCCGCGAAGAGCGTCGTGATCGTGCCGCCCATCGAGTGCCCGACGAGCATGACCGGCTCGACGGGCGACACCGCGAGCGCGAGATCGGCGAGGTCGAAGACGTAGTCGGCGAAGTGGTAGTAGCTGCCGCGCGGCGCCCGGGCGCCCTCGCCGAAGCCGCGCATGTCCGGCGCGATCACGCGAAGGCCGAGCTCGGCGAGCGCCGGCGCGACGCGATCCCACGTCCCAGCCGCATCCATGTAGCCGTGCACGAGCACGACCGTCCGCGCGCCGGCCGGGTTCCAGACGAGCGCATGGTGCTCGAGGCCGTTCCCTTCGATCTTGATCGCTTCCACCACGGGGTCCGAGATCGTACTCTGGCGACCGCTCATGGCCCACACCATCACGCTCATCCCGGGGGATGGCATCGGTCCCGAGGTCGCGACGGCGACGCGTCGGGTCCTCGAAGCGACCGGCGTGACGATCGAATGGGAGGTCCAGGAGGCAGGCGCGGCGATCGCCGAGAAGCGCGGCACCACCCTGCCCGACGAGGTCCTCGCCTCGATCCGCAAGAACAAGGTCGCGCTCAAGGGTCCGATCGGCACACCGATCGGCAAGGGCTTCAAGTCCGTGAACGTGACGCTCCGGCAGGCGCTCGACCTCTACGCGAACGTCCGCCCGGTCCGGAGCCTGCCCGGCATCGAGCCGCGGTTCGAGGGCACCGACATCGTCATCGTGCGCGAGAACACCGAGGACCTCTACGCCGGGCACGAGCTCATGATCATGCCGGGCGTCGCGCAGTCCATCAAGCTCATCACCGAGCGCGCGTGCCTCCGCATCTGCGAGTACGCCTTCGACTACGCCGAGCGCATGGGCCGGAAGCGCGTGAGCGTGGTCCACAAGGCCAACATCATGAAGCTGTCGGACGGGCTCCTCCTCGAGTCCTTCCGCAAGGTCGCGCAGAAGTACCCGCGCATCGAGCCGTTCGAGATCATCGTCGACGCCTGCGCGATGCAGATGGTGAAGAACGCGAACAAGCTCGACGTCATCGTCACCGAGAACCTCTACGGCGACATCCTGAGCGATCTCGGCGCCGGCCTCGTCGGCGGCCTCGGCATCGTCCCGGGCGCGAACATCGGCGCCGACGCGGCGGTCTTCGAGGCGGTCCACGGCACCGCGCCCGACATCGCGGGCAAGGGCATCGCGAACCCGACCGCGCTCATCCAGAGCGGCGTCATGATGCTCCACCACCTCGGCGAGCACGAGGCGGGACGCAAGATCGAGAAGGGCCTGCTCACCACGTTCGAGCGCGGGATCCGCACGGGCGATCTCGGCGGCACCGCGAACACGGAGGAGTTCACGCGCGCCCTCTGCGATGCCGTCGGCCGGAGCTGACGTCTCCGGGAAAGGGCGACGAACGTGCACGAGAACGACGCGTTCGTCTTCCTGCTGTCGCTCGCCGTGATCCTCGGGGTCGCGCGCACGCTGGGAGAGCTGGCGCGCGCGATCGGTCTGCCGATGGTGGTCGGAGAGATCGCCTCGGGCATCCTGCTCGGCGAGACGGGGCTCAAGCGGCTGAGCCCGGACGCCTACGCGTTCCTCCTCCCCGCGAGCGGCGCGCCCGCGGCGATGCTGAGCGGGTACACCACCATCGCCGTCGTCCTGCTGCTCGTCGTCGCCGGTCTCGAGGTCGACCTCGACATCGTGAAGCGGCGCGGGCGGACCGCCCTCTACGTCGCGATCCTCGGGACGCTCATGCCGCTGCTCGGCGGCCTGCTCCTCGGTCATCTCGTGCCCGACGCGGTGCTGGTCGATCCCGGACGGCGCACGCTCTTCGCCGTGTTCATGGGCGTCGCGCTCTCGATCTCGGCGCTGCCGGTGATCGCCAAGACGCTGCTCGACCTCGGCCTGTTCAAGACGGACATCGGCCTGCTCGTGATGACCGCCGCGATGCTCAACGACCTGTTCGGCTGGATCGCGTTCAGCATCCTGCTCGGGCCGATGCGCGGCGGCGGCATCGACGTCCGCAGCCTGTCGTTCACCATCGGCCTCGCGTTCCTGTTCGTCGCCGCCTGCCTCGTGGTGGGCCGCCGGCTGATCGACGGCATCCTCGCGCGGCTCGAGCAGCAGGCCGACGTGGCCCCGGGGCGGATCCTCTCGCTCGTCACCGTCGTCGCGGTGCTCGGCGCCGCGGCCACCCAGGGCATCGGCATCCACGCGGTCCTCGGCGGCTTCATCGTCGGCGTCACCATCGGCGACTCCCCTCGCCTGCGCGAGCGGACGCGGCAGACCATCCAGCAGTTCGTGACCAACGTGTTCGCGCCAGTCTTCTTCGCGTCGGTCGCGCTGCGGGTCGACTTCCTCGCGAACTTCGACGCCGTGCTCTGCATCAGCGTGTTCGTCGTCGCCTCGGCCGCGAAGGTGATCGGCTGCACCGTCGGCGCGCGCGTCTCCGGCATCGCATGGCGCGAGTCGCTCGCCATCGGCTTCGGGCTCAACGCGCGCGGCGCGATGGAGATCATCCTCGCTCTGCTCGCGCGCGAGGCGAAGCTCGTCGACGACCGCATCTTCGTCGCGCTCGTCGCGATGGCCATCGGCACGTCGCTCCTCGCCGGTCCGATGATGAAGCGCCTGCTCTATGCCGGCGTCCCGGGCATCCCCGCCTCGGGCAAGGCGGGCGCGGGCGACGACGCGGCCTCGCTCGTCCGCGCCGGCGCGTTCGTGCCGAAGCTCTCCGCCTCCACCTCCGCCCGGGCGATCGAGGAGCTCGGGCACGCGCTCCGCCCGGCGATCGGCGACCTGGTCGAGACCGCGCTCATCGCCGTGCTCGAGCGCGAGCTCGTCGCGCCGACCGGCCTCGGCGACGAGGTGGCGATCCCGCACGCCGCCGTCGAGGGGCTGAGCCGGCCCGTCGTCGCGCTCGGCCTCTCTCCGGAGGGCATCGACTTCGACGCCCCGGACGGGCGGACGGCGAAGATCGTGTTCCTCCTCCTCCTGCCTCCGAAGGCCTACGACAAGGAGGTGCGCGTGCTCGCCTCGCTCGCGCGTTCCGTCTTCGACGAGCAGGCGCGCGCCGCCCTGCTCGGCGCGCGATCGACGGAGGATGCCGTCCGCTGCCTCGACGAGCACGGTCGACGCATCGCCGGGGAATCGCCGGGCCCGCGCATGGCGAGCCTCGCGGACATGTGAAGCCCGAACGGATGAGGATGACGACCGCCGCCTTTCCGGCTAGACGGCAGCCGTGCTCCTCGCCACGTGGAACGTCAACGGGATCCGGGCTCGATCGCAGCGCCTCGCCGAATGGCTCGCGGAGCGGCAGCCCGACGTCGCCTGCCTCCAGGAGCTGAAGATCGTCGAGGACGAGTTCCCCCACCTCGAGCTCCGCGCGTCCGGCTACCACGCGGTCCTCGCCGGGCAGCAGAGCTGGAACGGCGTCGCGGTCATCGCGAAGGAGCGCCCCGAGCTGGTGACGCGCGATCTGCCGGGCACCGCCGATCACGGCGCGCGCTTCGTCCTCGCGAAGGTCGCGGGCATGGAGGTCGCGAGCGTCTATATCCCGAACGGGAAGTCGATCGCGCACCCCGACTACAAGGTGAAGCTCTCGTGGCTCGAGCGCCTCGCCGAGCACTTCGAGTCCCGCGCGGACAGGAACGCGCCGCTGCTCGTGGGCGGCGACTTCAACGTGTGCTGCACCGATCTCGACTCCTACGGCGGCAAGCGCTTCGAGGGTCACATCTTCCACACGCCGGAGGAGCGCCGGCTCGTCGCGCGCCTGCGCGACGCCGGGCTCGTCGACCTCTACCGCGCGAAGTACCCCGACACCGCGGGCTTCTCCTGGTGGGACTACCGTGCGGGCGCGTTCCACAAGAACGAAGGCATGCGCCTCGACTTCCTCCTCGCGACCGAGCCGCTCGCGAGCCGGGTTAAGGACGTCTACGTCGATCGCGACTACCGCAAGAAGGGCAAGACCTCGGGGGCGGTGCCCTCCGATCACGCCCCCGTCGTCGCGATCGTCGACTGAGCGATCACCGGCTCGGCGCGAAGCTCACGCGGCGGCGCTCGCTCACCCGCCCGTCGGCCACGCTCCCCTCGACGAGCTCGTAGCCCATGAGCGCGAACGCGCGCTTGCCGAGGAAGATGGGCCGCGCGTTGCCGTACCAGTCGACGCACGAGGCGCGGCACGCATCGTTGCGCCCGACGGCATGTCCGGCCTCGAGCTCGCCGAGCGGACGGAGATCGAGCCGCTCGTTCTTCACGAACACGATCGACGCCGATCCTTCGGCGAGGTGCATCGCGCCGGGCTTGCCCGCCGACCGCACCGGGAGCCCGATGATCCCGGCGTCGCCGCCGGGCTCGGGCTTGTAGAAGAAGCCGTGGCTCCGGAGCTCGCCCTGCGTCGCGCCCTCGCGCACGTAGCGGCCCGCGGTGCGCGGGGCGCCGCCGAGCGCGACGGAGGTGAAGAAGAGGTCCTTGCCGTCGCCGCCCACCACCACCGCGTCCTTGCCCATCGCCTCGATCCGGTCGACCGCGTGCGGCAGCGGCAGCTCGCGCGCCTGCTCGTTCGGGCCGCCGGCGAAGCGGTAGACGAAGAGCTTCGAGTCCTCCTTCGGGCGCGCGTAGCCCCACGAGCTGCCGGTGCCGTAGAGCAGGTGCTCGCCGACGAAGCGGTTCTGGAACGTGTAGCCCGAGGGCTTCGGCAGCCTGGCGTAGCGCTCGCGCGCGACCTCGCCCACCGGCTCCGAGAACATCGACACCGGCATGCGCAGCATCGCGACCTCGCCGGCGGTCGCCTCGGGCGCCCACATCGCGTCGCCCGCGCCCTGGCTCCGGACGACCACGTTGAGCTGGCCGTCCTGCTCGAGGAACGAGAACTGATCGACCGGCGCGCCCGCGACGCGCTGGGCGGACGGGCCGCTGCCGTCGAGCGGCAGGCGGACGACCATCGACTTCGCCTCCGACTTGCCCTGGTCCCAGCGCCAGTCGGTCGCCCAGACGTAGACCGCGTCGCCCGACACGTAGAACGTCCGGCCGGCCGGACCGAGCACGCCCGTGGCGGTGCACGTCAGCTCGGGCTTGGCGAGATCGCAGATCGTCACGGTGTGCAGCGCCTGCGTGGCGAAGCCGGCCACCGGCCGATACACCTTCGTCGGCTCGATCACCCGCTTGAACTCGCCGTCGGCCGCGTCCTTGTGCCAGCGCCGGATCGCGGGGAAGCCGCGCGTCGGATCCTGCGAGCCGATCGCGAGATACGACGGCGTGTAGAACACGAGCTTGTCGCCGATGACGCGGCTCGCGTAGTTGCGCGACGAGTAGTAGTCGTTCGAGCGCAGGTGATAGGTCGCGCGGTAGCGGATGCTCCCGTCGCGATCGAGATCGAACAGCCCGATCTCGGTGCCGCCGCGCGCGTAGCTGTAGCCGACGACGATCGCGGTGTCGCCGGAGACGAGCATCTCGTCGTACCAGGTGCCGCGCGGATCGACGTCCGGACCGAACGCGTCCACCGCGGCGATCGGGGTGAGCGCATCGCCGGCGACCTTCACCGTGAAGAGCCGGCCCCGGCGGAGGATGACGAGGTGATCGCCGTGGGTCTTGACGATGCCGCCCTCGTCGACGCCGGCGTGCTGGTTGTTCGTGATCCCCTCGCCGTCCTTGTCCGCCTTCGCCTCGGCCGCGGAGTCGGAGGCCGCCGCGGGCGACGGCGCGGGCGCCGCCGTCGCGGGCGCCCCCTTGCTCCGCTGCGCCTGCGCCTGCGCCTTCTTTCGCTGCTCCTCGGCGAGATCGTCGAAGAGCTTCTTCATCTCCGCCTCGGAGGCGAACGGCGTCAGGTTGGGTCCCGAGGTGGTCGCGCTGCTCGTGGTGCCGGAGCCGGTGGGCGGGGTGGTGGCGGGGGTCTTCTTCGAACAGGCGGCGGCGAGGAGCGCGAGGACGAGCAGGGTCGGACGACGGAGGGCCATTCAGCCCGATCCTACGGCCGACCTCGCCCGAGGATCTCCGGACATCGCGAGCGTCGCTCCCGCGAGGATCAGCGCCGCACCCGCCCCCTCGCGCGCGGTCGGGGCGCTCCCCATGAGCAGGGCGCCGATGGCCATCGATCCGAGGGTCTCCCCCGGGCACACGAGCGCGACCAGCACCGGCGGGGCGTGCCTCGCCGCGCGCTGCACGAGCGAGTGCCCCACCAGGGTCGGCACCAGGGCGAGGCCGATCACCGAGGCGACGGCCTCGGGAGGAGGCGACCGCGCGGCGAAGGCCAGCGGGACGGCGACGGGCAAGAGCACGAGCGACGCCACCGCGTAGACGGACGCCGCATACGGCGTCGGCGCGAGCGCGTCGCGGAGCCCGCGCGCGGCCGCGACGTACGCGCCGAAGAGGACGACCGCGCCGAGGACCATGAGGTCGCCGGCGAGGCGATGCTCGCCCTGCCCCGCGCCCGACGTGACGACGAACGCGCCGGCGGTCGCGAGCGCGAGGCCGGAGAGCTCGCGCCGCGTGGGACGCAGGCCGAACGCGACGAACGACGCGAGCACCACCGCGATCGGCTCGAGCGACACGAGGGCGACGGCCGCGGCGAGCGACGTCGCGGCGAGGCCGCCGAGGAAGAGCGTGAAGTGCGCGGCGAGCAGCGCGCCCGCGAGCGCGACGCCGGCGCGCGGCCTCGCTCCGAGCGTCGCGATCGCGCGCACGATGGCGCGCGGGCTCGCGGCGAAGAGCACGAGCGCGGCGAGCCCGGTGCGGGCGGAGGCGACGGCGACCGCCGGGATCGCCGCCGCCGTCTTGCCGAGCGGGCCGGCGGTCGCGAAGGCGAGCGACGCGACGACGACGAACAGGACGTCGCGGGAGCGCCCTTCACGCACGCCGGATCAATAGCGCTCTTTCGGCTCCGATTGGGCGGTGACGAGGACCTTGGGGAAGACGTCCTTCACGAAGCGGTCGCGCACCTGCGTGGCGCGGCCCTGATCGTCGCGCGCGGGGATCGCGACGCCGACCACCAGGCACGCCTTGTCCCACGCGGGGTACGCGGCCCAGGCCGCGGCGTAGGCCTCGCGCGACAGCACGGTGGCGGTCTTGGCGTGGACCGGATCGACGTCGACGATCGCGACCTTCTTCGGCGCGGACGGAGACGGCGCGATCGAGCTCCACGAGAACGCGCTCGGAGCGTCGTGCTTCACGTCCACCTCGAACGCCTCGATCCACGGCGTCGCCCACTGCTCGAAGCTCTTGTTGCACGCGCCCGTCGCCTCGTTGTCGTCGACGTGCGTGACGAACGCCGCGACGATCGCGTGGTGGTCCTTGCCGTAGCGGAAGCCGACGAGGCTCGGCACGGTGAGGAAGCGCACCCGCGTCCAGTGCTCGGCGTCGGGGAGCGGGACCAGGACGCTGTTCTGCTTGTCGCCGCGGGGCGCGATCGGCGCGACGCGCAGCTGCTCGAGCGCGGCCGAGTGCAGGTCGCCGCCGCTGCCGCCCTGCGCAGGCTTGCCGTCGTCCTTGGGCGGGGGCGCCGGCGCGACGGGCCTGCTCGGCGTCGCCGCGCTCGCGGTGGAGCACGCGGCGAGCCCGAGGAGGGCGAGCATTCGGGCTTTACGGAGGAGCTCCATGTCCTGCCTTTCGTCAGTGTTGGACGAAACGCCGCGACTTGCCATTCGAATGTATCCTCGACGCACCTCTACCGTGGCACAGGACTCGACACGTGCGACGATCGACCGCCTCCGCGCCGCGATGCGCGGGGTGCTCTCGGGCAAGGACGACGTCATCGATCTCTTGCTCGTCGGCCTGCTCGGCTCGGGCCACGTCCTCGTCGAGGACGTGCCGGGCGTGGGCAAGACCACGCTCGCGAAGGCGCTCGCGCGCGCCCTCGCCGTCACGTTCACGCGCGTGCAGTTCACGCCCGATCTCCTGCCGACCGACATCCTCGGCTCCCAGGTGCTGAACCCGAAGGACGGCACGTTCCAGTTCCACCGCGGACCGATCTTCACGAACGTCCTGCTCGCCGACGAGATCAACCGCGCCTCGCCGCGCACGCAGTCCGCGCTGCTCGAGGCGATGAACGAGGCGCAGGCCACGGTCGACGGCGTGACCCATGCGCTGCCCACGCCCTTCTTCGTCGTCGCCACGCAGAACCCCGCCGACTACCAGGGCACCTACCCCTTGCCCGAGGCGCAGCTCGATCGCTTCCTCATCCGCATCGGCGTCGGCTACCCGTCGCCCGACGCGGAGCTCGCGATGCTCGTCGCCCGCCGCGCGACCGATCCGCTCGCGCACGTCGAGCCGGTGTGCGACGAGTCGACGGTCGCGCGCATCCAGGCGGAGGTGCGCGAGGTGGAGGTGAAGGAGCCGGTCGCGCGCTACCTCCTCGAGATCGTGGCGCAGACCCGCCGGACCGAGCAGCTCGAGCTCGGCATCTCTCCGCGCGGCGCGCTCGCGTTCTACCGGGCCGCGCAGGCGCGCGCGCTCCTCCACGGGCGGCCCTACGCGAGCCCGGAGGACGTCCACGCGCTCGCCGCGCCGGTGCTCGCGCACCGGGTGACGCTGACGACGCAGGCGCGCTACGGCGGCGTGAGCGCCGAGACGATCGTGACCGAGCTGGTCGATCGGGTCCGCGTCCCGACCTGACCGCGATGAAGATCGACTTCGCGCGCCTCAACCACGTCTTCATCCCGACGACCAAGGAGGAGCGCGATCGCTTCCGCGCGAGCCGGCTCGGCCGCGTCGCGTCGCGGATCGGCGGAGTCTGGTGGTCGCTGACCGAGGAGGGCCGGACCCTCGCCCTCCTCGCGCTGATCGTCGGCGCCTTCGCGGTCGACGTCCGCGGCACGAGCGCCTACGTCTTCTTCTCCGTGCTCACGGGCGTGATCGCCGGCTCGCTCGCGGCCGCGCGCGCGCTCGGGATCGATCACGTGACGGTGCACGCCTCGGCCCCGAGACGCGTCACCGTGGGCGAGGAGGTGTCGTTCGCGGTCGCCTGCAAGCGCGAGGGCGACGCGCCGATGCCGCCGCTGCGCGTGCGCGGGCCGTTCTTGCCCTGGGACGGCACGTGGATCGATCCGCCGCTCCACGAGATCGCCGAGAGCGACCCGGGGATCGCCCGCGTGGTGATGCGCGCGCGATTCGTGGCGCGCGGGCTCCACCACCTCGATCCGTTCACCGCCTCGGCGGTGGCGCCGCTCGGCCTCGCCTGCGGGCCGCGCCGCTCGAGCGAGGCGCTCAAGGTCTACGTCGTGCCGCGCATCGCCGACGTCTCGCGCCTGCCTCCGGTGGTCACCACGCGCCACCAGCCGGGCGGCGTCGCGCTCGCCTCGAAGAGCGGCGAGTCGATGGACCTCCTCGGCGTGCGCCCCTATCGCCCGGGCGATCCGGTCCGCGATCTCCACGCGCGCAGCTGGGCCCGCACGGGCGTGCCCGTCGTGCGCGAGTACCAGCAGGAGTACTTCACGCGCGTCGGCGTGGTCCTCGACACGGACATCGACGATCCCGATCGCCTCGAAGCGGCGATCGAGCTCGCGGCCGGGGTGATCGCGCACCTGTCGCGCGGCGAGGCGCTCGTGGACGTCCTCGTGGTGGGCGACCGCGTCCACGAGCTGGTCGTCGGCCGGAGCCTCGGCACCCTCGATCAGGCGCTCGAGCTGCTGGCCACCGTCGAGCGCGGACCGCCGCTCCGCGCCGGCGCGCTGCTCCGCCGGCTCGAGCCGCATCTGCCGCTCCTCTCCACGGTGTTCGTCCTCTCGAAGGCCACGGGTGAGGAGCGGACGCTCCTCGAGCGATCGATCCGTGATCGCGGCCCGGTGTGCACCAGCATCACGATCGACGACGCGCTGGCCGCGGCGGTGGCGAGACGCGAGGCGGTGTCCTGGTGAGCCCGCGCCTCGCCCTCCTCTTCCGCTTCGCGCCGCCCGCGGTCGCCGCGGTCCAGCTCGCGCTCATCGTGATCGGCGGACCGCTCGCGACCGCCCCCCGCGCGATCGCCATCGGGTGCATCGTCGCCTCGGCGATCGCCGCGAGCGTCATCCGCCGCCCCGACGTCCGCGCGCACGCGACCGTCGCCCTCGCCGTCGCCGCGGTCGCGGCCGCGGGGCAGATCCGCGGCGGCGGCCGGTACGCCCTCGGCTCGACGATCTTCGTCGCCTTCTGCCTCGCATGCCTCCGCGTGCCTCGCGCCTCGGGCGCGCGCCCGGGCGGAGCGGCGCGGCCCGTCGCGATCCTCGCCGGCGTGGCCCTCGCGGTCGCCGGCTTCCTCGTGTGGCAGCTGCCATACGCCGGCGGATGGGCGGAGGCGCGGGTCGCGCGCTGGCTCGGCGCGATCGACGCGGACGAGGCCACCGGCTTCTCGTCCAACATGCGCCTCGGCTCCACGCACGGCATGCTCGTGAGCGAGCGCATCGTCCTGCGCGTCGAGGGCGAGGCGCCGGAGTACCTCCGCGGCGCCTCGTACGATCGCTACGACTTCGGCCTGTGGTCGAGCGCGGGCGATCTCCCCTCGCGCCGCGTGCTCGCCGCCACGCTCCCGCCCGAGCGCGCGACGACGCGCATCGCGTTCGCCCGCAGCGCGCGCGTCGCGCACGGCGTCGAGGCACGGTTCTTCCTCCCCGCGGCCGCATGCGATCTCGGCTCGCCGTCGGGCAAGGTCTGGATGGACGCGACCGCGGTCGCGCACCCCGAGCCGATGGATGCGGAGCTCGTCTGGTTCCGGACGTCGGGCTGCGAGACGCCGCCCACCCCGGCGTCGCCTCCGGCGGAGATCGATACCGACGTCGATCACCGCCTCGCGGGCCGCCTCGCGCGCATCGCCGCCGAGTGGACCGCGGGCGCGGCGTCCGATCGGGCGAAGCTCGACGCGATCGGGCGGCACCTCGCGTCGTTCGGCTACTCGCTCGACGTCCGCCGCGACGTGTCGGTCGATCCGATCATCGATTTCCTCACCATCCACCGCGAAGGGCACTGCGAGCTCTTCGCCTCGGCGATGGCGCTGCTCGCGCGCAGCGAGGGGATCCCGGCGCGCGTGGTGACGGGCTATCGCGGGGGCGACCGGAACCGCGTCGGCGGCTACACCGTCGTGCGCGAGCGCAACGCCCACGCGTGGGTCGAGGCGTGGATCGACGGCGGCTGGCGGGCGTTCGATCCCACGCCGCCGATCGACGGCATGCGGCGGAGCGAGGGCGGTCTCGACGGCGCGCTCGACGTCGTGACCTACGCGTTCGAGCGCACGCTCGCCGCGATCGGCCGGGTCACGCTCGGCCAGTGGGGCGCCGCGCTCGCGGTGGCGCTCGTCGTGCTCTACGTCGTCCGCGAGATCTCGCGGCGCGCCGCGCGCCGCCGGCGGAGCGGCTCGGAGGTCTTCGGTGCGCACGCGCCCTCGCTGCCCGCGTTCGACGCGCTCGCCGCCGAGCTCGAGGCGGCAGGCCACGGCCGCGTCGCGTCCGAGCCGATCGAGTCGTTCGCGCGCCGGATCACCGCGCTCGATACGGCGTGGTCGGCGTCCGTCGCCGACGCCCTCGTGCGCTACGCGGCGCTCCGCTACGGCGATCGCGGCGACGAGCGCGAGGTGGTGCGGGCGATGGAGCAGGCCGCCCGGGCGATCACTTCTTCGCCAGCACCGCGCGCAGCCGGCCCTTGATCTCGGGCGAGCACCAGTACGGGATCGTCTCCTCGCGGAAGCGGCGCTGCTCCTCGGCCGAGACCTCGAGCGATCCGCGCATCGCCCGCTTCGCCTCGGCGTAGGTGTCGCGCGGATGCGACGCGAGCCTGTCGAGCATCGCGCGCGCGTCCGCCTCCTCGCCGATCTCGTCGACGAGCCCGAGGTGGCGCGCGGCCGGCGCCTCGTAGAGCGCCGCCTCGAGCAGCACGCGCTCGAGCGACGCGGCGGGCACGCGGCGCCGCGTCATCAGGAACGTGACCGGCGGGAAGCGCAGCCCGAGCGCGACCTCGTTCAGGCCGATGCGCGCGCCCGGACGCGCGGTCATGATCCGGAGATCGCAGGTGAGCGCCATCACGCAACCGCCGGCGATGGCGTGCCCGTTCACCCAGGCGACGACCGGGGCCGGGTGCTCGTAGAGCGCGGCGACGAGCGCCTCGAGGGTGCCGAGGAACGTCGTCATCCCCGCGACGTCGAGCTCGGCGAGCTCCTTCAGGTTGAGGCCGGCGGAGAAGGCGTCGCCCTCTCCCACGAGGAGGAGCGGCTCGTCCTTCGCCGCGCGCACCTCGCCGAGCATGCGCTGCATCAGCGCGGTCGAGAGCGCGTTCTTGCCCGGCCCCGCGAGGGTGATGGTCCTCATCCGTCGAAGCTCCCGGGCATGCGCGCCTCGCACGTCTCGAAGCCGAGGACGTCCTCGCGCTCGAGCCGCTCGAGCACGTCGATCACCGCGTCGAGGTCCCCGTCGGGCGCGACGTCGAGCGCGAAGAACGTGTCGTCCCAGGCCTCGTACGAGACCTTGTACGGCGCGAGCTCGGCGAGCAGCGCGAGGCGCCGCTCGCGTTCGCCCGAGGCGTCGCGGAAGACGATGCGGAGGGTGGTGTGCCCGCTGCGTCGCACCACCTCCCGGACGACGGCCCGCTTGCCCTCGCCCGCCCAGGTCGCGCGGACGACGTCGCGGTAGTTGAGGTCGTAGGCGAAGAAGGGCACGGCGACGAGCAGGTACAGATCATCCCCCACCTTGCGCGCCCAGAGGCTCTCCGGTCCGTGCGCGGCCCAGTGATTGGGCAGGTCGACGAGGATGGTCGTGAGGACGTTCACGTCACTTCTTGTTCGTGCACTCGAGCGCCGCGCCCGCTTCGCCGGCGTCGAACACCTTGTTCGTGTTGGCGTCGTTCCACTTGGTGTTGCCGTCGCAGACGAGGTTCTTCGTCTCGCTCACCGAGATGGTACCGCCGACGTGGTTGGCGACCAGCGTGTTGTTCACCCCTTCGATCACGATGTTACCGAGGACGTCGCAGTCGGCGATGACGTTGTTGTTACCGACGATGCGAATGTTGCCCTCGACGGCGCAGAGGACGAGCACCGCATTGTTGCCGCTGACCTCGACGTTGCCCTTCACCGTCACCCCGCGCATGGCGAAGTTGTTGCCCGTCGCGCCGACGTTGCCGCCGATGACCGAGACGTCCGGCCCCTCGCCGTAGACCGTGACGTTGTTTCCCGCGGCGGTGACGTCGCCCGCGATGTCGACGCCGTCGTTCGCGCCGTCGATGGCCACGACGCCGTTGTTCTGGTTCTTGTCGAGCGTGACGTTGCCGTTCGAGTCGATGACCGGCGGATCGGAGCTCGCGGGGTAGCAGACGACGTCGACCACCTTCCCGCTCGAGTCGATGATCACGTCGCGCCGCTCGCCTTCCGCGCAGCCCTTCGCCTCCACGCACCGGCCGTCGGGGAGCGTGACGCAGCCGCTCCCCGACGCGCCCGCCTGCGCGTTCGTCGCGCCGCTCGCGCCGCCGACGACGACGGTCTTGTTCGGATCGCTGGTGTAAGGGGTGTTGTCGCCCTGCACCTGTGCCTCGTCGCTGCCGCCACACGCCGCGAGGGCGATGACGGACACGGCGACGAAGGTGAGCGCGGGCTGGATGCGGCGGATGGTTCGATCTCCCATGCCACGAGGTTACGCGCTCGGCCGAACGCCTCGGAAGACGGTCACTCGACCGTCCAGGGCGCGCGCGTGCGGACTGACCTCTGCCGCACGTGTCGTACGTCATGCCGGCTCGCCCCGGACCTCGGCGCGCGCGAAGAGCAGCCCCGGGATCATCGGCAGCCAGAAGCTGAACGCACGCATGACGAGGACGGCGGGGACTGCGGCCGCGAGCGGCACCCGGAGCGTCGCGAGGAGGCCGACGGCGACCGCCTCGAAGCCGCCGAGCCCGCCGGGCAGGAACGTCATGCTGCCGGCGACCTGCGCGAGCACGAACACCGCGACGACGAGATCGGGCCGCAGCGGGTACCCGACCGCCGCGAGCGACGCCGCGAGCGTCGCCCCGTCGAGCACCATGATCGCGAGGCGCGAGCCGGCGACCGGCAGGAGCATGCCGGGAGCAAGCACGACCTTTCGCGGCGCGAGGAGCACCGCGTCGTGCATCGACTGCACGACGCCGACGCGGCGGATGCGCGCCGGCAGGTGACGCAGCGCGCCCGTCACCGTCGCGACCGTGGCGGCCGGCGCGGCGAGCGCGACGACGACGACGAACGCGAGCACGCCGGCGGAGAAGCGGGACGTGACGCGGAGCGCCGAGAAGGTCGCGAGCGCGCCGAG
>JBDHVD010000100.1:0-21768 GCA_039809525.1 Labilithrix sp. | reverse complement strand
GAGAGGGCGGCGGGGGCGCGGGCTTCGCGCTCAGCTCGTCGAGCGCCGCGAGCGCGTTGTCACCGACCTGTTGCGCCGCCTTCGCGACCACGCGCGACACGGGCGCGACGTCCTGCGAGCGTCGCGACGGAGCCGCGGGCATGAGCTGCGTCTCCTCGCGGGGGATCGGCGCGCGCTTCGGCGGGACGCTCGAGGTGGTGCGGACGTTCGCGGCCGCGAGGCCCATCATCGCCTGCACGTTCGCGTGATCGAACTCTCCGACGCGGGTCGCGGCCTCGGACGGATCGTCGTCGTCGTCGTCCGAGACGCGGTAGATGCCATCCTCCCACACCGGCCCTCGCGCGTTCGCAGAGCTCATCACCCGGTGTCAGGAGCAAGCGCGGTGCCACGGCGATCCGCCGAGGATCCCGTGATCCTGGTCGACGGCGCGTCCATGGGAGGCCGCGCGTGTCGACGCCCACGCACCAAGAATGGACGCCGACGCCACGCCGCGCTCAGGCGCCGCGACTCGCCTCCGCCACCAGCGCCTCGAGCCGGGTCATCGCACGCTCGACGACCTCGAGCGACGGTCCGAACGAGAAGCGAACGTAGTCCTTGAAGCGCGACACGCGTCCGTGCCGGCGCTTTCCGGGGTTCACGTCGAAGAACTCGCCCGGCACGGTGATGACCTTCTTCTCGAGTCCCGCGCGGAAGAACCCCATCCCGTCGTTCAGCGGAGGCGGCAGCGCGCCGACGTTTCCCCACGCGTAGAAGGTGCCGTCGGGCACGCGGTCGAACCGCACGCCGATGCGCTCGAGGCGCGAGAGCATGCGATCGCGCTTCTCGCGGAACGCCGTCTGGATCGCGTTCGTCTCCGCGATCACGTACTCGTCGTCGAACAGCGGGATCGCCGCGCGCTGGAGCGGCTTCGATCCGCCGCCGTCGAGGAAGGAGCCCGCGCTGGAGAAGCGCTCGATCACCGCCTTCGGGGCGAGGGCCCACGTGATGCGCCAGCCCGGGTAGCGCCAGTTCTTGGTGAACCCGTCGAAGATGACGACCGGATCCTTGTCGACGTCCTTCACGTAGCGCGCGGCGCTCTCGATCGGCAGCTGCCCCGGCCGGCCGCGGTAGATGTAGTGCGAGTAGAACTCGTCGAGGAGGAGCGTGCAGTCGAGCTCGCGCGCGACGTGCACCCAGCGATCGAGCTCCTCGCCGGCGACGAGCTTGCCCGTCGGGTTGCACGGGTTCGAGAGCAGGAGCGCCGACAGGCCGCGTCCCTGGATCTCGCGGCGGAGGTCGTCGGCGGTGAAGCTGTAGCCGCGCTCGCCTTCGAGGAGGATGGGGATGCTGGTGAACGCCTTGAAGATGTCGAGCAGCTCTTCGTACGCCGTGTAGTCGGGGAGGAAGTGGCCGAGGTTGATCGTGCCGAGGCTCGCCGCCGCGCGGGTGAGGGCGGCGCGGCCGCCGCCGGAGATGCAGACGTTCTCGGCCGTGTACTGCGAGGCCATGCCCTTGCGGTACAGACGGTTGTAGAGTGCAGCGACCGCCTCGCGGAGCTCCTGCAGGCCGGCGACGGGCGCGTACTCCTGATCGTCCGGCGAGATGGTCACCGCGTGGACGCGCGGCGGAGCGCCGGCGAGCTCGCCGGTCTCCGGCTGACCCTGCCCGAGGTTGCACCAGTCGGGCGCGGTCGTGGTGAACCCGAGCTTCGACGCCTCGCTGGTGACGTAGATGACGCCGGTCTTCGGGACGGTACGGAATGCGTGGAGTTCGTCGGCCATTTCTTCTCAGCGATTGCAGCAGAACGTGACGTCGTCCTTCGACGTCGCAGCGCCGGTCGGCTTCCCGCCGGTCGTCTCGCAGGTGATCCCCACGGGCGACATCCCGCGGACGTCGACGTACTGGCCCGACGTGTAGCCGATGCAGGCCGTGCCCGCCGCGTTGCCCGTCTCGAAGATCTGCGAGGTGCAGTTCGAACCGTTCAGGCCCCAGCCCGTCCCGCACGCGCCGCCGGCGGTCGTCGGGGCCGCGCAGTCGCTGCAACCACGGGTGTCGTCCACGGCCTTCGACGCGAGGATCCGCACGGCGTAGTCGGCGCTCGGGCAGGGCTCATGGCCCTCCTTGTGGATGCACAGCCGTGTGAACGGCGCGGCCGGGAGCGGGCTCGCGACGCAATCGTCGCGACCTTCGCAGGCCGCGACCTGCGGGAGACCGCACGAGACCTGCACGCCTTCGAACTTCGGCGGCTCGATGTTCTTCACCGGGTTCGGGAACGAGCACGTCCCGCGCGTCGTCAGGGTGCCCTTGCTGACGCGCAGGCCCTGGCCGTTGCCGGTGTTCACCTGGAGGCATCCCCCGGCCGTCGTGACGTTGCCGACGTCGATCGCGAAGTTGGCCGGGTTGCAGGTCATCTCGCCGTAGACGGAGACCGACGCCGTGCACGAAGCGCCCTGGAACGAGGGCGTGCCGCAACCGCACTCGGGCGCCTTCGCCGTCATCCCGCGATGCGCCTCGACCTCCTTCTGCGTGTAGAGGTCCGGACACGCGGTCGGCTTCTGATCCGCCGGTCCGTCGAAGACGGCGCTCGGTCCCTGCCATCCGGACGGCGCGGGCGGCAGGCAGTTCAACGGACACAGCGCGGGCGGCGCCGCATCGGGCGCGAGGTCGGGGTTGCTCCCGTCCGCCGGCGCGCCCGCGTCCGAGGTCGTCTCGCCACCGCTCGAGCTCTCGGGATCGCTCCCGACGCAACCGTTCAACGACGCCGCGACGACCAGCACTGCTGCGAGCGCGCCGCCCCCCAGGATCCGGATCATCGCCCGATTATACGTGGGCCAGCGAGCACGCGAGGTCCGAAAGGATGGTCACCGCCGCGCCGTACATGCCGGCGTCGTCGGAGCTCGCGTTTCCCTGGAGGCTCCGCTTGTAGACGCCCTGCGCGATGGCCGCGAGGCGGAACATGCCGAAGGCCATGAAGTACGACCAGCCCTCGATGCGGTCGCGGTTGGTCAGCGCGCAGTACTCGGCGACGAGCTCGCTCTCGGTCGGGATCCCGAGCGCGCCGACGTCGACGCCCGCGAGGCCGCCGCGCCCGGGCATGTTCAGGTGATAGCCCATCGCGGCGTACGCGACGTCGCTCGCGGGGTGCCCGAGCGTCGAGAGCTCCCAGTCGAGGACCGCGACGCACGTCTGCGACTCGTCGAACATCATGTTGTCGAGCCGCCAGTCGCCGTGGATGAGCGTGGTCTCGTCTCCGCCCTCTCCCGAAGAGGGGATGTTCGCCGGCAGCCACTTCATCAGGCGCTCCATCGACGGCACGTCGCCGGTGCGCGAGGCCTCGTACTGCTTCGACCAGCGCTCGACCTGCCGCGCGACGTACTGCCCGACCTTGCCGTAGTCGGCGAGACCGACCGCCACGTAGTCGACCCGATGAAGCGCGGCGAGCGCACGCACGTACTCGCGGTAGACCGCGCGGCGCGCCTCGTTCGAGGGGAGCTCGGGGAGCGTCGGGTCCCAGTAGATCTTCGCCGGGACGTACCGCATGACGAAGAACGGTGTGCCGACGACGTTCGCGTCTTCGCAGAGCGCGAGCGCGTCGGGCACCGGCACGTCGGTGCTCGCGAGCGCGCGCATGATGCGGTACTCGCGCTCGACGGCGTGCGCGGACGGAAGCAGCTTGCCCGGCGGCTTCTTCCGGAGGACGAGCGCGAGGTCTCCCGTGCCCACCCAGTACGTCGGGTTCGACTGTCCGCCGCGGAATTGCCGCAGCGTGATCTCGGGCGTCGCGCCGGGCACGTTCGCGGCGAGCCAGCGTCCGAGCGCCGCTTCGTCGAGCTGGTGCGCCTCGCGCGGGACCCGCGTGTTCTCGGGAGGGACCGTCGCCATCGCGCGCAACGCTAGCTAGACTCCGGCGCCGTGACCATCAGCTTCGATCTGCCGCCTCGCCTCGCCGAGCTCCGCTCGCGCGTGCGCACGTTCGTCGACGAGCTCGTCATTCCCAGCGAGGCGAAGATCCTCGAGGAGGACAAGGAGAAGAAGAGGGACACGCTCCGCATGCTCCGCCAGCGCGCGAGGGACGAGGGCCTCTTCGTCCCGCACCTGCCGGAGGAGCACGGCGGCCTCGGTCTCGGCGTGATGGGCATGTGCGCGCTCTTCCGCGAGATGGGGCGCTCGCCCGTCGGCGCGGCGGCGTTCAACTGCGACGCGCCCGATCAGGGCAACATGGACCTCCTCCTCAAGTCCGCGTCGCCCGCCGTGCGCGAGAGGTGGCTCGCGCCGCTCGTCCGCGCGGAGATCACGAGCGGCTTCTCGATGACCGAGCCCGCGCCCGGCGCCGGCGCCGATCCGACGAACCTCAAGACCACCGCGACCCGCGTCGACGGCGGATGGAAGATCGACGGGCACAAGTGGTACACGACCGGCGGGGGCGACGCCGCGTTCCTCATCGTGATGGCCCGCACGTCGGACGATCCGAAGAACGGCGCCACCATGTTCGTCGTCGATCGCAAGGCCGACGGCGTCGAGCACGTGCGCGACGTGCCGGTGATGAGCCCGCCGGTGCTCGCCCATCGCGAAGCGGAGCTGAAGTTCCACGGCGTGCGCGTCTCCGACGACGCCGTGCTCGGGAACGTCGGCGACGGCTTTCGCCTCGCGCAGGCGCGGCTCGTTCCCGCACGTCTCACGCATTGCATGCGCTGGCTCGGGCTCGCCGACCGCGCGCTCGAGATGTGCCGCGAGTACCTCGTCACGCGCGTCAGCTTCGGAAAGACCCTCGCGCATCACCAGATGATGCAGAAGAAGATCGCGGACGCGGTCACCGGCATCCACGCGGGAAACCTCATGACGCTGCACTGCGCGTCGATGCTGGAGAAGGGCCTCGACAAGGAAGCGCGGCCGTATTCCTCGATGGCGAAGAACCACGTGGCGAACGTGCTGTGCAACGTGCTCGACGACGCGATCCAGATGCACGGCTCGCTCGGCTACAGCGAGGACAAGCCCTTCTCGCTCTGGTATCGCTTCGCGCGCTCGGCGCGCATCGCCGACGGTCCGGACGAGGTCCACACCGTGGTGGTCGCGCGGGACTTCCTCCGGGGCGCGTTGACGACGCTCGTGTGAGAGGGCACCTTGCACGGCGTCATGCAAACCGAGATCGACGAGATCATCAGCTCCCTCTCGGCCGAGGACGGCGTCACGCGCGGATGCCAGAAGGCCGAGGAGTGGGCGCACGCGGGACGCGTCGGCGATCTCCTCACGCTCGCGACCGCGCTCGAAGAGCGATGCGACGCCAAGCAGGTCGCCCTCTTCGAGTCCGTCGCCGATCACGTCGAGGACCAGGTCGCGCTCGCGCGCGGTGACGCGGCGATCGACGCGGTGCTCGCCCTGTCGCTCGGCGACCGCACGAAGACGGTGCGTGTGCCCCGCCCGCGCGACATGCGCCTCCGTGCGTTCGCGTCGCGGCTCGGCTACGGGCAGGAGCCCGCCGCGTTCCTCTCCGCGCTCGACCGCGCCGGCGAGAAGCCGGAGTACCAGGAGGTCCTCGCGTGCTGGATGCACGAGGTCGTCCTCCGCGGCGCGTCGCTGAAGGACGATCCGCGCGCGCAGCGCTTCCACGCGCGGCTCGCGCAGTCGAAGCACCCGCTCGGGACGATGCCCCTCGAGCTGCTCCCCGTCGAGCGCGAGGCGCCTTCGTACATGCCGCTCTACGGCGAGAAGGGGCTCGGACGCGCGATCGCGACGCTCGAGCGCGGGCCGATGTCGGCGAAGACGGTGCCGCCCCCGGCCGACGGAGCGACGGTCCGGGCGACGCGCGTCGACGATGCGGCGATGATCGATCGGCTCGCGACCGCGGTGCGGCCGTGGTCCGACGCGTCGAACGGCAAGATCGAGGCGAAGGTCTTCGCCATCGAGCCGGCGCTCGAGGGCGGGCACGTCGGCCGCTGGCTCCTCCGCGCGCTCCCGCTCGACGCCACCGCAGGTGTCGCCCGCCTCGACGTGGAGCGCACGGGACCGGATGCGGTCTTCGGCGCGCTGTTCTCCGCCGCGTCGAACGGCGGAGCTTATTCCGCGGGGCTCGGCGGCGCGTACGGAAGGCGGGCCGCGTTCACGTCGCTCGCGGCGCTCTCTGGCGAGGCGGAGGACGCGACGGCGGACGCCATCGACGCGACCGCGAGCCAGTGCGCGTTCCTCACGTTCCGCGCGCCGGGGCCGTGGTTCCACGACGTGGCCTGGGATTTCGGCGCGCTCGCGCTGCGCCGGGACGGGAAATCGGTCGCGGTCCTCGCGGCGACCGACAAGGACTGATAGGAAATCGGCATGGCTGAAGCCGAAGCGAAGGGCCTTCCCCAGATCGACGTCAACGAGTACGGCGGCAAGAAGGACGGCGTGAAGCAGGCGATGAACCGCCGCCTCTTCATGCAGCTGCTCGTCTTCCGCGTCCCACCGGGAGGCCCGACGGCGGAGGCCGTCGGCGGCGAGCTGACGAACCTGCTCCGCACGCGGAAGATCGCCGGCGTCGTGTACGCCGACACGATGGACCCGCGCAGCCTCGGCCTCCTCACGTGGAGCGAGGATCCCGCGACGTTCGTGCAGAAGGTGCGGCCGCTCTTCGGCGAGGCGTCGCTCGCGGCGGTCTCGTTCCGCGACGACTTCGCGATGATCGGCCGGAGCTACGGCACCGGCCACGAGCCCGATCTCGAGTGGTTCCTCCTGAAGCGTCCGATCGAGAACGTCACCGACGAGAAGGCGCGCTGGCACGTCTGGTACCCGCTCCGCCGGAAGGGCTCGTTCACGAAGCTCGAGCCGATCGACCAGAGCCACATCCTCCGGGAGCACGCGGCGCTCGGCATCGCGTACGGACAGCAGCAGCTCGCGACGGACGTGCGCCTCGCGTGTCACGGCCTCGACGCGGAGGACAACGAGTTCGTGATCGGCCTCGTGGGCAAGGACCTGCACCCGCTCTCGCACCTCGTGCAGGCGATGCGGAAGACCCGTCAGACGAGCGAGTTCATCGAGAAGATGGGCCCGTTCTTCGTCGGGTACGTCATCGGCACGAGCGTCTAGGCTCCGATCAGAAGAAGTCGCCGCCGCGGAGGCTCGCGTCGGCGAGCGCGTTGTCGCCTGCCGAGGGCGCGTCGCCGCGGGCGAGCGCCGCGAGCTGCGCGCCGAGGATCGCCTTCATCACCTCGGCGCCCGCCGCGTGGTGCTTGTCCGCGAGCGTGCTCGGCCAGTGCACGAACACGCGCGGGACCGCGCGGAAGTCGCTCTTCGACTTCACGCGCACCTCGTTGATCGCGCCGGGCAGGCGCGGGCTCGCGCGGAGGAGGCGCACCTCGCGTCCGGGATGGCTCATGAGCCAGCCGGTCACGTACGTCACGTTGTTGCACAGGTACGTGTTGCTCGACCGCGGAAAGCCCGCGAGCTTCACGTCCGGCAGGAGATCGGCGAAGCGCTCTCCGCCGTCGCGATCGGACGCATGCCGCTCGATCGCGTCGCGCGCCGCGCTCTCGACCGCGCGCCACGTGAGGAGGTTCGGGCGTGCGTCCTCGTCGCCCGACGCGTTCTCGACGATCTTCGCGAACGGCTCCCCCGGGCCGACGGCGGGACGCAGCTGGTTCGATCCGTCGTCGAGCGGCGCTGCGCGGTTGGTCGCGCCGAGCTCGATCCAGATCGGCTGCCGCGCGCCGGCGACGCCGTTCATCATGACGAACGACGGCTGGAACGCCTCGGCCTCGCGCGCGATGAGGATCGCGGCGAGGTCCCAGTACACCGGGAGGATCATCCCGCAGACGTCGACCTCGCCGACGCCCGGCAGATCGATCGTCGCCGTCCCGACGCTGAGCTGGGCGGCCGGATCGTCGATCTCGCCCGCGGGTGGCGGCGCCGTCTCGGGGTAGCGCGCGCCCGGCACCACCGTCGACACGAGGCGGCCGGTCGCGTTGTTCGCGACGCTCATGAAGCGCCCGAACCCGGTGAGGAGGACGCGCGGCCGCGTGCTGCCCGGCGTTCGCGTGCATCGCGGCTGGTAGCCGGCCGCGAAGCGCACGTTCGCGTCGTACTGCCTGCGCGCTTCGGGCGATCGCGTGTCCACCTTGACCTCGTTCGCGTCGTCGGTGATCGGCTCGTCCTCGCTCGTGTCGGCGCTGCATGCCGCGAGCGCGATCGCGATCACCCCGAGGAAGAAGGAGCGGAGGGGCAGCATCGGCGAGGGCCCATGCACCGGCCGCGCCAATGTGGGTGAAGGTGCGTCCGGGCGGCGGCCCCAGCGATCCTGCGCAGTTCGCGCAACTCAGTCCGTCCGGGTGGCGTCCCGGCGCGCGCGCCGCTGGATCCTCCGCGATCCGACCGCGAGGCCGATCGCGGCCAGCGCGCCGAGGCCGAGACGGCTCTCGCCCGGTCCGCCCGCCACGGTGCAGCCGCACGACGACTTCTTCGTCTCGGCCGCGGGCGATGCGGCGCTCGCGGCCGGCGGGGACGACATGCCCATCTTCTCCGCGTCGGCCTTCGACACGCAGCGGGTCATGTCGCTGCACGTCGTCGTGGCGGGGCACGTCTTGTCCGGCGCGCACCGCTGGGTCGCGACGAGCTTCTGCGCGGCGTCCTTCGTCGATGCTTGCTCGTCGAGCTTGCCGACCTGCACGCAGAGCGGGACCGGCCGGCAGACCTCCGAGGGCGAGCAGTTGCCGTCGTTCTGACAGACCGACGGCTCGCACCAGGAGAAGCCCGCCTCGCTCTTGAGGCGAGAGCCCGCGGGACAGTCGTCCGCGCGTGCGAGGAGAGGGAAGGCGACGAGCGCGATCATCCCGACCGAGGCGACGAGGACCGTTCGACGAGCCATGTTGTTTCGCATGCTAACATTCTCGGGGTGACCCTCGCAGGACAGACGAACGGCACCTCGCACGGAGAGCTCGGCTGGGAGTCGACCCACGAGGAGCGCCGGCTCGTCGCTCCCGACGGCACCGGCATCGCGTACGAGGTGCTCGGGCGCGGGAAGAAGACGCTGGTCCTCGCGAACGGCCTCGGGGGCCGCCTCTACGCGTGGAAGCCGGCGATCGAGGCGTTCTGGAAGGACCACCGGATCATCACGTGGGACTACCGCGGTCTGTTCGCCTCCGACTCGCCGAAGTCGAAGCGGAAGCTCGCCGTCGTGCACCACGTCGAGGACATCGTCGCGGTCCTCGACGCCGAGGAGGTGCACAACGCGGTGTTCGTCGGCTGGAGCATGGGCGTGCAGGTGTCGCTCGACGTCGCCGCGAGCTACCCCGAGCGCGTGGCGGGGCTCGTGCTGATCAACGGGACGCACGGTCACGTCCTCTCGACCGGCTTCCAGCCGATCGTGTCGATCCCGTTCTTGCCGAAGCGCCTGCACGCCGTCCTCGACTGGCTGCAGGACCATCCGGACGTCGCGCACCAGCTCGCGCGCGTGTCGCGACTCGCGGAGCTGCCGACGTGGGCGCTCATGCGGCTCATCGCCGGTCCGCGCGCCCGCGAGCTCGCGCCGCTCATCTCGCGGTACATGGACGACGTGCTCGGGCCGAGCTTCCCGAACTACCTGCGCCTGTTCCAGGAGCTCGACGCGCATTCGACGTACCACCTGCTCCGCGAGATCGAGGCGCCGGCGCTCGTCGTCAGCGGGATGCTCGACATCCTCACGCCCGCGTACCAGTCGACGGACATCGCCTCGCGCATGCCCGACGCCGAGCACGTGCGCTTGTGGCGCTCGAGCCACTTCTCGATGCTCGAGCGGCCGGACGTGGTCGTCGGCGCGATGCAGCGCTTCCTCGAGCAGCGCGCGCGCTGGTAGCGGAACGCGTCAGTTCAGCGAGCGATCGCCGGGAGCCGTCTGCTTCTCGGACGGCGTGAAGATCTCGTCCCAGTTGTCGCGGTACGACTTCGTCGCGACCTGCGCCGGTCCCTTCCGCGCCGCGGAGGACGGCGCCGTGTAGCTCGAGCGCACGTCGCAGATCTGCGGGTTGTCCTTGCGCGGCTCGAGCGACACGACCTCGCCGGTGATCGGCTTGCCTTCGCGGAGCGCGCGGAGCTCGCCCGTCTCGATGCGCTCCTCGCGGGCGCGGAGGACGCGGATGCCTTCGCCGTCGGGGGTCGGCGGGCCGAGGACGACGACGTCACCGCCTGCTGCGGGCGGCGCGTCTCCCTTCTTGGCGGCATCGTCGGCCATGCCTCTTCATATACGACGTCCCTGCGTTTCGCGCTCGTCTCAGCGCGCGGGCGTGATCGTCGGACAGAGCGGGTCGCCCTTCAGGCACACGGTCGGAGCCGGGGCAGGCGTCGCGCTCGGTCCGCGCGGCGTCCGGACGACCGCGCCGCTTCCGGTCGAGGTCGGCGCCTTCGGACCCGCGGCAGGTGCGGGCGTCGCGGGCCGCTCGCGCGCCTCCTTCAGCTCGCGCTTCGCATCTTCGAGCGCCGTCTGCACGCCCTCGAACCGGCGCTCGAGCTCGCTCGCTCGCGCCTCTCCGCGCGCGGCCTGATCGGCGAGCTCGGCGACGCGTCGATCGTGCGCCGGCTTCACCGCGGCGAAGTACACGACGGCGAACACGAGCGCGGCGGCGATCCCGCCGCCGATCGCGCTGGCGACGAACGCGCCCGGCCCGTGCTTCGTCCGTGCCGCGCGGATGGCGGCGAGCTCGCGCTCGTGACGTCGCTCGCGCTCGGCGTCCTCCGCGCGCGTGCGCGCCTCCACCTCGATGCGCGCCTGCTCGACGAGCGCCTTCTGCATCGCCTCGCGTCGCGCGAGGTCCTCGAGCTCGCGCCGGCGCTCCGCGTCGCGCGCCTCCGACTCGGCACGCTGCCTCGCCGCGAGCGCCTCGGCCTCGCGCCGCGCGCTCTCCTCGCGCGCGCGCACCGCCGCGGCTTCGCGCTCTTCGGTCTCGCGCTTCTCGCGCGCGATGCGCTCCTCTTCGAGCTCCTGGAGCTCGCGGAGCGAAAACGAAACGCTCTCGTCACGACGTCCCGACGCACCGGTCATGTCCGTTCGGACACCGCGTGACGGAGCGCGCTTGGAAAAAAATCTTCCTCAGCGGTAAGGCGCGTGCGGCCGGCGCAGGCCCGCGAGGGACGTGACCGCATCGCGCGCGGCGTCGAGCAGGAGCGGGTTCGTCTCGATCCCTTGCCACGAGAGCGCGATGCGCGAGCCGTCGCATGCGAGCGTCACGTCGCTGCGCCGGTCGAGCAGTCGCATCACCTCGCCGGCGTGGTGACGGACGGCATGCTCGTCGTCGGGGGTCGGCGCCTGCACCACCCACGGGCCGCGCCGCTTCACCGCCGAGACCCTCGGCAGCTGCCCGTGCGACGCATGCGTCGAGACGCGCGTGCGCACGACGTCGCCGAGGCGATAGAGATCGACGACGAAGCGTACGTCGCCGCGCTCGCCCTCCACGCGCGGGCTCGCTCCGCGCGGCGCCGTCGGGGCGGGGACGAAGACGTGCTGGCGCGACGTCGCGTACTGCGCGAGCGTGCGCGCGGCGAGGTGACGACGATGCAGCTGCGCGCCGGAAGCCCCGGCCGCGAGCGCCAGCGTCGCCCCGATCACCACGAGCTCGAGCATCCCGATCCAACGACCTCGGACCCGTGACAACGGGCAGGCTTGGATCGTTCCCCGAAATCAGGGACCGGTGGACGTCAGGGAGTCTCGCAGCCGCAGCCGCACGAGTTCTGGAAGGGCACCTTGCCCGCCGCGCACGTGTAGCGGATGGTCATGCACTGCTGGGGCGTGCCGATGTAGCTGCGCCACGGCTCGTTCGCCGGATCGCACGTGCACGCACGCTTGGTGCATCCCACCGAGCCGTTCGTCCCGCACGTGCAGGTGTTGCACCCGTCCGTCGAGGGGAAGGTCTGGCCCGGCGTGTAGGTCTGGCCGTCGTACGCGCACGTCGTCGTCTGCGTCGACGTGATGGAGAGCTTCACGGTGAAGGTCGCGTCGAGCAGATCGTAGTCGCGGAAGACGATCCGGTACGACTTCGCGCCGGTGCTCGCCGGCACCTTGTACGTCATGCGCGAGTCGAGCGACGGGCCGTAGTCGTCGTTGTACGCGAGGACGTTGTAGTACGAGTCCGTGATGTAGCCGACGGCGTCGCCCTCGGCGCTCTTCACGTCGACCGTGATCTCGTCGCCGCCCTTCGCGTCGAAGCCAAAGGAGCGGTAGCGCGGCGGATTGTAGTAGTACCCGGTACGGGTCTCGCCGCTCATGATCTTGCCGAGGTAACGCGTACCCGAGAGCTTCAGCTCGCTCTCGGTCGACGACACGTCCTCCGAACCCTTCTCCGAGGACTCGGTGCTGCAGCCCGCGAGCGACGCGAACGCGACGACGAGACCGGCAACGACGGCGACACGCGAAGACCACATGATCGAGACCCTCCAACTGGCTGCCACGCGGCAGACCCCACCGACGTTCCCGGGCGACCGTCCTCCAACGGTGCGCTGGGCCCGGAGCCCAGCCGCTCGAGAACGGCGCGGTTTAGCACGGACCTGTGTGTGGTCAAGGGAGATATGGCGGAACATTTCGCACCCACTGAAAAGGCCCGAGGAGCGAGCAGAATGATGCGGAAGATCACCGGTTTGTGTCTCATCGCCGTCACGATCGCAGCGGGGGGCGCCGCCGCCGGATGTGGGGGAGGGGCGGTGCCGCAACCCGTTGCGCCCGCGGCGGAATCACCGAGGCCCGCCCCGGGGCCGGGCGGCTCCGAGAAGCCCGGCGCGCCCGCGGATCCGTTCGCGCTGCCCCCGCGGCCGGCGGAGGCGGAGCTCTTCGCGCTCGCCGACGCGGACGCGAAGCCGGTGGACGTCACCGTCCTCCAGAAGGCGGCCAAGACGAAGGGCATCGCGCCGCGGCCGAAGGCATGCGCGGCGTACGAGACGCGGGCGGCGTCCAAGGCCGGCGGCGATCCGCTCGCGAGCGCGGAGCCGGGGGAGCGCGACGCGCGGCTCGTCGCCCTCGAGGGGCAGCACCCCGCCGCGATCCCCGCGCTTCGCGCGGACCTCGCGCCGCTCGAATGCGCCGACGCGATCACCGACAAGAAGATCCCCGCGACCGGCAGCGTCACCGGCAAGCACGCGAGCGTGCTCGTCGGGCTCTCGCTCGCGTCGAAGCTCTCGCGCACCGCGCTCGCGCCGCCCACGATGGAGGACTCGAACGACAAGGAGAAGGTGAAGGCCTTCATCAAGGGCCCGCTCGCGAAGTGGGTCGTCGAGCAGGCCTCCGCGATCGAGGCGCTCAGCGCGGCGGCCGCGGGCCTGCGCGGCTACGGACGCGGCATCGCCGCGGTCGCGGCGGGCGTCGCCGATCTCCGGCTGGTCGACCGGATCCGCAGCGCCCCGACGCCGAAGGGCTGGGACCGCGAGCTCAAGGCGGTCTACGAAGCGGCGCTCGACGAGGCGCTCGAGCCGCGGAAGAACCGCGGTCGCGACGCCGCGCTCGTCGGTCTCTCCGAGCTCGCGCAGGTCGGCGTCCTGCGCGACGAGCGGGTGAAGAGCGCACGGGCGCTGCTCGCGAAGCTCTACGGCGGCAGGCGCATCGACGCGCTCGATGCGCTCTTGCTCCCGGAGTGGAAGGCGCCCGCGAGCCCGGTGCCCGCGTACTGGGAGGTCGCCGCGCCCGAGCTCGGCCTCCATGCGGAGGGCGTGCGGCTCCGTCCGAAGTGCGCCGGGGCGGCGTGCGTCGACGTCGCGCGCGGACGCTTCGAGATGGGGCGCACGTACTGGCGCCGCGCCGACTTCGTCGAGGCGGCCTACGCGGCGAAGGAGGCCGGCGCCGATCCGCACGCGCGCCTCCTCCTCGCGCTCTCGGTCACGCTCGCGAAGGGGCCGAACGGCGCGAAGGAGATGATGGCCGCGGCGTCGCCCGCGGCGCTCGGCCTCGACCACGTCGAGGCGCTCGACGCGGTCGCGGCGGAGGGCGGGCCGACCGCGGGCATGGCGGCGTTCGACGCGGCGCACCTGCGCGCGCTCTCGGTCCCCGAGGGCGACGCGGCGCCCGCGTACCTGCGCGAGGTCGCGTCGCGCTTCAAGAAGAGCGCGCCGCTGCTCGCGGATTCGAACGACAAGAAGCTCGCCGAGCAGCGCGCGGACGACGCCGACTCCGCCGCGCTCGCGGCCGAGAAGAAGAAGTAGTCAGGCGCCGCGTCGCGATCGTCGCCGGGCGCGCGCGAGGGCGAGCGCGCCGGCGGCGAGGACCGCGAGGCCGCCGGCGGGCGATCCGCCGCCGACGCCGCAGCCGCCTGCCGTCGTGGTGGTGGTGCTCGGCGCCGGATCGCCGGGCGGAGGCCCGTCGTCGCTCGTGCCCGGCGAAGGCTCGTCCCCGGACGAGGAGCCGCCGCTCGAGCTCGCGCCGCCGGCGTCCTTCTTCGGCGGCGCGCTGCCGGACGAGCCGGACGAGAGGCCGGCGTCCTGCGCGGTGCCGGGGCCGCAGAACGGCGCGGTCATGCAATAGAGCTCGCCGCTCCCGAGATCGCCGCAGCAGGACCCTGCGCCGAGGTCCGTGCAGTCTGCATTCGTCGCGCACGCCTTCGAGCAGAAGCTCGACGACGCGCCGTAGATGCACGTCTCCGAGCCGAGGTTCGGGTTGCAGAACGGCAGGTTCTGGTTGCCGGGGTACGCGCACGCGTCGCCCAGCTTGCCCTTCGGCGCGAACACGGGCGGTCCGGGGACCGCGGCGCACGCCTGTCCCGAAGGCGCGAGGCTCACGTTCAGCGTGTAGGGGCCGGCCTTCGCCGCGTTCGAGCCGTACGTGTCGACCACGATCCAGTACGTGCCGCAGCCGACCTGCGCGGAGATCGTGCCGTCGTTCCGCGCGATGCACCCGGTGGTCGAGAGGTTCTGGAGGAGCTGGACGTCGACGTCGGTGGCGGCGTCGTCCTGCACGCTGATGGTGAGCGTCCCGGGCTGCGTGATGTTTGTAACGTACACGTACTCCGGGCCGCGCTGCGGCGTGCCGGGGGCGGCGCCGCACGCATCGAGCACGCTGCTCGGCGAATTGCGCGTGTCGCGCGCGTCGGTGAAGGGGAACGCGCCGATGGGGATGGGGTTCGACGTCGTGCCGGCGGGGTTCCCTGCCGTCGTGCCGGTGATCCCGCTGTAGCGCCGCGGCACGTAGCCGTTCACGTACGACCAGCCGCCGAACGTGTTGACGTGCACGTTGTACCCCGCCGCCTCGATGAGCGCCGGCTCGCCGCTCTGGAGCGTGTGCGTGTACATCGCGACGTGGTAGCCCGCCTTGTTGAACACGTCGCCCGGCAGGAGCTGCGCGGTCGTGATCTGCGACGACGTCTCGTGCAGGCTCGAGGTGGTGTAGTGACCCGCGCCCCAGGCCATGCTCACGTACCCGGAGCAGTCGACGCCTGCGATGCACGAGAGGATGCCGTCGCTCTCCTGCGCGCCGGCTCCGTAGCCCGAGGCGATCCGATCGTCGAACGTGCGGAGCGTCATGTATCCGCCCCAGCCGTAGGGGAGGCCGACGTAGTCGCCCGGCGGGAACAGCGAGCCGTACCCCGCGCTGCACGAGGCGGTCTGGTTCGCCGCGGTCGACGACCAGCGATGCACGGCGTACGCGCGCGCACGCACCAGCACCTCTTCGCGGGTGATCGCCGAGGCGTCCGCGGCCGAGAGCGCCGCCGACGCGAGGACCGCGGCGCAGACGAGGGCCCGCTTCATCGTGCACCTCGCTCGATCTTCCAGGTGGAGATCTCCACGCCCGCGTCGGTCACGCGCGCGAACGCGAGCACCCCGCCGGCGAACGCGAGCTCGCGTCGCGGCAGGTACGCGCCGGGAGGCGGGAGCTCGCGGCGGAAGAGCGTCCGCTTCGCCCGCACGTCGGTGCATGCGGCCTCGCGCCTGGTGAGCACCGCGCCCTCCGTATCGGTCCCGACGTGCTCGATGCGCGCGCACGCGACGTCGCCCTCGATCCCGACGATGCGAACCGCGTCGCCCTTGCCGAGCGAGACGCGCGCGTCGCCCGCGCGGAGCTCGAGCTCGCCGTCGTCGGTGCGCACGCCGGCGATCGGCGCCTCGGTCTTCGACGCGAGGATCGCGGCCGGCAGCTGCGGCATCGCCGGGCTGCCGAGCGAGAAGCGCTCCTGGAACGGCGTCGTCACGATCACGCGCCGCGAGCGCGCGAGGGCGATCCCGTCGGCGTCGGGGACCGCGCTCGTGTCGACGACGCCGACGCGCCGGCCTCCCGCGTCGAGCACGAGGACCTCCGGCTTCACCGAGCGCCGCACGGCGATCGCGCCGTCGGGGCCGATCGCGAGGTCGTCCGCGTCGCGCGGGACCTCGGCGATCGTGAGGAGCTCGCCTCCTTCTTTACGCAGCACGCGCCCGTTCACCGCATCGAGCACGAAGACGTGACCGCCCCCGTCGACCGCGATGGCCGGCGCTCCGCGCGCCGCCTGGTCACGCGCCGCGGGGACGAACCCCACCCGAAGCGGCTGCGTCGTCTTCGTCTCGTGCTCGTCGCGGCTGCCGTTCGAGCACGCTGCCACGAGCGCCATCCCCAGCGCGATCGCTCTCGGTCGCATGGCTCCCCTCACTTGCACATCGCCACGTCGCCGCGTTCGCCGATGGTGTCCTCGGCGACCGCCCGCTGCGCGCACGGCTCGTCCTCGCTCCACTCCCTCCACTGCGCGCTCCGCCCGAGCGACGACGCGTGCGCCTTCCAGCGGTCGTACTTGCCACCGGCGCTCGCACGGAAGGGCGTCGGCTGCTTGCACACGCCCTGGCGCTCGTTGTCAGCCTTCTCCTTCGCGGCGTAGTCGAGGACGATGTCCGCCATGTCGCGCGTCGTCGAGTTCCAGCAGCAGGTCTTCGACTTGTCGTACTCGAGCTCGGCGAACACGTAGTCCTCGAGCGTGCGGTACTCGGCGTCGACCTGCGCGCGGCTCTTGCCGAACGCGCGGCCCATCACGTCGTACAGCGCGTCGAACGCCTCCTCGCGCTTCGTGCGCTGCGAGCAGCTCGCGGGACGCTCGCGGAGGGCGTTGCGTGCGTTCGTGATCGTCGCGATCGCCGCGTCGCGCGCCGCCTCGGGCGTGTCCTCGGCGAGCAGCTCCTTGAACTGCTCGGGGCGCGACGCGATCGCCTCGATGTTCGTGTCCTCGATGTACACGTCGCGGAAGACCTGCGGGACGATGTTGTTCCAGCGGCCGCCGGAGATCACCGGCGTGCGCCAGCGACGGATGCCGCCGCCGAGCTTCGCGTAGGGCGTGCCGTCCGACGCCTCGCCGCGACCGCCCGTGTACTCGTACTTGAAGTAGTTGCCGCTCTGCGCCTCGTCCTCCCAGACCGGCTGGCGGCGGGGCATCGAGCCGCTCGCGGTGGTCACGCGCATCTTGCCCGTGGGCGTGCGCACCACGCTCATCACCGGCAGCGTGTGGCCGATGCCGTTCTTCTGCCAGCGCTCGACGAGCGCGTCGCCCGGCGCCGTCGCGTCGGGCTCGATGTGGAACATGTTCGCGCCGTCCGCGAGGCTCATGCTCCCGAAGTTGCCGTCGAGCAGCATGTAGAGGTAGCCGGCGCGCTTGTTGAGGAACAGCTCGTCGAGGTACGCGCCCGCGCCCTCGCCGTCCTTCAGCGTCTTGTCGCTGCCGACGCGCACGCCCGAGGCGTCGTCGTCCGCGCCGACGTGGCGGCGGCGAAGCGTGACGTCGCTCGGCCAGGTCTCGCCCGAGCTCCACGAGGTCTCGTAGTCACGGTACTGCGAGCGGAACTTGGGGAAGCCGGGCACCGCGTTGCCGCTCTTGTCGACGACGCCGAAGTGACCGAAGTAGATGCTCTGTCCGTTCTTCCAGCCGGTCAGATAGAACGGCAGGTGGTACCAGGCCGCGAACGTCATCCGCAGGAAGATCGCGACGTCGGCGCACTCGAGGACGGGACCGTCGAGCGTCTTGCCGTACGGCGCGGGGATGCGGATCGTCTTGCCCCACGAGCGGCCGTCGATCTTCTCGAAGCTGCCGATCCACGCCTGGTACTTCTCCTCCCAGGTGAGGCCGCTGTTCTCCTTCCAGGCGACGCCCGCCTTCTTGGCGTTCGCCGAGGTCTTGTCGGCCCACTGGTTCTCGACCTTCCAGACCTCCGCGTCGGTGCTCTTCACCACCGGCCCCGGAATGACCTCGCGGACCTCGTCCTGCGACTGAGCGAGCTCGCCGCTCTCCTCTTCCTCCGTGGAGTCGGCGGCGCATCCGGTGTTGGCGAAGACGGCGGAGGCGACGAGCAGACCGACGATGGCGAAGCGGTTCATGGCGTGTGTGGCTCCCTCGGCCACATGTAGGTGCATGTCCGGTGCCGCTGAATTAATCCGCTCTCGACACAACGATTTCCGATGGATTGCGCATTTTCTCGCGCCACTGGATGGAGCCGGTGGATCGGTGACGTGGGTCGACGCTCGTCCAGGCGCGCCTCCGAGCCGGTGGCCTAGGCTCGGGGCCGTGAGCGACGCGATCGCGATCCTGCGCTGGGACGAGGCCGCCGACGGCGCGCTGAGCGAGCGGGCGATGCGCGCGAAGCTCGAGGCCCTCGGCTATCCGTCGACCCGCTGGGTCTATCCGCCGGGGACGGTCTTCGACACGCACACCCACGACGTCGACAAGATCGACGCCGTCCTCTCCGGCACCTTCGCCCTCACGATGTCCGGCCGCACGGTGCTCCTGCGCGCGGGCGACGCGATCCGCGTGCCTCGCGGGGCGCCCCATCGCGCCGAGGTGATCGGCGACGAGCCGGTCGTCAGCCTCGACGGAATCGCGCGCCGCCGCTGAGCGTTCCCGCGGGGATGAAGCGACGAACGCTCGCGCTCGTCCTGGCGTCCCTCGCGATCGCCGTCGCGAGCGCGAACGTCGTCGTCCTCCGCGGCGGCACCGATCGGCCCCTCGAGGGGACGGCGGACTGCGCGCTCGTCCTCGGCGCGGGTCTCCGCGACGACGGCACGCCGTCGGACGTCCTCCGCGATCGACTCGACGAGGCGCTCGCGCTCTACCGCCAGGGACGCGTCACGCGCATCCTCGTCAGCGGCGACCACCGCACCGCGCGCTACGACGAGCCGAACGCGATGCGCCGCTGGCTCGAGGACCACGGCGTCCCGCCCGAGGCGGTCTTCATGGATCACGCCGGGCTCGACACGTACAGCTCGGTGTGGCGCGCGAGGCACGTGTTCGGCGCGTCGCGCATCGTCGTCGTCACGCAGCGCTTTCACCTCGCGCGCGCGGTGTTCGTCGCGCGCACCCTCGGGATGGAGGCCGAAGGCGCCGCCGCCGATCGCCGCCCTTATCGCGGGATGGTCTGGCTCGAGCTGCGCGAGGTCGCCTCGCGGACGAAGGCGCTCGGGGACGTCACCCTCGGCCGCCGCGCGCATCACGCGGGACCGCCGATCGATCTCGGCGGCGACGGACGCGTCACGCGCGGATGACGCCGCCGGCCCGCGGCATGCAAGGACCCTTCTCCCGAGAGGTGTCCTCATGCAGCCTCGAGCACGAGCATTGAGCCTGATCTTCGGCGTCGCGTGCGTGGTCGCGGCGTGCGCCCACGCGCCGGACGCGTCGCGAACCTCGCAGACGACGACCACCGGAGCGACGTTCACGCTGGCCGGCAACGGCAACGAGCGCGGGCGGAGCGAGGCGTTCGACCCGTCGTCGCCCGAGCTCTCGGACCCCACCCACCCGGCGAACCGCCTCGGGACCGCCACGTGCGAGCGCAAGCTCGAGTGCGACGCCATCGGCGAGGGGAAGACCTACGCGACCTCGCAGACGTGCCTCATGGCCACGCGCCGCCACGCGCACGAAGAGCTCGAGCAGCTCGACTGCGAGAACGGCCTCGACGACGCGCGCCTGAACGACTGCATCCAGGCGGTGCGCATCGCCGAGTGCGCGTCGCTCGACCAGCCCGGCCGCATCGACGCGTGCTCGAAGGCGCGGCTCTGCGCGCGCTGAGTCACTCGAGGCGGCCGAGGTCGACGGTGCACGTGCGCGTCACCTCGTGCTTCGAGCCGGTCGAGGGACCTCCGCCGTACGCGGCGCCTCCATAGTAGCTCGGCACCTCGTACTCGAGCACGTACGAGCCGGGCACGCCGTCGAACGGCGAGAGGATCGTCGCCACGACCGAGTCCGCGGTCTGCGCCGGGACGGAGGCGGATCCCGCCACGGTCTTCCGCACCGGATCGTGCAAGCGGAGCACGCCGCTCGGCGACGGCTGACCGAACGGCGACTTCGCCGGCGGCTTCACCGTCGCCGACAGGTTCCACGGCTGGTTGCACGCCGGGTTGGCGGGCATGGTCCCCTGCGGACCCGACGACGTGCCGCTGCGGGTGAATTCGAACTTGCAGGACGGCTTCGCCTGGCCGATGCGCGTCGCTCCGTCCTCGACCGCGAGCTCGTAGCGGACCGGATTGCAGCCGTCCGCCAGGCCCTCGGCGTCGGAGAACGTGAACGCGCGCGTCTCGCCCTTCGGGATGTCCACCGCGAACGTCCCGATGCGCGCGCCGCCTCGCTTGCGGGAGACGAGGACCGACGTGGAGAGCTGCGTCCCCGACAGGTTCTTCACCTGCACGCGGTAGTGGAGCGGGCCGTTCGTGTAGACGAGCGAGGCCATCTGACCCGCACCCGCGCCCGGGATCACGCGCACGAAGTCCGTGATGACGGCCGGCGGGAGCTTCGCCGCCGGCTGCACCGTCGGCGACGTCGTCGGGGCGGTCGTCACCGGCGCCGCCGCGGACGACGAGAGGAACGCGATGGCCGCGCCGGAGAGCACGACGACCAGCCCGATGCGTGACGATGCGTGCATGCATCATCGGTATAGCACTCGAGCTCAGCCGCGCATGGCCTCGATCGGGCTGACGCGCGCCGCGCGGAGGGCAGGGAGGAACCCGCCCACGAGGCCCATCGACGCCGCGAGGACGATCGAGCCGATCAGGATGCGCGGCGTCGGCTCGAAGCCGAAGACGATCTCGGACCAGGAGCCGGCGTTGATCATCGTGATCTTCACCGCCTTCATCGCCGTCGCGCAGAGCGCGCCGATCGCGCCGCCGGCGATCGCCAGCACGATCGACTCGACGAGGAACGAGAAGAGGATGCTCGCCTTGGAGAAGCCGAGCGCGCGGAGCGTCCCGATCTCGCGGGTGCGCCCCGCCACCTGCGCGTTCATGGTGATGGTCGCGCCGATCATCGCGCCGATGGCGAAGAACACCCCGACCACGTAGCCCATCAGCTTGAGCACGAACGCGGTGGCCTCGGACTGCTTCTCGAAGTAGTCGGCCTCGCGCATGACCACGAGACCGAGCTGCCGGTTCGACTCGATGTTCGCCTTGAAGGCGTCGAACTTGCCGGCGCTGTCGAGGCGTACGCGGACGCTCGAGACGTAGCCCTCGCGGCCGAACATCTGGCGGAGGATGTGCACGTCGCCCCAGACCTCGGACTCGAACGCCGAGCCGCCGTCCTCGAAGACGCCGACCACCTTCACCGGGCGGTTCTTCTTCAGCTCGACGGTGCCGCCGATGTCGAGGCCCTTGAACCGGCCGCGGATGGCCGAGCCGACGATCACCTCGTCGCTGCCCGCGTTCGGCGCGCGGCCCTCGACGATCTTCGCCGTGGGGCGGAACGCGAGCGCGTCCTCGGGCACGCCGCGCACCGTGACGTTCGAGACGCCGTTGGCGCCGAGCTTGTCGAGGAGGATGACGACCACGACCTCGCCGACCGCGACCGGCTTCTTCGACGCGCCGACCTGCTCGCCGCCGGCCACGACGAGGTTGACCGACTTGTCCTCGATGCCGCTCGACAGCTCCGTGTCGGAGCCCTTGCGGAGGAC
>JBDHVD010000099.1:0-21785 GCA_039809525.1 Labilithrix sp. | reverse complement strand
GATCCTCAAGGCGACGCTGCTCCAGTCGAAGTTCTTCGACCGCGTCGAGGCGTACCGCAAGGATCCGACGCAGCCCTATCCGCTGCTCGTCCTGCTCGGCGACTACATCGATCGCGGGCTCTTCAGCCTCAACGGCGTGCTCCGCACCGCGCTCCAGCTCTTCGTGACCGCGCCCGATCACGTGGTCATGCTGCGCGGCAACCACGAGTACTACGTCGAGGTGAACGGCACGATGTACGGCGGCGTGAAGCCGGCCGAGGCGATCAACACGCTCAAGCCGCTCCTGCCGGTCGACGTGTTCCGGCACTACCGGTCGTTCTTCGAGCAGATGCCGAACATGCTGCTCTTCGATCGCTTCCTCTTCGTGCACGGCGGCATCCCGAAGGATCGCCTGGTGAAGGAGCGGTGGAAGGACCTCTCGTCGCTCAACGACCCGGACATCCGCTTCCAGATGATGTGGAGCGATCCGTCGACCGCCGACGTGATCCCCGCGGACCTGCAGGACCAGGCGTCGCGCTTCGCCTTCGGCCGCATGCAGTTCCACGCGTTCATGCAGCGCATCGGCGCGCGCACGCTCGTCCGCGGGCACGAGAAGGTCGTCGAGGGCTTCGCCATGCCCTACGACGACGACCACGGTCGGCTGGTCACCGTGTTCTCCGCCGGCGGCCGCGACAACGGCGATCTGCCGGCGGACAGCTCGTACCGCGAGGTCACCCCGATGGCGCTCACCATCCATCACGGCGAAGGCGGCGCGACGATCACGCCGTGGGCGCCCGACTGGGCGAGCTACAACGATCCCGAGCGCAACGCCTTCTTCAAGGTGCCGCCGGAGATCCCGCTGCGCGCGTGATGGAGATCCCGCCCGGGTGGGAGCCGAAGGAGCTCTTCGACGTCGAAGGCCGCTGCCTCCGGCTCGAGGAGTCCCTGACGCTGTTCGACGACGAGTCGATCGTCGAGCGCAGCGCCTCCTTCGCCGCGACGCGCTCGTTCGACGAGGTCGCCGCCTCGTTCGATCGCAAGCTCGGCTCGCCGGGCGAGCGGGGCTTCACCGACGAGGCGAAGGTCCGGTCGCTCGAGTGGTCGTTCCCCGGCGGCGTGGTGGTGACGCTCGACGAGGAGGCCGACGGCTCGCTCTCCGTGTCGGTCTCGTCGCACGACGGCGGGACGGCGCAGGACATCCTCGTCGCCGTGTCGCGCTCGCCGCTCGCCGCGATCGACGCGAGGCTCACGTCGTGCGGCGTCCTCTCGGGCGTCGGCTCGGTGCGCTCGGAGGACGGTACCGCGCGCTGGCACCTGCAGGGCACGATCGACGACGACGAGCGCGATCGCCTGGTCGAGCTCCTGGTCGAGCTCGGCTACGACGACCGCGGGCTCGAGAACCACTTCGTCAAAGGCGATCACACGGTCGTGGTCGGCGACTACCACTGGACCGCCGTGATCAGTCGAAGCTGATCGTCTGCTCCTCGCCGCGCACCTCGCCGCCCTCGAGGAGCACGACCTTCACCTTCGCGAGCCCCTTCGGCAGCGGCAGCTTCACCGTGACGTTCCCGCTGCGCGCGGGCAGGCTCACGTTCGCGCGATTGTAGATCTGGCCGTGCACCGACTGCGCGATCGCCGCGCGCCACGGCCACGCGGTGCCGGTGTCGTTCGGCACCGGCTCGGCGGCGATCACCCAGGCCCCCGCGATCGGCGCGAACGCGCGCGGCGCGGTCTCGGGGTACGGCGCGAGCTTCTCGTAGCTCGAACCGGTCTCGTACCCGCTCGCGTCGAGCCCGACGATCGGCGGCTGCGTCACCAGCCCGTCGGGCACCTCGAGCTTCACGTCGACGACGCGCCCCTTCCACTTGCGCGCGGCCCCCTTCTTCACGCTCGCGATCGACGGTGCGCCGCTCGCGGCGGCGGGCCGGCCCCGTTCGTCGAGGTGCAGCGCGCCCCCCTTCTTGTCGCACGCGTTCTCGCCGCGCGCGGCGAGCGTCGAGCAGGCGCCGCAGTTGCATCCGTCGCAGACCGGCAGCTCGGTGTCCGCCGCTCCGGGGACCGCGAGGCCCTTCTCCGCGCGGAGCCACTGCTCGACGGTGAGCTCCGAGGGCGTGCCCGGCCCGCTCGCGCGGCGCGCCTCGTCGAACCGCGCGGCCGCGTCCTTCCCGACGTAGCGGATGTGCCAGTGCTCGTACCGATAGCCGGTGCGCGGATTGATGTTCACCGCGATGTCCCATCGCGTGACGCAGCTCTGCTTCGGATGCCGATCGTCGGGATGGATCGGATACGGCATGACGAACCCGTACGCGGTCGCGTGCTCGCGGATCCAGCGCCCGGCCGGGGTGCAGCCGAAGCCCTCGCGGAAGACGCCGCGTTCGTCCTTCGCCCACTCCTCGGTGAACAGGTCGACGGTCGTGCCGAGCTGGTGCTGGCTGTGTCCGGGCAGCGCCGACTGCTCCGTCGCCTCGCAGAACGAGCTCTTCTCCGCCCACTTGTTGAACGTCCCGCACTGGAACCCGTAGCTGCGGAACGCGGACTCCACCTTCCCGGGGAAGCCCTCCTTCTTCATCGCCTCCATCAGCTCGGCGAGCGCGGAGGCCGCGTCCTTGCGGAGGCACTGGACCTTCTCGCACTCGCTCGGCGTCGACGGTTTGCCGGTGCGGATGTCGACCATGTCGCTCGGCGCCCAGTCGGGGGGCAGCTGCCCGGTGGGCGAGCGGTTCACGATCGCGAGCAGGTCCTCGCCGTCGACGAAGGACGTCTTCAGGTCCTTCTCACTGATGTGCTTGCCCGCGAGCACGGCGCAGCCGATGCGCGACGCGCTCCTCGGTGTCCCGAAGCTCGCGGGCGCCGGCGCCGCCGGCGGCGCGGGCGCCGACGCGTCGATCACCGCGTCGGTGGGGACGACCTCTTTCGGGGCGGGCGCGAGCGCGAGCGGTGCGGGCGGCTCGCTCTTGCTACACGCGAAGAGCAGGAGACAGAGCGGCCATCCGCGCACGAAGCTCCTCTATCACACGTCCTTCGGATCCGTCGCACGGCGCCCGCCGTTGCGGCGCCGGCCCTCCGGACGAGGCGGCATCTCGCGGCGGTCGGGGCTCGTCCGCCTATCGCCGAGCTTGCGCCGGTCCGTCGTCTTCGAGAGCTTTTTCACGGCCATTCTCCCGGCATGCACCAGGCCGAGGTCCATGGCCAACTATTCTTCGACTATCCATGGGTGGTTCGAGGGGAACGTCGTGATCGACCCGAAGGCCTGGATCCTGCCGCTCATCGCCTTCGCGGGTCTCCTCGCGATCAACGTCGTGATCTCGGTCGTCCTCTGGTGGAACGAGCGCACGCCGCTGCACCGTCTCCTCGCCTCGTTCTGGGGGTGGGCCGCGTTCGCCGTCCTCGCGCAAGGTCTGCTCCCCGAGGCGCCGGAGACCATCCTCGCGTTCGGGATCCCGTCGTACGCCCTCGCGCTCTGCCTCGCCGACTTCCTCCACCGCGCGCTCTCGCTCCGCTATCACGCGCGCCTCTACCGGATCGCCGCCGCCGCCGGGGCAGCCGCGAGCGTCGCCGCGTGGTTCGCGCACGCGCCGTTCTGGATCGTCGCGCTGCCGAGCGCCGTCGCGGTCAGCGTTCCGCTCGCCGACGTCGCCCGGCAGGCGCTGATGCGTCGCGAGAAGCTGTCGGTGAGCGCGCGCCTCATGATCGGCACCGTCGTGTTGATGGCGCTCCACCAGCTCGACTACCCGTTCCTCCGTCCCGACCCCCGGTTCATCCCGTACGCGTTCGCCATCGCGTGCGTCATCGTGTTCGCGCAGTCGATCTGCGCGCCGCTCGTGCTCCTCGAGCGCACCGCGGCGGAGGTGAAGCGGCTGCAGGCCGAGGCCATCGAGCGCGAACGGTTCTCGGCGCTCGGCGAGGCTTCGGCCGTGGTGGCGCACGAGGTCCGCAACCCGCTCGCCACGATGACGAACACCATCGAGCTCCTGCGGAGGGAGCCGCTCTCGGAGGAGGGCCGCGAGCTCTTGACCATCCAGCGCGCCGAGATCATGCGGCTCGACCGCCTCGTGCGCGATCTCCTCTCGTTCAGCAAGCCGCTCGAGCCGAAGGTCGGAGACGTCGAGATGGCCGCGCTCGTGCGCGACGCCGTGCGCTCGCTCCGCGCCGATGCGGAGAACGCACGCGTGATGCTGTCCGTCGAGGCCTCCGGCGAGCAGATGGTGCGCGGCGATCCCGACACCCTCCACGTCGCGCTCGTCAACGTCCTCCAGAACGCGATCCAGGCGTCGCCGAACGGGGGCACCGTGCGCGTGACCATGGCCAACGGCGGCTCGGACGTCCGGGTCTTCGTCGAAGACGAGGGCGACGGCGTCCCGACCCATGCCATCGAGCGCATGTTCGAGCCGTTCTTCACCACGCGCGCGACGGGGAGCGGCCTCGGCCTCGCCATCCTCGATCGCATCATGAAGGCCCACGGCGGCCGCGTGCAGGTGACGAACCTCCCGGCGAAGGGCGCGCGCTTCGAGCTCGTGTTCGTGAAGTGAGCCTGCTCAGCCCTTCACGCCGCCGGCGGTCAGCCCGCTCACCAGCTGCCGCTGGGCGACGTAGAAGAGCGCCATCACCGGGACGCTGACGAGGATCGCGCCCGCGGCGAACGCGCCCCAGCGCGTGTCGTACTCGCTCACGTAGCTCTGGAGCACGACCGGGAGCGTGAACGCGCTCTCGCGCCCGAGCAGCGTGGCCGCGAGGATGAACTCGTTCCAGGCGCTCATGAACGCGAAGAGGAACGTGACCGCGAGGGCGGGGCGGGCGGCGGGCAGGGCCACCTTGAGGAAGGCCTGCGTGCGCGTGGCGCCGTCGACCATCGCCGCCTCCTCGAGATCGACGGGGATCGAGAGGAACGCGCCGCGCAGCTGGAAGATGGCGAACGGAACGGCGGTGGCCGCGTAGACGAGGACGAGGCCGCTCCGCGTGTCGAGGAGGCGGAGCGCGTCGAGGATCAGATAGAGCGGGACGGCGCTGGCCACGCCGGGGAACATCTGGGTGAAGAGGAGCGTGCGCAGGCCGGAGCGCTTGCCGACGAACTCGAAGCGCGCGAGGGCGTACGCGGCGGGCGTCGCGATGAGCACCGCGGCGCCGGCCGTGGCGACCGAGACGACGATCGAGTTCAGGACCTGGCGGCCGAAGTAGCCGCTGCCGGTCACCTCGCGGAAGTTGTCGAGCGACCACGCGCGGGGGAAGGGCAACGCGTGCGGCTCGGGGTTGCCGCCCGGCGTGAACGCGACGGAGACGACCCAGAGGATCGGGTAGAGCGCGTAGACGACGGCCGCGACGAGCAGGGCGCGGACGAGGAGACGCTCGAGGCGCTCGATCGGCTTCATGCGCGCTCGCCCTTTCCGCCGAGCGCCCGGGACATGACGACGAGCAGGCCGAAGATGATCACCGCGTACGCCGCCGCGTAGCCGAACTGCGCGTTGCGCGCGAACGCCCAGCGGTAGGCCTCGCTCACGAGGATGTCCGTCGTGCCGTCGGGCTCACCGCCCGAGACGAGGAAGATCACGTTGAACATGTTGAACGTCCACACCGAGCCGAGGATCACGGCCGGCAGGAGCGTCGGGCGGAGGAGGGGCAGGGTGACGAGCCAGAACGACTGCCAGCGCGTCGCGCCGTCGACCTCCGCGGCCTCGAGCACGTCCTTCGGGATGGAGGTGAGCGCGCCCATCACGACGACCATCATGAAGGGGAAGCCGAGCCAGACGTTCGTGGAGACGTTCGCGGTGAAGGCGCCGGAGAACGTGGCGAACCACGACTTCTGCGTGCCGAGCAGCGCGTTGATCGCCCCGTACTGCTGGTGGAACATGCCCTTCCACGCGAGCGCGGTGACGTACGACGGCACGGCCCACGGGAGGATCAGGAGCACGCGATAGACCGCGCGCAGCTTGAGGAACGGGCGCGCGAGGGCGACGCCGAGGACGAGCCCGATCGACACGTGGAGGAAGACGTTCACCAGCGTCCACGCCACGGTGACGAGGAGCGTGAAGTAGAACGAGCCGCTCGTGAGCCACTGCTCGAGCGGGCGCCCCCGCGCGGTGAGGATGTCGACGTAGTTCGCGAGCCCCACGAAGTGCGCGTCCTCGCGCGTGCCCGCGTAGAACGAGGTGAGCGCGCCGGCGACGAGCGGGAGCACGACGAGCACGACGATCGTGAGCACCGCGTGCGCGAGGTACTTGTAGACGGGGACCGACTCGCGGAGCTCGCGGCGGAAGCCGGGACGCGTCGCGCGGCGGGTGATCCAGATCGCGACGAGGAGCATGCACACGCTCGAGAGCGCGATCATCGGCGCGGTCGACGACGTGCGCGGCGTGGGGCGCATCACGTCGTCGTAGCGGGCCTTCGCCTCGGACAGCGCCGCGCCGGGCGGGGCGGTGCCGCGGAGCACCTTGCGCATCGCCTGGAGCGCCGGATCCCACGCGGGGTTCATCGCCATCGACACCGGCATCGGGATCGCGTCGGCGCTGGCGAGGCGGAACGCGCGGAGCGTCTCGGTGCCGGCGGACGGAGGGCGCTCCCAGAACGACCGCGTGGTGACGACCTGCTTGCCGGTCTCCGCGCGCTCGGCGGCGGACGCGTCGCTGGCGAGGAAGCGCGCGAACGTGCGCGCGTCGTCGCTGCGCGCGCCCTCGGGCGTGAGGAACGCACCGTCGACCGTCAGGTACGGCCGCATGCGTCCGGCGCCCTCGATCGCCGGAAGGGCCACGACGGTGTAGTGGAGATCGGCCGGGAGATCGGCGGCGAGCCACGGTCCGCCGATCGCCGTCGCCGCCTTCTTCTGCGAGAAGAGCTGCTTGACGAGATCGCCGCTCGGCTCGGGCGGGACGATGCCGCCGGCGGTGAGCTCGCGCACCTTCTCGAGCGAGCGCTCGGCCTCGGGGCCGATCATGAGGAAGCGATCGTCCTCGAAGAACTTGCCGCCGTACGCGTGGAGGATCGCCGCGTGGTAGTAGACGCTCTGCGATTCGTAGACGAGCGGCCACACGCCGTTCGGCAGCGACGCCTTCGCGCGCTCGATGTCGCCGAGGGTCTTCGGCGGCTCGGGGAGGAGATCGGTGTCGACGTAGAGCGCGGCGCACTTGCTCGCGAGGGGCACCGCCCATCGCTTGCCGTCGTGGGTGATCGCCTGCACCGCGGTCTGGTCGTAGAGCGCGACGTCCGCGTCGGGGATCGCGTCCCCCGCGGGCGCGACGAGGACATGGAGGAGGTACTCGCCGAGGCGATTGTGCGGACCGAGGAAGACGTCCGGACCGTTGCCGCGCGGGATGGCGGCCTCGAGCTTCGAGAGATACGCCTCGTACGGGACGGAGAGGAGCGTGACCTTGGTGCCGTGCTCCTTCTCGAAGCGCAGGGCGATGCTCTCGAGCGCCTTCTGCTCGCCGCCGCGGTACGGGTGCCACACGACGACGCCTCGCGGAGGCTCGCCGCAACCGGGTGCTGCGACGAGCGCGAGGACGAGCAGCGCGAGGAGGATCAGCGCGCGTCGCACGAGATGCCCGTCTTCGGATCGAAGAGGTGCACGCGGTTCGGCTCCGCGGTCAGCGCGACGGTCGCGCCCGGCCTCACCGACTTCGCGTCGTCGGGCTCGAGCCGCGCGATGATGTTCGGGCCGCTCTGGCGCACCCATCCGTGGGCGAAGGCCTCGAAGCCGAGCGCCTCGACGAGCTCCACCTTGAGCTCCGCGACGTGCGGCGCGCCGTTCTTCGCGAGGACGAGGTCGTGCGGGCGGATGCCCATGGTGACCTCGCGACCCTCGTCGAGCCCGCTGCCGAAGCGCTCCTCGTCGACGAGCGCGCGGATGCCTCCGCCCTCGGCGTAGAGACGCCCCCCGTCCTTCACGATCACGCCGTCGACCATGTTCATCTGCGGCGAGCCGAGGAACGTCGCCACGAACTTGGTGCGCGGCCGCTCGTAGACCTCGAGCGGCGGGCCCTTCTGCTCGACGAGGCCGCCGTTGAGCACCCAGAGCGTGTCGGCGAGGGTCATCGCCTCGACCTGGTCGTGCGTGACGTAGAGGGTCGTCGCCTTCAGGCGATCGTGCAGGCGGCGGATCTCGACGCGCACCTCGGCGCGGAGCGCGGCGTCGAGGTTCGAGAGCGGCTCGTCGAAGAGGAAGAGGGTGGGCCGGCGGACGATCGCCCGGCCCATCGCGACGCGCTGGCGCTGTCCGCCCGAGAGCTGCTTCGGCAGGCGATCGAGCAGCTTGCCCAGGCCGAGCATCGCGCTCGCCTCGTCGATGCGCTTGTCGATCTCGCTCTTCGGCGTCTTCCTGAGCTCGAGCCCGAACTTCAGGTTGTCGCGCACGGTGAGGTGCGGGTAGAGCGCGTAGCTCTGGAAGACCATCGCGATGTCGCGGTCGCGCGGCGGCAGGCGCGTCACGTCGCGATCGGCGAGCGCGATGGTGCCCTCGTCGGCCTGCTCGAGCCCCGCGACGAGTCGCAGGAGCGTCGACTTCCCGCAGCCGCTCGGACCGACGAGGACCGCGAAGCTGCCTTCGGGGATCTCGAGGTCCACGCCGCGGAGGATCGGCGTCGTCCCGAACGCCTTCTTGATGCCGCGAGCCGCGCACCGCAGCGGGCGAGGCTGCGGAGCGAGCGAGGGATCGCTCTCCGCGGACAAGGGCTTGCCCTGGCCGGAGGTCGTGCGCGGTGCTGCCTGGATCGCCTCGGACATCTTCAAAGCCGCGGGATTCTACGGCCACCGAGCCCCACCCGCGGGTCTCGCGTACGTAACTCACTTTTGAGTGACGGACGAGCGGAATTTCCTGGACCGAGCCACCGTATGGAGGCAGTGACGTGACCGTGCGGCCTCGAATCCTCGGCGTAGCAGCGGCGATCGCGCTCTTCGGGTGCGGATCCGGCGGCGATCCGTCGCAGGCCGGCCCGGAGAATGGCGGTCCGAGCGTCCAGCCTGCCGGCCCCGGCCCGGGCCCGGTCGATCCCGGCGCGGACGGCGGAGCGGGCCCCGATGCGGCCACGCCGGATCCGGCGAAATGCCTGAGGTCGACCCAGGCGAAGACCGCGCCCATCGCGCTGTGGGACGCGTTCCTCGCCGACGTCGCGGGGCTCACCGGGGCGGCGCGCGCGGCGCGGGTCGACAAGCTCCTCGCCGACGTCGCGGCGCAGGGCGGCACGCCGCTCGAGGATCCGAAGGGCGATCGCGTCGTCTTCCTCGCGCGCGGCGCTTCGCCCACCGGATCGTGGAAGGCGATCGGCGGGTTCGTCGGCTGGGACAAGTCGAAGGCGGTTCCGCTCGCGATGCTGCCCGACACCGATCTCTTCTCCGCGGAGACGAAGATCCCGCGCGGCACGAGCCACGCGTACAAGCTGCTCGTCTCCGCCGACGACGGCGGCTTCCGCGAGGATCCGCTCGCGAAGAACGTCGAGTGGGACGGCATCGATCGCGGCTTCGGGGTGAAGGGCGAGGTCAACGCGATCGTCCACCCGCAGGACCTGCCGAAGGAGAAGGGCCGCCTCGTCGCGCTGGGGAAGGTGCACGCCACCGCGCTCGCGAACGATCGCGACGTGTGGGTCTACTTCCCGGCGCGCTACGACGACGGCAAGTGCGAGAAGCTCCCGTCGATCGTGTTCCACGACGGGATGGAGTCGCTCACGCGCGGAGGCTTCGCGACGGTGGCCGACGCGCTCTACGCGAAGCGCCCCGAGCTGTCGGCGGTGCTCGCCTTCGTCGGGCTCCCGAACCAGGACGTCCGCATGGCGGAGTACTCGTTCGGCGAGAGCGACTCGAAGGGCGTGGAGTACGTCGCCTTCGTCACCGACGAGCTGTGGCCGCGTCTCGCGAAGGAGAGCCGCCTCTGCGGCAAGCAGGGCGCGCGCGGGATCTCCGGCGCGTCGCTCGGCGGGCTGATCTCGACGTTCGCCGCGTTCGAGAAGCCGGCGTCGTGGGGTTGGGTCGGCGCGCAGAGCTCGTCGTACTTCTGGAACGGCAACGCGATGATCACGCGCGTGCAGCAGAGCCCGAAGATCCCCGTCCGCTTCTATCTCGACTCCGGCTGCCCCGACGACAACTGCGACGTCACCGATCAGATGGACACGGTCATGACGCAGAAGGGCTACGACCACGTCCGCATCAAGGAGCTGAACGCCGAGCACGACTGGTCGTTCTGGCGCGGCCGTCTCGGCGGGCTCCTCACGCACTTCCGCGAGAACCAGACGGTCTGCGACTGAGGCCGCCCGAAGAGGTGGCACCCGCGATGCAGCGCGGGCGGTCATGCTGAACGTCAACCGGATCGGCGCCATCGCGAACCTCCTGTTCGGCGCATGGCTCATGCTCTCGTCGATCTTCTGGCGCGACTCGCCCGCGCAGGCCTACAACACGCTCGTGGTCGGCGCCCTCGCGGTCGCGTTCGCGCTGCTCGCCCTGCGCCGCACGCCGTTCGCAGAGGTCGGAAACGTGGCGCTCGCGGCGTGGCTCTTCGTGTCGCCGCTCGTGCTGCCGGGCGGTACGGCCGGGATCACCGCGCATCATCTCCTGCTCGCGACGCTCCTGTTCGGCTTCGCCGCCCCGCCGCTCGCGAAGCCCGAGAGCGTCGACATCAGGCGGCGAGGTGCGCACGCCTAGCGAGCGCGATCGCCACATCGACGACGCGTGCCGCGGCTCCGCGCGGGACGAGCTCGCGTGCACGCGCCGCCATCGACCGGAGCGCGCCGCGCGCGCGGAGCTCGGCCACCGCGCGGCCGACCTCTTCCGGCGCCGCCGACACGCCCGCGCCGGCCTCGACCACGAAGCGCTCGTTGATCGCCTCGTTGCCCGGGACCGCCGACGCGATCACCATCGGGCGCCCCGCGGTCATCGTCTCGGTGACCGTCAGGCCGCCGGCCTTGCCGACGACGACGTCGGCCTCGGCGATGCGCGCGGGCATGTCGCGCTCGAAGCCGATCACGCGCGTCGCCACGCCGGCGCGTGCGCCGGCCTCGCCGACCTTCGCCGCGACCTTCTCCGACGATCCGCAGACCACCGTGAGATCGATCCCCTCGATGCCGGCGAACGACGCGACGATGCGGGCGATCGGTCCGACGCCGAAGCCTCCGCTCGTCACCAGCACGCGGAGGCGCCGGTCGCCGCGCGGCAGGATCGGGGGGACGCGCTCGAACGCGGCGCGCACCGGGATGCCGGTCACGGTGATCGCGCGCGGATCGGCGCCGTGCTCGACGAGCTCCGTCGCGGCCGCCTCCGCCGGCACCGCGAACGCGTCGACGCCCGGCTCGACCCAGCACGCGTGCGCCATGTAATCGGTGACCACGCCGGCGAGCGGCGCGGCGAGCCGCCCTCTCGTGCGCTCGCGGCCGAGCACGACGAGCGGCAGGTGATGCGTGGCGACGATCGCGCGCGGTGAGAGCGACGCGACGTGCGCGGCGAGCCCGCCGAAGACCACGCCGTCGAAGCCCACGCGCAGCGGATCGAGCAGGCCGCCGCGATGGTTCGCGGCGAAGTACATCTCCCCGTAGAAGTCGGGCACCGCGTTCTGGCCCGTGAGGTGCGCCGCGAGGTACGCGTCGCCCGCCCATCGCGGCGCATGCGCGAACGCATCGACGACCTCGGCGGAGAGGCCACGCGCACGCGCCGCCTCCGTGATCGCGAGGGCGGCGGCCTTGTGCCCTCCGCCCACGGGACAATGAACGACGACCAGATCGGTTCTCGGATCACGCATGGCTCGCAGGCTCGACGGAGCAAGCGACGCGCCGCCGTCCGGACGGTGACATCCCCGCGGAACTACTGGTTCAACCAGTCAACCAACTGCATAGGGCGCCGCGCGGTACGCGCGCACGGCGCTTCGCGGCGCGATCAGCCGAAGAGGTCCTTCAGCTTGTCCATGAAGCCCTTGCGCTGCGGCGTGACCTCCTCGCGGAGCTCCTTCGCCAGCTCCTCGAGCAGCTCGCGCTGCCGCGAGGAGAGCTCCGTCGGCACCTCGATGGTGATCTCGACGCGCTGATCGCCACGGCCGATGCCGGTGCGCTTCGGCATCCCCTTGCCCTTGATCCGGAGCGTGGTGCCGGGCTGCGTCCCCGCGGGGACGCGGAGCTTGCCCTTGCCGTCGAGCGTCGGCACCTCGACCTCCGCGCCGAGCGCGGCCTGGGTGAACGTGAGGGGCACGCCGCAGACGACGTCGTCGCCCGCGCGGCGGAAGAACGGGTGCGGCGCGACCTTGATCTCGAGCTCGAGATCGCCAGCCGGCTTGTCGCCTCGCGGGCGGTTGCCGGCCGCGCTCACCACGCGCGTCGCGCCGTGCTCGACGCCGGGCGGGATGGTGACCTCGATGGTGTTCTCGCTCGAGACGAGCCCGCTGCCCCGGCACGTGTTGCACGCCTGGGTCACGACCGTGCCTCGGCCCTTGCAGCGATGGCAGACGCGCTCGACGGCGATCGGCAGGATGCCCTGCTGGAAGCGCACGCGCCCGCGGCCGTTGCACGCGCTGCACGTCTCGGGGCTCGAGCCCGGCGCCGATCCCGAGCCGCGGCAGTCGCCGCACGCGACGACGCGGTCGTACTTCATCGTCTTCGTGCAGCCGAACGCGGCCTCTTCGAAGGTGATGGTCAGCTCGCGCTTGATGTCGCCGCGGTCGCCGCGGCCCACCCCGAAGACGCCCAGGAGATCGCCGAGGATGCCGTCGACGGCGATCTCGCTGAAGTCGACGACGCCTCCGGCGAACGGTCCGCTGCTCGCGAACGGCGAGCCGGGCTCTTCTGCGCGGTGGCCGAAGCGGTCGTACATCGCCTTGCGCTGAGGGTCGCTCAGCACCTGGTAGGCCGCGTTGATCTCCTTGAACCGCACGGCCGCGTGCGGATCACCGGCGTTCTTGTCCGGATGATGCTGCGCCGCCAGCTTGCGGAACGCCGCCTTTATCTCTTCGGGGGTCGACGACCGGGAGACGCCGAGGACCTCGTAATGGTCGCGCTGCGACATCTTCGAAGCCCTTCACGTAGCACGGTCAGACCGCCTTCGGGATGGTGAACGTCACCGCGGTCCCGCGCCCGGGCGCGCTGTCGATGTCGAACTGGCCGCCGAGCGCGGCCACGAGGCGCTTGCACTGCGCGACGCCGAGACCGGTCCCGTCGCTCCGCGTGGTGAAGAACGGCGTCCCCAGCTTGGCGAGCACCTCCGCCGGCATGCCCGGTCCGCTGTCGCGGACGACGAAGCGAACGGCGTCGCCCTGCGGCGCCGCGTGGACCACCACCGAGCCGCCGCGCTGCCCCTCGAGCGCCTGCTGCGCGTTGCGCACGAGATTGAGGAGGATCTGCATGAGCTCCGTGGCGGTCGCCTTCACCCGGGGCAGATCGCTCGCGCCGTCGTACTCGAGCCGCGAGTCCGACGTGATCGCGCCGTGCTTGCAGAGGACCATCACGCGCTTCAGCACGTCGGTCGGCTCGACGTCGCGCGGCCCGGAGGGCGCGGCCGTCTTGTTCTGGAACGCGCGCAGCGACGCGACGAGCTCCGTCATGAACTTCGTCGCCGTCCGTACCTCGTTCGCCATGAGCGGCAGCTCGGACGCGTACATCTCGAGGTTCTTGCGGTCCTTCTCGCTCAACGTCACGGGCTCGCCCGCCGCCACGCTCCGGAGCACCGGCTGGAGGAGCGCCGACATCTCCTCGAGGAACTCGAGGTTCGGCGAGAGCGCGCTCAGCAGTCCGCCGAGGTCGTGCAGCACGTGCGCGGACACCTGGCCGAGCGTCATCAGCCGCTCGCTCTCGATCAGGCGCACCTGGAGCGCGCTGTTCTGTCGTCCGAGCACGTACGCCTCGAGCGCCCAGCGGAGGATCTCGTGGAGCTCCTTGCGGTCCCACGGCTTGACGATGTAGCGGACGACGAGCCCCTCGTTCACCGCGCGAAGGATCGGATCGAGATCGCTGTACGCGGTGACGACGATGCGGATGGTGTCCGGCGAGATGGTCTTGAAGCGCGTCAGCAGCTCGTCGCCCGACATGCCCGGCATGCGCATGTCGGTGACGAGCACGGCGACGGGCTCGTTCGCGACGAGCGCGAGGGCCGCCGCGCCCGAATCGACGCTCTTCACGCGGAAGATCTTCCCGAACGTCTGATCGAAGACGATGCGGTTGGTGCGCTCGTCGTCGACGTAGAGGATCAGGTGCTCTCTCGCATCCATCGGTCACCCCGCGATGGGCAGCTCCACGCGGAAGACCGTCCGGCCGCCCGCTTCGTGGATGCCCAGTGACCCCCCATGTTGCAGGACGATCTCTCGTGCCGTCGACAGACCGAGACCATTCCCGGCCCCCGGCGGCTTCGTGGTGAAGAACGGCTCGAAGATCCGCTCGCGCATCTCCGTCGGCACGCCCGGCCCGCTGTCCTCGAACTCGAGGATGACGCGGTCGGGCGCCTGCTTGCTACGCACCTCGACCCATCCGCCGCGGCCCGCCGCGTACGCCGCGTTGTCGAGCAGGTTCGTCAGCACCTGCGCGATCAGCGGCTCCGCGCAGCTCACCGGACCCGCGTACTCGAGGCGCTCGCGGAGCTCGACGCCCTGGAGCGCGGGCTGCGCGGTCGCCTTCACGCGGCGGAGCAGGTGCTCGAGCGTGATGCTCTGCTTCTCCAGCGCGGCGCCGCGGCGGAAGCCGAGGAGCTGGCGCGAGAGGTTGCCGATCTGCTCGCTGCACTGCTCGATGACGAGGAGCAGCTCGGCCGCGTCGGTGCCCGGCGCGATGGCGTCGGCCGGCAGCACCGCACGCAGCGGGTCGATCGCGTTCACGATGCCGTTCGCGGGATTCCTCATCTCGTGCGCGAGCCCGGCCGAGAGCGTACCAAGTGCCGCCAGCTTTTCACTCTCGAGAAGTTGAAGCGCGAGCGTTCGGAGCGCGAGCTGCGAGCGGATGCGCGCGCGCAGCTCGGCGGGCTCGAACGGCTTGAGGATGTAGTCGACGGCGCCGGCCTCGAAGCCCGAGAGGCGCTCGCCGATCCCTCCCGCCGCCGTCAGCAGCAGCACGGGCGCCACGCGGCTGCCCGCGAGCGCGCGGAACTGGCGCGTCAGCTCGACGCCGTCCATGCCCGGCATCGAGATGTCGGTCACCAGGAGGTCGGGGCGATGCAGCTCGGCGAGCTTGAGCGCGCTGAGGCCATCGGCCGCAGCGATGACCCGGTACTCCTCGGAGAGCATCAGCGCGATGCGCTCGCGCAGCCCCGGATCGTCCTCGGCGAGGAGCAGCGTCGCCGTCGGCGTCTCCGCGAACGGCTCGTAGAGCTCGCGGTTGCCGATCGGCGCCGTCGCCAGACCATAGTCCTCCGGTCCGAGCGATACGCGCGCGCGGCTCGCCGCGGCCGGGGCATCGCTCGCCACGAGGGGCAGCACGACGCGGAAGAGCGTGCCTCCGTCGGACAGCGACTCCGCGTCGACCGTGCCGCCGTGACCGGTCACGAGCTCCTTCACCAGCGACAGCCCGAGCCCGCTGCCGGCCACCTTGCCGTTCACCGAGCGCCGTCCGCGCTCGAAGCGCCCGAAGAGTCGCTTTCGCAGCTCGGCGTCGATGCCGATGCCGGTGTCGCGCACCTCGAAGAACGCGTGCTGCGCCGTCGCGGCGACGCGGACCTGCACGCGGCCGCCCTTCGGCGTGAACTTCAGCGCGTTCGACAGGAGGTTCGTGACGATGCGCTCGATCGCGTCGCGATCGCCGCGCACCACCGCATGGCCGTCGGTCTCGAACCCGAGGTCGATGCCGCCGGTGCGCGCCGCGGGCTTCCACGCGTTCACGAGCTGGCCCACGATCTCCGTGAGGTCGCACGGCGCCATCCACAGCTTGATGTCGCCCTCGCGACCCTCGGCGAGCAGCAGCAGCTCGTCGACCATGCGGAGCAGCTGGCGCGCGCCGTGCTCGATCGCCGCGAGCGCGCGCGTCGTCGTCGGCTCGTTGCTCTTCTGGCGAACGCGCGCGTCGCTGACGGCGAGCAAGATCAACGAGAGCGGCGTGCGGAGGTCGTGGTTGACGTTCGCGAAGATCCGCTCGCGCACCTCACGCGCCTCCTCGAGGTGCTGCACGGTGGCGGCGAGCTCGTCGCGCGCCTGCGCGAGCTCGGCGGTGCGCTCCTCGACGCGCTTTTCGAGGCCGCGCCGGTACTCCTCGACGACGAGGTAGCTGATGGCGTTGTCGACGGCCATCGCGATCGTCGGCTCGATGAACGCGAGCAGCTCCTCGCGCTCGGCGCGGTCGGAGTCGGCGCGCGGATGGACGCGGACGAACCCGAGCTTCGTGCCCGCTTTGCACGGCCGCTCGAGCATCGCGACACCGGGCGGGACGGTGCCCTGCTGGACGAGCCGCTTCACGGTGATGCCGTCGACCACCGTCGCGATCTCGACCTCGCACGCGGCGAAGCCCGCCTCCTCGACGAGCGCGCGCGCGATCGCGTTCAGCGTGCGATCGAGATCGATGTCGCCGTGGACCAGCTGGCTCACCGCGTGCGCGGTGCGGAGCTTCGTCGCCTGGTAATCGAGCTTCTGCTGGGCGGCCTCGAGCTGCTCGTAGCGCCACTGGAGCTCCTCGTGCGCCGCCTTCAGCTCACCGGCGGCGGCGCGCGCGGTGAACGGCCAGAGCAGCGCGCGCCGGAAACGCGTGAGGAGTGACGCGCCGTGCGGCACGGTCACGTGGTAGCGGGCGCCGCGTGACGTGCGTTCCAGCTCGACCTTCGCGGGGGGGTACCCGAGGAGCGCGGGCATCTCGATGAAGTTCCCGCGAGTGATGATGAAGAACTCCGAGCACGGCTCGAATCCTTCCGGGACGCGGAGCGTGAGCTCGAGCTCCGTCGCCGACAACATCTTCAGCGAGGGCTCGACGCAGGTGAACCACTGGTTGCCGAGGCCGCTCCCCGGCTTGAAGGTCCAAGCGTAGAACTCCATCGGCGAGAAGAGGAGACGGGCGATCACGGATGCAAACCTGGTCGCCGGCGTTCGCAGCAGACTTCGGCCGATCTCGATGAGGTCGTCGTCCGTGAACCAGCGGCGCAGGTTTCGCATGGCCTCTACGAAGTTCGGCCAGTCGATGCGCTCCTCTTTCGTGCGGATCGTTTCGAGCGACACGCCCGAGCCTTCGAGCAGCGATTCCATGGGAATCCCCCGTTCGGCGAGAGGCCGAACGAAAATCTCGAAGACCCGGCACGAAACCTCGTTCATCCAATCAAGCCCAGCGCATCACCATGCTCGAATACGTCAACCCCGCGCCGCCGGCGAACATGAGCACCACGTCGCCTGAGCGTAGCAGGCCTTCCCGGAGCCCAATCTCCAGGCCGACGGGAATGTTCGCTCCGAACATGCTGCCAGCCCATTCGAAAGTCTCCACGGAACGGGCCTTCGTGAGCCGCATCTGACGCGATGTCACGTCGCGGAACCACCGCGTTGGCTGATGGGGCGCGTAGTAGTCGACGTCCGACGGTGACAGACCCGCGCTTGCCAGCGCCTCCGACGCGACTTCCTCACAATAGTCCGCGATGCCGAGGAAGGAGATTTTCGCGGCGGCGTGGTCGTGCGAGTACATCACGACCTTGCCCTCGTCGTACCAGCGTGCCTCCGGCACGCTGCCGACGATGGCGCGGTAGAACTCTCCTCGCGTGCGATGCGCGTGGCCCAGGATGCCGCGCCCCTCTTCGACCTCGCCGAGCACGGTCGCTGCGCAGCCGTCACCGAACCATGCGGACAGAGGGTCCTCCTGACGAAGGAACGGGGTCACGTTGCAGCTTTGAAGGAGCAACGCATACTTGGCTCTACCGGCAGCAACGATTGGCTCGGCGAGCGCCAGCTGAGTCATGTAGCTGTTGCAACCGGCTTCCGTCGCGAGGCTCATGCACCGCGGAGACAACTTCAGGTTGTGATGGAGCAGCGCGGCGTTGTTGGTGACCAGGTAGTCCGGCGCGACGGTGTTCACGAGCACCAGGCCGATTTCCTGCGGATCGATGCCGGCATTCGCGATCGCGGCGCGTGCGGCCTCGAGCTCCATGTCGGAGGCCTTCATACCCTCCTTCAGCACGCGACGTTCGCGCGCGCCGTGGAACGGATCATTTCGCAGAGCAGCCATTGCTTCGGCGACGGCCCGTCCGCCGGGAGTGGATGGCTCTGCATGCACCTTGTCGGTGAGCGGGGCCGCCCGCTTCTCGCGCCACTTCGCGACGACGCTCTCCGGCCACCAGTCGTTCTTGCGTACGTCGGGAGGAAGGTAGGTTCCGACACCCAGGACACCAACGGACTTCTTCATGACGAACCTCTAGTTGACCGACTTGCGATTGGCGGTTTGCTTGATGAAGTCGACGCGTGCGCGCGAGAGGCGGATCGACCGGTCGATGCGGATGTCGAGCACGACCGGCACCCGGCGCACCATCGCCGCGAGCCCGAGGTCGAGGATCTCGCCGAGGCGCTCGATGACGACGGCCTCGGCGCCGACGCCGCGGGCGACCTCGGCGATGTTCATCGCGTTGGTCCCGAACGCGGGGCTCCGCCCGTAGATCGCGCTGTGCCCCGCTTCGACCATGCCGTAGCGCTCGTCGTTGAGCACCGCGACGATGAAGGGGAGCTCTTCCTGCGCGGCGGTCGCGACGTCGCCGATGCCCATCGCGAAGCACCCGTCTCCGCAGACCGCCACGACCGTCTGGTCGGGACGCGCGGCCTTCATGCCCACCGCGGCGCCGATTCCCGACTGCATCGAGGCGAGGCCGAGCATCGAGACGAACCCGTCGGGGCGATCGATCTCGAGGTGGTGCAGCGCGATGAACGTGTGATCGCCCATGTCCGCGCTGTAGAGGGTGTTGCGCGGCAGCACCTGCTGCAGCTCCCAGAGGGCGCGCTGCGGTGCGATCTTGTTCTCGCTGCCGACGAGCACCGTGTCCCCCGTGTCCTTGCGCACCACCCCGAACTGGCGGGCGACGCGCGGGCGCAGGGCCATGCCGTCGAGCTGGCGCTGCACGAGCGGGAGCACCTGATCGACGAACCCTGCGACGCCGACGGTCACCGGGTAGCTGCGTCCGATGCGCGCGGCCTCTGCGTCGAGCTGGATGAACTCGTCGGTGGCCTTGAGCAGGTCGCTCCAGTTGTTCGTCGCGGCCTCGCCGAGCCCGGTGCCGATCGCCATGAGGACGTCGACGCCCTTCGACAGGTACTCGCTGGCGGACGGATGGCCGCCCCAGCCGAACACGCCGAGGCTCAGCGGGTGGCTCTCGGGGAACACGCCCTTCGCCTTCGGCGTCGTCATCACGGGCACCTGGAGGCGCTCGGCGAGCTCGCGCACGCAGCGAGGTCCGTCGCCGCCGCGCGCTCCGGAGCCGACGAAGAGCACGCCGCGCTTCGCCCCGGCGAGCGCCGTGGCGACCCTCGCCACCGTCGCGGGCGCCGGCTCGAAGACGAGCTTCGGCTGCACGTCGAGCATCGGCTGGCGGATCTGCGCCGTCGAGACGTCGAGCGGGATCGTCACGAGCACCGGGCCGCGCGTGCCGCTCATCGCGGTCGCGATCGCACGGCTGAGGATCGCCGGCGCGACGTTCGCGTCCGGGATCTCGACGGCGAGCTTGGTCATGCTCTTCGCCGCGTGCACGACATCGAGGGAGTACGCGCTCGTCTCTTGCAGCGCGCCGCGTCCGTAGCTCTTGCGCGGGACCTCGCCCGCGATCACGAGCACCGGCAGACCGTCGGCCAGCGCAGAGGCGAGGCCGGTCAGCGTGTTGGTGATGCCCGGGCCGGACGTGACGACCACGACGCCGAGCTTGCCCGTCGCGCGCGCATAGCCCGCCGCGGCGAACACCGCTCCGGCTTCGTGTCGCGTGGTGATCGAGCGGACTTGTGGCCGATCGAGGAGCGCATCCTCGATCGGCGCGACCGCGCCTCCTGGTAGACCGAAGATCACTTCGACACCGGCGTCGATCAACATGTCGACGAGGATGTCGGCGGTACGCCGGGGCTCGGCGCGCGACGGCACGCGCGCCAGGTCGGCGCTTCTCGAGAGTGCGCGATGCATGGGGGGTACTCCTCAGGAGTTCGTACTGCTAGCCACTGACAGCACGGCGAAGCTCGCCGCCCGGCTCGAGCACGCAGGACAGCAATGTCTGCGTGTCGACCGGTTTGGAGAAGCAGCGCACCGCCCCCGCCTCGAGCGCTTTGCGCTCGAGGGCCGGCGTCAGCCCTCCACTCACGATGATGACCTGGACGTCCTTCGTTTCCGGACGCTTCTTGAGACGACGACACACTTCGAGCCCGTCGATCTCGGGCATGAAGAGGTCGATCACGACGACGTTGGGATGAAAGGATCCGACGAGCACGAGCGCGTCGATGCCGTTGTTCGCCGTCACCACCTCGAGGCGATCGGCGTGCCGCTTCAACGAGCGCGACAGCGCGCTCAGCTGCGCCTGGTTGTCGTCGACGAGGAGGACGCGCTTTCGGGCGACGTCTTGCAGCTCGGCCGGGATCGGCATGCGATGGCGCGTGAGGAAGTCGACGAGGTCCGACGCACGGATGCGGCGGTGACCCCCGGGCGTCCGGAACGCGGCGAGCAGGCCGTCGTTGACCCACTTCTTGACCGAGCTCGGGTTCACCTGGAGGAGGTGGCCGACCTCGCTCGAGGTCAGCAGATTGTCACCGGCGAATTTCACGGTTTTCACCCTTTAGTTATATAGGTTGGATTCGTCAATCGCTTGCGACGAAGTTTCGCATGCTGAACGGTAGGAGGTTCCCCAAGTCTCGAAGATCATGGGGTTCCTTCGCAATCGTCCATGCGGCAACTCTCCGGTCGACACGCGGCAAAACCTTCTGAGTGTACCCGCACGCATGGTCCCCAGGGAGTATGAAACGGGTACCGGCGGGACAACGGTCGAAAGCGGGCAAGACGAGGACCAGGGGCACGCCCTCGCGTCTGCTCCCGTTTGCTCCCGTTTGCGCCCCCCTCGCGGGTCTTCGCGGCCGCTCCCGGCTCTTGGGCACTCCCGCCGCGCGGCGGCGTGTGGTACGCACTGCCGCTTCCCCCGCGATGTCCCAGTTCTACAAGCGAATTCCGGCGCCCGAGCGCCGCGCCCTCTACCAACGCATCGTCGCACGGTGTGCGCCTGTGCCCGGCAAGCCTCCGGGGGTCGTCGTGTTCGACCTCGACGGAACGCTCATGGACAACCGCCCCCGGACGGCGGTCATCCTCCAGGAGCTCGCCAGCGAGCTGAGGGCCGAGGCCCACTCGTCGGCGGAGATCCTCGCGGCGGCGCGCGCCGAGGAGCTCGCGTACCTGCTCAGCGACTCGCTCAAGCGGCTCGGGCTCGAGCACCCCGATCTCGTCGCCCGTGCCGAGGCGTTCTGGCGCGAGCGCTTCTTCAGCGACCACTACCTCAAACACGACGTGGCCGTCGCCGGCTCCGTGGAGTTCGCGCGCGCCTGCTACGAGGCCGGCGCGATCCTCGTCTACTTCACCGGCCGCGACCTCCCCTTGATGGGGCTCGGATCCTTCCAGAGCCTGCGCGATCTCGGCTACCCGATCGGCGTCGTCGGGACGGAGCTCGTGTGCAAGCCGGACGCGAAGATCCCCGACGAGGCGTTCAAGCGCGAGGAGGGGCCGAAGCTCGCGCGCGTCGGGCACGTCGTCGCGGCGTTCGACAACGAGCCGGGCAACTGCAACGCGTTCGTCGAGATGTGTCCCGAGGCGGACGTCGTGTTCGTCGACACGCAGCACCTGCCCGGAGCGCCGCCGCTCGATCGTCGGGTGCACGTGGTCGAGGACTTCACCGGCTGATCGATGCCCGTCGGCCGCGCGCGCCTCCTCGCCTCCGCGCTCGCCCTCACGGCGTGCACCCCG
>JBDHVD010000098.1:0-21855 GCA_039809525.1 Labilithrix sp. | reverse complement strand
GAACGGCTCGCCCGGGAAGACGGTGCCGTCCGCGAGGACGAGGTGCGCGCGCTCCGCTTTCGTCGCATCCATGTTGCTGCTCATGCTTCGTAGACGACCTCGCCGGCGACGACCGTGGCGAGCACCATGCCCTTCACGGTCTGGCCGAGGAACGGCGTGTTCTTGCTCTTCGTACGGAGCCGCGAGGGCTCGATGGTCCAGGTGCGGGCGGGATCGACCAGGCAGAGGTTCGCCTCCGCGCCCTCCTTGATCCGCGGCGCGGCGAGGCCCGCGATCCTGGCCGGCGCCCGGGTGAGCGCATCGACCATCCGCGCGAGGGAGAAGACGCCCTTCTCGACCAGCCCGAGCATCAAGGGGACGCAGAGCTCGAGGCCGATCATGCCGGGCGCGGCCTCGGACATCTCGCACTCCTTGTCGAGCACGCCATGGGGCGCGTGGTCGGTGGCGATGCAGTCGATCGTGCCGTCGGCGAGCGCCTCGCGCAGCGCGGCGACGTCGGCGTCCTCGCGGAGCGGCGGGTTCACCTTGCACGCGGTGTCGTAGCCGATGAGCTTCGCGTCGGTGAGGAGGAGGTGGTGCGGCGTCACCTCGGCGGTGACGGCGATGCCGCGCGACTTCGCCTCGCGGAGGATGCGCACCGCGCCGAGCGTGGAGACGTGCGCGACGTGGTACTTCGCGCGCGTGTACTCGGCGAGGAGCACGTCGCGCGCGACGATGACGTCCTCGGCGACGCGGGGCCAGCCGCGGAGCCCGAGCCTCGCGCTGATCGCGCCCTCGTGCATCTGCGCGCCCTCGGTGAGCGCGTGGTCCTCGGCGTGCTGGATGATCGTGAGATCGAACGTCGAGGCGTACTCGAGCGCGCGGCGCATCACGTCGCTCCGCGTGACGCAGCGGCCGTCGTCGCTCAGCGCGACCGCGCCCGCCTCCTTGAGGTCCGCCATCTCGGTCAGCGTCTCGCCCTTCTGTCCGACGGTGATCGCACCGATCGGATGCAGGCGCGGGCCGCCGATGGCGCGCGACTTGTAGACGAGCAGCTCGGTGATGATGCGCGTGTCGTTCACCGGCCTCGTGTTCGGCATCGCGCAGACGTCGGTGAAGCCCCCGGCGGCGGCGGCGGCGAGGCCGCTCTTCAGGTCCTCCTTGCCCTCCTGACCCGGCTCGCGGAGGTGCGCGTGCAGGTCGACCAGGCCGGGCAGGAGCATCGCGCCCGCCGGCGCCTCGATCACGCGGACCCGCTCGCTCGGGACGAGCCCGTCCGCGGCCCGCGGTCCGACGCGCGTGATCGCGCCCTTCTCGACCACCACGTCGACCTCGCGGTCGAGGTCCGACGACGGGTCGACCGCGCGGACACGACGGAAGACGAGGGCGTCCTGCATCGCCGCGCGGAGTTAGCACGCGCGGTCATGCCTTACTAGAGGAGGCACGACGCGCTAAGCTCGTCCGCATGGGCCACGGCGGGGACGACGAGACCAGGCGCATCATCCTCGCGCGCCGGGCGCGGTTCCTCGCGGCCGCGCTCGCCGGCGTCGCCGCGACCGGCACCGTGGCGGCGGCGGCGGAGGGTTGCGGCGGCGAGACGGAGCAGTCCGACGGCGGCACGCCCCAGCCATGCCTGTCGCCGCCGTCGAACCCGGATGCACAGCCGCAGCCCTGTCTGTCGAAGATCGCCGAGGACGCGGGCCTCGACGCGGCGACGGACGCGAAGCTCGACGCCGATGCCGAGCCCCAGCCCTGCCTCGCACCCCCGCCGGGCGACGACGGAGGCTGACCGATGCGCCCGAAGGTCTACGCGATCGCGATCGAGACGACGGCGCACTGCCAGCAGAAGTGCTCGTACTGCTACAACGCCTGGCGCGAGGACAACGGCGCGGGGTTCGACGCCGGCGCGCAGAAGCAGCTCCTCGCGCGCGTCGACAAGCTCCTTACCGCGCTCGACGTCGATCACGTCACGGTCACCGGCGGCGAGCCGTTCGCGCGGCGCGACGTCTTCGACCTCTTCGATCTCGTGCGCGCCAAGGGCGTCCGCATCCAGATCATCTCGAACGGCGGCCTGATCGACGAGGCGATCGCGACGCGCCTCGCCGGCTACGACGTCTCGTACGTGCAGGTCACGCTCGACGGCCCGACCGCCGAGATCCACGACGCGCACGTCGGCGGGGCGGGGCACTTCGACAAGACGCTCGCCGGCATCCGCGCGCTCACCGCGGCGAAGGTGCCGGTCGTCGGCTGCATCGTCGTCACGCGGAAGAACGCGGCGCACGTCGCCGAGACGCTCGCGCTCTTCCGTTCGCTCGGCGTGAAGGACATCGCGCTCTCGCGCTTCAGCCCCGCGGGCTACGCGGCGCGCCACGCGGCCGAGCTCCTCCCTTCGCGCGACGATCTGCTCGTCGCCTTCCGCCACGCCATCCCGTTCGCGCGGGAGGAGATGCGTGTAACCTGCACGATGCCGGTGCCGCCCTGCGCGGTGGAGGTCGAGGAGCTCGAGCCGCTGAAGTTCGGCACGTGCGCCATCGGCACCTCGTACCAGGAGCTCGCGCTCGGTCCGGACGGGCGCCTCCGCAACTGCACGCTGCACGGCGGCGCGCTCGCGGGCGGCAAGGACGTCCTCGATCCCGACCTCGATCCGGTCGCCGTCGTGACCGGCGCGGAGATCGCCTCGTACAAGAAGACGCTCCCCGAGTTCTGCGAGGGCTGCGTGCACGCCTCGACCTGCGGCGGCGGCTGCGGCGCGGCCGCGGAGTGGGTGCTCGGCTCGCGCCGGTTCCCCGATCCGTTCGTCTGGCAGCACGTCGACGACGCCTTCGCGGCGAAGCTCGCCTCCGCGCGCACGATCGAGCCGCGGCGGAGGCTCGAGGTCGTCGGATGAGCGACGAGGCGAAGAAGCGGATCCTCGCGCGGCGCGCGCGCTTCGTCGCCGCGGCGATGACCGGCGCCGCCGTCGCGTGCGGCAAGGAGAAGGCCGAGCCCCCGCAGCCGTGCCTCTCGGTCGTGTACGTGCCGCCCGATGCCGGCGCCGAGGCGGCGGCACCGCCCGCGCCCTGCCTCACGGTCGCGCCGCCGAGCCCCGCGGTGCCGGATGCGGGCGCGCATCCGCGGCCGTGCCTCTCGGTCGCCCCGATCCCGAAGGACGCTGGAAAGAAATGAGCGACGACGCGAAGAAGATCATCCTCGCGCGCCGGGCGCGCTTCGTCGCGGCCACGCTCGCCGGCCTCGGCGTCGCGTGCGGGAAGGAGCCGACCCCGCCGCCCCAGCCGTGCCTCGCGCAGCCGATGACGCGCGCCGATGCGGCGGCGCCGCCCGAGCCGTGCCTCTCGCCGATGCCTCCGCCCGACGGATACGGCGGCGCAGGACCGTCCGACGCAGGCATCCCCGTCGAGGCCGATGCCGGATCGAAGCCGGCGATGACCGCGACGACGCCGCCGACCGGCCCGGTGCCGCGCCCGTGCCTCACGCCCGTCCGTCCCAAGGACAAGACGCAGCGATGAAGCGCGATCGCGCGCGCGCACTGCTCGTGTGGCCCGGCGGGGTCTTCGCGGGCGGCGCGAACTTCGGCGTGCCACAGCTCCTCGCCATCGCGGCGTCGATGCGCGCGGCGACGGACATCGACGTCGACGTCGTCGATCTCGACATCGAGCGCGCCTTCGGCAAGGTCGATCTCCGGGCGCTGGTCGAGCGCGGGGCCGCGTACGACCTCGTCGGGATCGCCTGCTACTCGTCGTACGACTACCTCAAGGTCATGGAGATCGCCGCGCGCATGCGGGCGCTCCTCCCGCGCGCGTGGTTCGTCGCCGGCGGCTATCACGCGAGCGCGCGCCCCGACGACTTCACCGGTGCGGAGTCGCCCTTCGACTTCGTGGTGGTCGGTGACGGCGAAGGCCCGATGGCGCGGCTCGCCCAGGCGCGGGTGAGCGGGAAGCGACCGCTCCTGCCCGTGCTCGGCCCCGAGCCCGTGGGCGATCCCGGCGCGATGCCGCCGATCGACTGGGAGCTCCTCGCGCGCTACCGGCCCGTCGCCCGGCGCGTCGCCTCGCAGGCGGAGATCTACCTGTCGCGCGGGTGCCCGTACGACTGCGCGTTCTGCATGGAGCGCGCGAAGCGCGACACGTCGTGGCGCGCGCTCGATCCGCTCGCGGCGGTGGAGGAGATGCACCGCCTCGATCGCTTCCTCGATCTCTCGAGCTGGACGCTCTTCATCGCCGACGCGCTCTTCGGCATGAAGGTCTCGTGGCGGCGCACGTTCCTCGAGGAGCTCGCGCGACGCCCGGTGCGCGCGCGCAAGGTGTGGCTGCTCGTCCGGCTCGATCTCCTCGAGCGCGAGGATCTCGCGCTGATGGCGCGCGCGAACGTCGCGCCGGGGTTCGGCCTGGAGTCGGGCGATCCCGAGCAGGTGCGCCGCATCCGGAAGGTCGGCCGGCTGTCCGACTACCTCGATCAGATGCTGCGCGTCGCCGGCTGGGCGCGCGAGCTCGGCGTCCCCTGGGGCGCGAACGTGATCGTCGGACATCCCGGCGAGACGGAGAAGACGCTCCGCACGACCGCGCGGTACCTCGAGCGCCTCTTCCTCGGCGATCCGCGCGGGACCACCGGGTTCCTCTCGGTCGATCCGTTCCGCCTCTATCCCGGCTCGCCGATCGACGAGGAGCGCGGCGAGTGGGAGGCGAACACGGGCATGCGCGTGCACCGCTATCCCTGGTGGCACGACGGTGATCAGGACTTCCTCTCCGAGTGGGTCGATCCCTCGGGCGAGCTCGACTTCCGGCGCGCGCACACGCTCCGCTACGAGCTGTTCACGCCGATCCTGCGCGGCGTCCAGCGGGCGTTCGCGTACGACGGACCGGCGCGCGACTACTTCGAGCGCGCGATCGACGAGCAGGTCGATCTCCTGTCGCCGCGCAACGCCGCGCGCACGCTCGCGCTCGATCACCTCTGGCGCGAGCTCGCAGAGGACGACGGCGCGCCTCGGCGGATCGCGCTCCCCGACGACGCGGAGCTCGCGCGATGGCAGCGCGAGGCGAGGGCGGCGCTCCTGCCGGGTGACGACGCGGTGTCACGCGCGGTGCACGACGTGCCGCGCGAGCGCTTCGTGCCCCTCGACGCGATCGGCGACGCGCACCGGGACGTCGCGCTCGCGCTCGACGACGACGGCAGGGCGACGATCTCCGCGATGCACGCGTACGTCGCGCAGCTCCGCGCGCTCGACGTGCGCGAGGGCGACGCGGTCGTGGACCTCGGCGGAGGCAGCGGTTACGGCGCGGCGATCGCCGCGCGCCTCGTCGGTCCGCGCGGGAGCGTCACCACCATCGAGATCGACGAGGCGCTCGCCCGTCGCGCGACGGAAGCGCTCGCGGAGCACGGCAACGTGCGGGTGATCCACGGCGATGCGCACGACCTCGCGCGCTGGAGAGGCGCGAGCAAGGTCATGGTCGGCTTCGACGTCGGCGAGCTGCCCGGCGCATGGATCGACGCGCTCGCGCCGGGCGGTCGCCTCGTCGCGCCCGTCGGCGGCGAGCTCGTGGTCGCCGACGCGAAGGGGCGGCGGTCACTCGGTCCCGTGCGGTACGTCCGGGATCGGTCCGAGCGCCGAGAGATCGAGGCGGCCGAGCCACCGGGCGTGGGCGTCGCCTAGGCCGGCGGCGCGCGCACGCGCGCGGAGGAGGGCGATCGCGGTGCGCTCGACGTCGTCGTGCGTCTTCGCGGAGCCCGCGGCCACGACCTCCGCCACCGTCGCCTCGTGCGCCGCCTGCCACGCGACGTGCTCGGCGTCCGCGCCCGCATGGCCCGGTGCGCCGACCAGGACCGCGCGCTCGAGCACGCGACCGCGCAGCCCGAGCGGCCGCGCGAGGAAGACGTCGCAGCGCGCGAGCTCGGGCGCCGCGGCGAGCACCGCGTCGAGCGCGACGGCGTGCGTATCGATCGGCGGCAGTGCTCCGACGAGCGGCAGCTCGAGCTCCGCGGCGGCGCGCAGGATCTCCGCCGCGCCCAGGGCCTCGCGCGCGAGGCGGAGCGCGAGCGGGCTCCGCACGTCCGCGTCGCCGAGCTCGGCGAGATCGCGCGCGCGCGCGGCGGACACGTCGTCCTCGCCGGCGAAGAGCCCGATCACCGCGTGCGCCTGCGCGAGCACGTCGTGCGTCCCCGCCGCCTGCGCGAGGAGCCGCGCGTCCTCCGCGAGCAGGCGCTCCGTCGCCGGACCGAAGCGATCGGCGGCGTACCGGATCCATGCGGGCGAGAAGCACGACGCCGCGATCCGTCCGACGTCGACGTGCGCGAGCACGTGCAGGACGGTCTCCGCCCAGGGCGTCGCCGCGGCGACGCGCATCCGCTCAGAAGCTGCCGGTGACGCCGGCCGAGCCGAGGCCGAAGTACGGCGTGACCTTCACCGACGCGCGCTTGGTCTCGACGGGCACCGTCGCGTAGCGCGGGCCCTTCTTCGCGCCGGTCGCGGACTCCTTCGGAGCCGTGAGCCAGAGCACCACGCCGGCGCCGATGCCGACCGCGCCGACGATGAAGCCGACGGTCGAGATGGTGCCCATCGTCTTGTAGCCGTCGACGTCGCTCTGCTTGTCCGAGGGGCAGGTGCCGTTCGGGCATGCGCTCTCGAGATCGCCGTGCTTGCCCATCGCGAGGATGCCGGTCACCGCGCCCACCGCGAGACCGACGCCGCCGACGCCGAGGGCGACGACGGCGAGCGTCTTGTTGGACGAGCCGCCCTTGCCGGTGTCGACGCTCACGTCCGCCGGCTTCTGCTCCGGCTGCGGCGCCGGCTGCGTGCCGGGGACGGGCGCCGCCGCGACGGGCGTCTCCGCGCTCTTCTCCATCTTCAGCTTCGCTTCGGCGTTGCCGCCCTCCGCGACCTGGAACGTCGCCTCCGCGGGCTTGTACCCCGAGGCCTCCGCGCGGACGGTATGGGTGCCCGGATCGACGGGACGCTTGAGCCCGAGCGCCGCGACCGGCACCGTCTGGCCGTCGATCGTCACGTTCGGGCTCTGCGCGCCGTCGACGCTGATGACGACGTTCGCCACCTTCGCGGACACCGCGCCGACCTCGGACTTCGCCGCCTCGAGCGCCGCGGCGAACGCCGGCGGCGGGGAGGGGTTGTTGCCCCACTCGCGGATGATCTTGTTGTAGTTCTCCTGCGCGGCGACGACCTTGCCGAGCTTCGCCTGCGTGCGCGCGAGGCCGAGGGTCAGCGTGGGCGCGACGGGATAGAGGTTCCGCGCGGCCGCCCAGAGCTTCTCCGACTCGGCGAAGTTGCCGGCGTCGTACGCCGCCTGCGCCTGCTGCCCGAGCTGGCGCGCCTGCGCGATGTCCTGCTCCGAGGGCTGCTGCGCCGCGGCCGTCTCGGAGAAGAGCACGACCGGCGATCCGGCGAGTGCGAGCGTCAGGAGAGTCGACGAGAGACCACGACGAACGCGCATGGTCGAGTCATATCAGCGTTGACCGTGGTACGTAAGATCTCGTGCGGCTCGGGGTCCTCCTCCTCACGATGGCGATCGGGGCGACGGCGGCCTCCGGCTGCGCGGCGGTCCTCGGCTTCGAGGACACGACCCTCCGTCCCGAGGAGACCGACGGCGGGGGCGACCAGACCCGCGACGGCGGACCGGATGCGACCGGCGACGGGGCGACCGCCCGGCTGACGGCGCAGCCGAGCGAGGTCGTGCTCCGCCAGGGCGGGAGCGCGGAGGTGACGGTCACCGTCGTTCGCGGCGCGGACGTGCAGGGCCCGGTGGCGGTGACGGTCACCGATCTGCCCGCCGGCGTCACCGCCGCTCCGGCCACGATCCCCGACAAGAAGACGACCGCGAAGGTCACGTTCACCGCCGCTGCCGACGCGCCCTTCGGCACCGCGACGGCGAAGCTCTCGGTCGACAAGGGCGGTCTCGCGCCGATCCCGATCGACGTGCTCGTCGCGGGCGCCTCCGGCGCGCCCGACACGACGTTCGACGGCGACGGCTTCGCCGTCGACGCGACGAAGGGTGCGGGCGCCACGTTCTACGCCGTCGCGGTGCAGCCGGACGGGAACGTCCTCGCCGCGGGCGCGGGCGCAGGCCTCACGCCGGGATGGCTCGTGCGCCGCTTCGGAGCCGGCGGGGCGGCCGACAAGGCGTTCACCTCCGCGCTCGGCGCGCTGCCGAACGACGGCGAGGTCCGGGCGATCGCGCTCGAGCCGACGACGAACAAGGTCTTCCTCGCGGGCGCATCGGGACCCGGCCTCGGTCCGACGCAGCTCACGGTCATGCGCCGCCTGGCGACGGGCGCACCCGACGCCACGTTCGCGAGCGGCGCGTTCCGCTTCACGCTCGCCGACGCGCCCGGCGGCAGCACCGCGTTCGCCCTCGCACCGCTCGCGGACGGATCGGTCCTCGTCGTCGGGACGCGACGCGACGCCGGCAACAAGACGAGCGGCATCGCGATCCGCCTGAAGAAGGACGGCACGCGCGACACGACGTTCAACGGAGGCAACGCCGTCGTCGTCGCGGACAACGACTTCATCGGCGTCGCGCCCGGCCCGGCGGGGTCCTTCTTCATCGCGGGCACCGACGCCTCGGCCCAGCTCGGATCGTTCTACCTGACGAAGCGCCTCGTGACCGGGCTGCCCGACGGATCGTTCGGCGCCGGGGGCGCGACCACGTTCGGGCTCGGCTTCCGCGCGCACGGCTTCGTGCGCATGCCCGACGGCTCGCTCGTGGTCGCGGGCGAGAGCGCGCAGGCCGGGAACGTCTACACGCTCGGCCGCACGGACGCGGCCGGCGGACAGGTGTTCGCGCGCGGGATCGCGACGGCCGCGGGCGCGTCGTTCAACGCCGTCACCGCCGATGCGTCGGGCCGGATGATCGCCGCAGGCAACGGCGCGGGCGCCGGCGCCGAGGCGCGCGTCTCGCGCGTGCAGCTCGACGGGACGGTGGACGCCACGTTCGGCAACGCGGGCAGCGCGCTCGTGAACGCGACGACGCTCTCGGCCGCGGCGGTGCAAGCGGACGGGCGCATCCTCGCCGCGGGGAGCCGCGCGCAGACCGGCGCCGTCGTGGTGCGCATCTGGCCGTGAGCGTCACGCTCAGGTGCGGTCTCGGCTGCGGCCGGCGTTCGCGCTAGAACGCGCCCGCGCAGGCGAGGCCGCCGCCGCCGGCCCATGCCGTCGGAGCGATCCGGAGCGCGCGCTTCGCGTCGGACGACGGCGCGGTGAAATAGAGGACCGCGCCTCCGACCGCGAACGCGGCGCCGGCCACGAACAGCACGGTGGAGATCGCCGCGCGCGACCGCGCGCCGTCGATCGTCTCCTGCCCGGAGGCGTCGCACTGCTTCGTCGCCGCGTCACAGCGCCCGTCGTCGAACGCGCCGTCGTACTGGGACTTGGCCGAGAGGCCGAGCGCGCCGCCGATCGCGAGGCCGGCGACGCCGACGCCGCCGAGCACGAGGCCGGTGGGCTTCTGCCACGCGACGCCTTCCTCGCGCGGGGGCGCGGGCGCGGGCTCGGGCGAGGGCGCCGGCACGACGGTCGGCTCGAGCAGCGGCACGTCGAAGTGCGCCGTCTGCCCCGGCGTGAGGACGACGGGCATGGTCACCGGCTTCCGATCGGGCGCGCTCACGTCGAAGACGACGGTGCCGGGATCGAGCGGCTCGGCCGCGCCGATCTTGGACCGATCGAGCTCGCGTCCGTTCCGCTTCACCACCAGGCCGGGCACGTCGCTCGCCGCCGGGATGGTGACCATGACGTACGAGAGCTTCGACTCGAGCGATCGCGCGCGCTCGCTCGCGACCTGCTCGCGCGCCGGATCGCCGCTGCGCGCCGAGAGCTGCGCGACCTCGCGGTAGGCCGCCCACGCGCTCGCGTACTTCCCGAGCTTCTCGTAGCACTCGGCGAGCTTGCCGCGCGTGCCGATGCCCGGATACGCCTTGAGGCTCGCCTCGAGCTTCGGGCACGCATCGGCGTAGTTGCCCGCGTTGAACAGCGCGACGCCCTCGTTGAAGAGCGCGCGGCCCATCGCCTGCGTCTGCGCGTCGTCGGCCGCCGCGGCGGGGGAGACGAGGAGGAGCGCGAGACTCACGAGGGCCGATCGCAGACGCATGGTCCTGACCGGATCTCTATCACGCGGCCGGCGTTGCCCGCGCGATTCGATCGAGATAGAACGCGACGCGTGGGGCGATGGATTCGTTGGGCGCTCGTCGCTGCGAGCGTGAGCGCAGGAACGGGCTGCTTCGCGGGCTACGACTCGCGATGGGGCGAGGAGAAGAAGCTGCAGCGCCAGCGGGCAGCGCAGTCCGCGCCCGCGCTCCGCGGCGAGAGCGCGCCGGAGGACGAGGGCAAGGCGCCCTCGACGGCGCGCAAGCTCCGGGTGAGGGCCTACGTGGCGCGCGCGTACACGACGCAGGTCGCCGACGTGCCGCGTACGCTTCGCGATCTGTTCGAGGACGCGAACGACGTCACCGAGCCGGCGCTCGGCGTTCGCCTCGAGCTCGAGGGGATCCGCACCTGGGAGATCGCGAAGGACGACGACCTGAAGAAGCTCCTCGCCGAGCTGCGCGCGGTCGACGCGGGCAGCGACGTCGACTGGGTCGTCGGCCTCGTCGGCGCTCTTCCGCGGGCGTCGCTCTCGTTCCACGATCTCGGCCTCGCGCAGACGCCCGGGCGGCACGTGGTGCTGCGCGCGCCGTCGAGCGCCGCGCGCCACGACGAGACCGAGCGATCGTACTCCGAGCTCTCCGAGGACGAGCGGCGCCGCGTGCAGCGAGACCTCCGGCGTCACCGGGCGGCCGCGGTGTTCCTCCACGAGCTCGGTCACACGCTCGGGTCGCTCCACGAGCGGAGCGACAAGAGCATCATGTACCCCGAGTACCGATCACGCATGACCGCCTTCGGCCCCGACGCCACGTCGGTCATGCGCACCGTCCTCGATCGGCGCGAGGTGAAGACGGCCGACGATCAGGCGGCGCTGTTCCGCGAGCTCGGCGCCGCGCTCCGTCGCGTCCCCGACGGCGTCTTCTTCGAGGAGGAGCGGCGGCAGTTCCTCCCGGAGATCGATCGCGTGGCATCCGCGGCCGCGCCTCCGACGCCACCGCCCGCGAAGCCGCAGGCCGCGACGGTGCCCGAGCTGCCCGAGCTCTCGTCCGCCGATCGCGCGACCTTCGCGCACGCGTTCGAGCGTGCCGAGGCCGGCGACCACGTCACGGCCTGGGAGACGGCGAAGCCGCTGTTCGGCCTCTATCCCGATGTGCTCACCGTGCAGGACTTCCGCTGCAACCTCGCGACGAAGGTCTTCCGCTTCGAGGCCGCGCGGCGCGAATGCGAGCGGCTCATGCAGCTCTCGAAGCAGGGCCCTCGCTGAGACGCACACCCGGCGAGCATGTGCGGGCATCGGAGCGCGAACGCGATCGAGGCCGATCGTGACTGGTCAATCGCATGACCGCGCCGATCGGGTACATTCCAAGAGAATGGCCGTCGTCTACGCCTCCGCGCGTGACCGTCTCGGGCAGACGCTCGGCGGGAAATACGTGCTCGAAGACGTCCTCGGCGTCGGCGGCACCGCGGTGGTGTACCGCGCGCGACGACCGGACGGGACCGTCGTCGCGCTCAAGATGCTGCACGACTACCTCTGCAAATCGGACGAGGTGTGTCGGCGCTTCAAGCGCGAGGCGTACGTGGCGAACATCCTCGAGCATCCCGGCACCGTCCGCGTGCTCGACGACGGCACGACCGACGACGGCGTCGCGTACCTCGTGCTCGAGCCGCTCGCGGGCGAGTCGGTCGAGGAGCGACGGCTGCGCTTCGGCGGGCAGCTCCCGCTCGAAGAGGTGCTCGTCATCGCCGAGCAGCTCCTCACCGTGCTCGAGATCGCGCACGCCAAGAGCGTCGTGCATCGCGACATCAAGCCGTCGAACCTGTTCGTCGACGACAACCTGGTCCTGAAGGTCCTCGACTTCGGCATCGCGCGCATCGTCGACGAGGGCTCGGCGACGTCGACGAAGACCGGGCAGATGGTGGGCACGCCCGCGTTCATGCCGCCGGAGCAGGCGCTGTCGCGGCCGCGGGACGTCGACGCGCGGACGGACGTCTGGGCGGTGGGCGCGACGATGTTCACGCTCCTGTCCGGCCAGCACGTGCACCTCGCCGAGAGCAGCTCGGAGCACCTCGTGAAGGCGGCGACGCTGCATGCGCGCTCGCTCGCGAAGGCGCTCCCCGGCGTGCCGGCGAACGTGGAGGCGCTCGTCGCGAAGGCGCTCGCGTTCGCGAAGGACGATCGCTGGAGCTCCGCGCGGGCGATGCGCGAGGAGCTCGCGCGCGTGCGCCTCGATCCGGGACGGCGCCTCGGCACGTCGACGACGCCTCCGCCGCCGCGGGCATCGATGAGCAGCGCGCCGACGGTGATCGGACGGCGCAACCTGGACTTCGATCGCCACAGCGAGCCGAGCAACATCTCGGTGGCGGGCGACGCGGTGCGGCCTGCGCGGTCGGGCAGGGGTGTCGTCGTCGCCGCGATCGCCGCCGCCGCGCTCTTCGCCGGCACGCTCGGCTTCCTCGCGGCGCGCAGCACGCGTCCGGCGAGCGCGTCGGCGCCCCCGCCGCCCGCCCCGACGATGATCGTGCTTCCGCCGGCCACGGCAACGGCGACCGCGCTGCCGCCTCCGCCCTCGACGGCCGCGACGCCGCCCCCGAGCGCGAGCGCCTCGTCCGCGCCGGCCGCCGCGAAGGCCGCACCCGCGCCTGCGCGGCAGACCGCCCGTCCGGGGGCGGCCGCACCGGCGAAGAAATCGCCGAAGCCCGGGCCGACGGTCGACGTCTACAAGCCGTTCTGAGCGCGGCTGGGATACACTCGCTCTGATCATGCGAGCCGGCTCTGCCGCCGCGGTGTTCGCGCTGCTCTTCGTGCCGTCGCTCGCGCGCGCGGCCGATCCGGCTGCCGCACGCGAGCAGCTCAAGATCGGCTACACCCTCTCGCAAGAAGGCAAGTGCGACGAGGCGCTCCCGCATCTCGTCGAGAGCCTGCGCCTCGACGCGAAGGCGATCACGCTCATCAACCTCGCCAACTGCGAGGAGAAGGTCGGCCGCTGGGCCGATGCGCTCGGACACTGGGTCGATGCGCGCTCGCGCGCGCAGACCGAGAACGTGCCGGCGATCGAAGAGGAAGCAGTGCGGCGCGCGAAGGCGCTCGAGGAGCGCATCCCCCGCCTCACGATCGTCCTCGGCGGTGGCGCGCCGAAGGGCACCGAGGTGCTCAAGGACGGCGTGCTGCTCGGCGGCGTCTCGCTCGGTGTCGCGATGCCCGTCGATCCCGGAGCGCACACCATCGTCGCGCGCGCGCCGGGACACGCGGACGGCACGAAGACGATCACGCTCGCCGAGAGCGAGGCCGGACGCGTGGAGATCGCGCCCGGCGGCCCCGCTCCCGCGCAGCCGCGCGCGCCCGGCGGCGGAGAGTCGGGCGCCGCGCCCAGCCGGGGAGGCACGAGCCCGCTCGTGTGGATCGGCTTCGGCACCGCCGTCGTCGGAGCGACCGTCGGCGCGGTGACCGGCATCGTCGCGCTCGACTACGCGAGCGAGGCGGATCGCGATTGCCCGAACCGCGCGTGCACCGATCCCGCCGCGCTCGACCGCATCGACACCGGGCGCACGATGGGGACCGTGTCCACCGTCGCCTTCGTGGTCGCGGGCGCCGGCGCCCTCGTCGGCGTCTACGGCCTCGTGTCGGGACCGCGGCGAACGGATCCGTCGGTCGCCGTGCGCGTCGGCCCGGGCGGCGCGTTCGTGGGAGGACGGTTCTGAGATGCGCGCGCGCCGCCTCGCGCCGGTGATCGTGCTCGCCGTCCTCGCGGGCGGCGCGGCCGCGGCGTGCAACGCGATCACGGGGCTCGGCGACGACTTCGTCCTCGCGCCGGCGGACGCGAGCGCGGTGGACGGCACGATCGCCGATGCGACCGTCGGCGGCGAGGGCGGACCGGACGGCGCGCAGCCCGACGCGCCCGAGGTCGACGCCGGTCTCGACGCCGCGAGCGACGCGTTCACGTGCGACGCGGCGAACGTCGTCTTCTGCACCGACTTCGAGACGGACGCGTCCTGGAACGCGAGCGAGCTGAACAACGGGACGATCTCGTTCGAGCTCGACGCGGGGCCGGGCAACTCGCGCGCGATGCACGCGCACATCGACAACGTGCAGGTCTCGCGGCGCGCCGCGCTGTGGAAGCGGATCTCCGGGACGGACGCGAAGACCTACGCTCACTACGACGTCGCGTTCGACTTCCGCGTCGCGCAGAAGTCGGTCGACTACTCCGCGCTCGCGATCCTCGCGCTCACGCAGTCGGGCGGGGGACTGCCGTACTACGGCGTCGCCGCGTACACCGAGAACGCGCTCGAGCGCTTCGACGTGATCGACGACAGCCCGCGCATCGTGGCCGACGACGTCGGCCTCGAGGACGGGGCCGGGGCGTGGCACCACGCCCTGATGACCTACGATCGCCAGGGCGACGGGACGTACGCGGTCGAGATCTTCGTCGACGGAACGAGCGTCGACAAGCGGAGCGGCTTCGACTTCGGCACGCCGCAGACCGCGGAGCTCCGCATCGGCATCCTCTTCACGACCGCCGACACGGGGACGATGGACCTCTACGTCGACAACATCGTCGTCCGCCGCACGAAGTAGGAGTGTCGACGGCGCGTCGACGCGCTGTCCTGCAATCGCGACGTTGCCCGCGCCGCCGCCGACCGATGGACGCGGCGTCGACAACGGTCCGAGGAACGGTCGTGGCCTCGCGGTCCACAGAGCGGGCGCAAGTCGCGGGATCGCGGTCGCGCACGGCGCTTGCCTGGTCAGCCGACCGACCAGGGAGGAGCATCGATGAACCAGACGACGTCGCTGTTGCTGATCGGCCTGCTCGGTGCTGCGAGCATGGTCGCGTGCGCCTCGGACCCCGACGACGACACGGAGTCCGTCGCCTCCGCCGTCCGCGGTGATCGCGACGACGATGACGACGACGACCACGACGGCAAGGGCCGCCATGGGCGCAAGCACCATCACGATCGCAAGTGCGGGAAGACCGCGGGCGAGCGCCTGTTCAACTGCGCGACCTTCGACGGCAACGGCCGCACGTGCGCGACCTGCCACGGCGAGGAGACGGGGACGTTCAGCCCGCGCGAGGCGCAGGCGCTCTACGCGAAGCACCCGAGCGCGCCGCTCTTCCGGGCGATCGACAGCGACGACGGCCTCGGGACGAGCTACACGCGCCTGCTGAACGACGCCGTCATCCGCATCCGCATCGATCTGCCGGCCAACGTGACGGCGAGCCACCTCTCGTCGTGCAACCCGGACGGCTCGGGGTGCATCGAGGGCGCGGACGCGGGGCGATCGATCTTCTTCAGCCGCGGCGTCCCCACGACGCTGAACACGCCGGCGCTCGATCCGATCCTCATGTCCGACGGCCGCGAGCCGACGCTGACCTCGCAAGCGAACGGCGCGATCCACGCGCACATGCAGCCGGGCATCGCCCCGACGGCGAAGCAGCTCCAGCAGATCGCCGACTACGAGAAGACGCTCTTCTCCTCGAAGACCCTCGCCGCGTTCGCGTCGCGCGGGAAGGTCCCCGAGCTGCCTCCCGGCAGGACGGCGGCGGAGAAGCGCGGGCGCCTCGCGTTCCTCGACGGGCCGCAGGGCAAGTGCGCCTTCTGTCACAGCGGGCCGATGCTGAACCGGACGAACGCGTTCAACATCAACCCGAACATCCCGCCGGGCTCGGCGTTCGAGACGGCGCTCGTCTCGGAGTTCAACCGCGCGGGCAATCCGAGGTACCGCTTCCGCTTCACGAACCCCGACGGATCGGTCACCACCGTCGACAGCCCGGACCCGGGGCGCGGCCTCGTCACGGGCAACGCCTTCGACTCGTTCCCGGTGGCGAACTTCAAGATCCCCACGGTCTGGAACGCGAAGAACACGGCGCCGTACTTCCACGACAACTCGGCGAAGACGCTCGAGGAGCTCATGGTGCACTACCAGCAGTTCTTCGGCGCCGCGGCGCAGATCTTCGGACGCCCCGACGTCGTCATGAGCGACCAGGAGCGCGACGACATCCTCGCGTACATGAAGCTGCTCTGATCGAGCGCCGCCCCTGATCCGCGACGCTGCGCGTGGCACACGTTGGCCGCGCCGCGGCACCGCGAAATCCTCGGCAAAGGGCGGCTCGCGCGATGGCACGCGCGGTGCTCGGGCGCGGGGCATCATGAAGAAGCTTCTCGCTTTCACCACGCTTGGTGCAGGACTCCTCGCGCTCGCCGCATGCGGAACGAGCGCGGGGGGAAGTGGAACGATCGGCACGACGAAGCAGCCGCTCGAGGCGCTCGTCCCCCTGCAGGGCTGCGGCGAGGTCGACGCGTACGTCCGGCAGCGTGTGGAGGCGGAGATCAACCGCTTCTTCGACGACGCGATCGCCGAGATCCAGAAGAGCGACTATGGCTGCTACTACGGCCGCGGCATGGAAGACAACGCGCCGACGGCCGGCGCGTCGAACGGCTCGGGCAGCAGCAGCAGCGGCGGGACCGCGCCGCCCGCGCCGAGCGAGAAGGCGAGCGAGACGAGCGGCACGAACAACCAGGTGGCGGGCGTCGACGAGGCCGACTTCGTGAAGAACGACGGCCAGTACCTCTACGTCGTCGCGAACGGCGCCCTCCGCATCGTGCAGGCGTGGCCCGCGAACAGCGCCGCGCCCGTCTCGAAGGTGGCGATCGAGGGCACGCCGAAGAAGCTCTTCGTCGAGGGCGATCGCGCGCTCGTCTACGTCTCCGTCGCGAAGCAGGCGAAGAGCGGCTCGGGCTCCGGCGCGCCCTCCTACGGGCAGTCGTCCGAGTGCACCTACGGCTACGAGTGCGTCCCGGCGGGCGACGGAACGGCGACGAAGGTCCTCGTGTTCGACATCTCGAACCGCGCCGCGCCGCAGAAGATCCGCGAGATCGAGCTGTCGGGCTCGCTCCTCGCCGCACGGCGCATCGGCACCGCGGTCCACACGGTGGTCGTCGACGCGCCGGCGGAGATCGAGGGCCTGAAGTTCTACCCCGAGGACCTCACCTGCGACTCGACCGAGGACGTGCTCACGCAGAAGCAGAAGACCATCGCGGCGTACGAGGCGCTCCGCCAGCAGGACCTCACGAAGCTCGCGCAGGCCGACCTCCACGCGACGCTGCCGACGGTGAAGGAGAACGGCGCGCTCGCGGTGCCCGAGTGCACCGGCTACTTCCGCCCGAGCGCGGCGGAGGGTCGATCGTTCACCTCGCTCGTCTCGATCGACATCGCCGGAGGCGCGCCCACCACCGCCACCGTCGTGAGCGATCCGGGCGTCGTCTACGCCTCGTCGACGGCGCTCTACATGAGCGTCCCGCACACCCGCCAGCCCGGCCAGGTCTGGTACGACGCGATGGAGGGCGAGGAGCAGGCGAGCACCGTGCACCGCTTCCGCATCGGCGCGACCCCGACGCTGACGGGCTACGAGGCGAGCGGCGTGGTGAAGGGCCGCGTGCTCGACCAGTTCGCGCTCGACGAGCACGAGGAGCACCTGCGCATCGCGACCACCACGGGCCATGCGCCCGATCCGAAGACGCACAGCACGATGAGCGTGCTGGCGCGCGAGGGCAACGCGCTCGTCCTGAAGGGCAAGGTCGACCAGATCGCGCCGAGCGAGGACATCCGCAGCGTCCGCTTCGACGGCTCGCGCGGCTACGTGGTCACCTTCAAGAAGACCGATCCGCTCTACGTCTTCGATCTCGGCAGCCCGACGAAGCCGTCGATCACCGGCGAGCTGAAGATCCCGGGCTTCTCGACGTACATGCACATGATGGACGCCTCGCACCTCTTGACCATCGGCTACGACGCCGACGATCAGGGCGACTTCGCGTGGTTCTCCGGCGTGCGCCTGCAGATCTTCGACGTCTCGGACATGAACAATCCGCAGCTCATGCACGCCGAGGTGATCGGCACGCGCGGCTCGAGCTCCGAGGCGCTCACCAACCACCTCGCGTTCACCTACTACGCGCCGAAGAACCTGCTCGCGCTGCCGATGACGGTCTGCGAGGGCGGCTCGGGCGGCAGCTTCGGCACGAACATGACGTTCTCCGGCCTCATGGTCTACGACGCCACCCCGGCGAGCGGCTTCACCCTGAAGGGCAAGGTCGCGCACCCGAGCACGTCGAGCGGCGGCTACAACGACGCGGCCTGCTCGAACTGGTGGACGAACGCGAGCTCCGAGGTGAAGCGCAGCGTGGTGATGGACGACTTCGTCTACTCGATCTCCGAGACGCGGGGGAAGGTCAACGCGCTCGCGAACCTGAGCGCCGACGTCGCGGTCGTCCCGCTCGACAACTGACGTCACGGTCATGGGTGGGCGGCGCGCCCTCCGGGCTGGATCACCGACGTTTCGGGTGATCCAGCCCCGACCCGCACGATTCCTCGACGAATTCGCGCGAGCGGACCGCGCCGGCGCGCGGTCCGGGTCTTGCGATGAGGTCGCTCCGGAGGTGGAGGGTCGAAGGAGCCCCCCGCGTGTTCAAGCTTGGTTGTGCAGCGGTCCTGACGACCCTGATCCTCACGGCGTGCGCCGCCGGCTGCGCGGCACCGACGGACGACGAAGAGCTCGGCGACACCGGCGACTCCGAGGAGGCGCTGTCCGGCGCCGGGAGCTGCCGTCTCTCGCGCAACGCGATCTTCGCGTCGACCACCGACGCGCGGGCGCGCGCGATCCGTCGCGGCTTCCAGTGGCTCGACGCGCGCGTCCCGTACAGCCAGCGCGCCAGCCACGGCGGCTACCGCACCGACTGCTCCGGGTTCGTGTCGATGTGCTGGGAGCTCGACCGCTCCTACACGACGGCGAGCTTCCGCAGCGGGCGGGGGCAGGCGCATCGCCTCTCGTCGTACGAGGCGCTCCTCCCCGGCGACGCCCTCGTCCGCAACGGACACATCGTCCTGTTCCTCGGCTGGAACGACGCCTCCCGCTCGGGCGCGTGCGTGCTCGAGCAGGCGAGCACGAAGAGCGACATGCAGTTCCGCGTCCGCACCACCGCGTCGCTCCGCTCGGCGAGCTACGTGCCGCTCCGCGCGGACGAGCTGGCGAGCGGCGGCGACGAGGAGGACTCCACCGAGGCGGTGGGCGACGATCCCGCGCCGGCCGATCAGGACACCGCCGGCAGCGGCTGCTGGTCGGCCACGCTGAAGGAGCTCGTCCCCGACCTCACGTGCGTGCAGTCCGTGTCGAACGGCCTCTGGTACCAGTGCCGCGAGAGCGACGGGAAGTGGTACCGAGGCGTCGCGGCCGGGCAGGGCCCGTTCGGCGCGTGCGCGTCGCAGCATCCGCTCTGACCGAGCGAAGTCACTCGCCCGCGACGACGAAGTAGCGGGTGCGGGTGGCGCCGCACGCGGTGCACGATGCACGCGCCGCGTGGATCTCGGCGCCGTCGAGGACGAGCGCGCTCCACGTCACGTCGGACGAGGGAGCGCGGTCGTGTCCGCAGGGTGCGGCCGCCGCCAGGAGGCGCCGTTCGCCCTCGACCCGGCTCGGGACGCGCTCGGCGCGCGCCGGCGTCTCCCCGCTGCGCTCGGCGGCGCGCCACTTCCAGCGCCACCTCCGGAACACGGCGACGAGGCTCGGAGCCCCCGCGACGCCGCCGCCGATCACGAGCACGCCGAGGAGGACGCCCGCGACGACCACGAACACGTGATCGTCGAGCCCGGTCGCGGTCGCTCTCGTGTCGACGACAGTGTCGGCGCGACGGCGCTCGAGCACGAGGTCGATCGCCTTGCGGATCGACTGGCGCTTCTCCAGGTGCGCGTCCAGGTCGGCGACGCCGACGTGATCGCGCTTCGAGCGGATCTCGTGGACGACACGCATGCCACCGGGCCGCGGCTCGGCACGACGCCCGAACGCGAGCGCTTCGTCCTCGATCGCGAGCGCCTCGGGGAGCTCGAGGTCCATTCCCTCGACGTCGATCTCGTGGCGGATGAACACCGGATGGCGCACCGCGAGCGGAGACTGCCGGCGCGTCGTATCCGGCGCGCGGACGACGCTCGCGATGCTCTCGGCGAAGGTCGCCAGCGATCCGTCCTTTGCCGCTCCCTGGATCGCGTAGCTCTCGTGGGTCACGAGCACGTCCTGGTCCGGATCGTCCTCGACGGTCATCGCGGCGGTGGACCGGATCCGGGGAAAGGCCTTCGCATAGAACTCGAGGTACTCGGCCTCGAGGTCGGAGCGCTTCCTCTCCGCGAGCATCGCGCGCGCCCAGTCCGCGCTCGCCCCGACGTACGACGAGGCCACCTCGAGCGTCGCGTCCTCGCCCGCGATGCGGAACGCCTCCCTCACGATCCGCGCCGGCCCGTCCTGCTTCGGCGCCGCGACCGTCTCGAGATCGGTCGTGTCCGCCGCGACGACGAGCGCGCGCCCGTGGCGGATGCCCTGCGCCCCGAGCGCGCCGCGCTCGAAGCTTCGCGTCGGGTCGACCCAGAGCACGCGGCCGTCGAGCACGATGCGCGCAACGACGTGATCGAACGCATTCGGTCCGGGCAGCACGTCGGCGACCCGCTCGTTGCGATCGGTGTCGACCAGCGCGGCGTCCGCGCGGATGCCGAGCCCGCGGAGCAGGGTGACGAGCAGCACCACCTTGTCCTTGCAGTCGCCGAAACGCTGCGCGAGGACCTGCGCCGCGGAGTGCGGCCGATGCGAGCTCTCGCCGAGCTCGATGCCGAGATAGCGGACCTCGTCCTGCACGAAGCGGAGCGCCGCGACCGCGCGGGCCTCCGCGCTCGCGTGCTCGCGGGCGATCGCGTCGATCCGCTCACGGACGACGGGCGCCGGCTCGTCCGGAACCGCGTAGAGGGGCGCCGCCCAGCGCGCGACCTCCGCCCACGAGCGGAACTCGCTGAAGGCGAGGGCGGCCGTCGCGTCGTACCAGCGCGGCTCGTCGCCCTCGTCCAGGACCGCCGGGACGCCGTCCTGCATCCACAGCGCCTCGGTCTCGCGCTCGCCGCGCAGCGACGTCACCGGCGTGCTCGTCCCCTCGGTGCGCACCGCCACCTCACGCGACGACGGCCACACGATCCGCGCGCGACGATGGACGATCGGGCGCGAGCTCGCGAGCGGGACGATCCGCGCGACGCGCCCGCCGAACACCGGGTTCTGGCCGAGGAACGACGCCTCGAGCTCGATCACGTCGCCGACGCGCAGGTCCGCGAGCACGAAGAGGACCTTGCGCTGTCCGTTGTAGATGCGGGCCTCGCGCTCGGACTCCGCGTCGAGGATGCGGATCGTCGCGGTGCGCGCCGCGTCGATGCGCCGGCCGTCCCGCAGCACCTCGAGCCGGTGGAGGACGAGGCGCTCGTACGTCGGATCGACGGAGAGCTCGAGCTCGCCGAGCTGCTCGACGCCGGCGCGGCTGGTGACCCGCCGGACGCGATGGATGTAATGCTCGAGCCGCGTCCCGAGACGGATCTGGTCGTCGATCGCGAGATCGACGACGTTCGGATCGGCGCCGGCGACCGGGCGCTCGGTGGCGTTCCACGCGAGCGCCGGCGCGAGCCACGACGGACGCGGTCCACGCGCGAGCTCGCCGGCCGCGAGCCCCGCCGGCGCGTGGAGCAGCACCGCGAGCGCGAAGAGCGTCGCGACGAGCCGCGCGAACAGCCGCCCACCCGCCGCCGTCACTGCCCCGTCACCGCCATGCGCGCGCGGTCATAGCGCAGCCGTCGGGGCTGTCATCCGCCCTGCGGGGGGAGGAATCGCGCTTGGCACTGACCCTCTGGTTTGCTATTCGTCCGGCCGCACCCGCGAAGGTGGCGGAATTGGCAGACGCGCTGGATTCAGGTTCCAGTGGGGTAACTCCTGTAAGGGTTCAAGTCCCTT
>JBDHVD010000097.1:0-21885 GCA_039809525.1 Labilithrix sp. | reverse complement strand
GAGCTCGTCGTAGAGCGCCGCGTCGGGCAGCTCGATGCCCTCGAGCGCGGCCGCGCGGTGGGCGGGGACGACGACGAGGCAGCGCGGACCGCAGTGACGGAACTCTTCGAGGAACGACTCGGCGTCGACCTCGACCGGCAGCGGGATCGAGGGATCGCGCAGGACGAGCGACCGTCGCCGCTCGTCGAAGCCCATGATCGCCTGCGCGTGGCCCGAGCCCGGCACCAGCGTCGACAGGTGGAACGGGATCCCGCGCTCGATGAGCGCGACGGCGACGTCCCACATGAGGCGCATCTCCCGCGCGACGAGGCCCTGCGACTCGGCCCACGAGCGCTCGGCGTGCGCGGGCGTGCCGTGGTAGCACATGGCCTCCGCGAGCTCGACGTGATCGGCCGCGCGCCCGAAGAAGCGCGAGAGCGACGCGAGCGTCGCCGGCGCGCAGCCGAGGTGCTCCTGCCGGACGAACGGCACGTCGAGGACGACGCGGCGATGCTCCGGCGTCGCCGCCCTCAGGCGGACCGCGAGCTTCCGCAGATCCGGATCGTCGTCCTCCCCGAGGAGCGCGAGCGCCCTCGCGCGATCGCCGCGCCGGTAGGCCGCCTCCGCGCGCATGCGGGTGATCCGCGCGAGCACGTGCGGCTCGGCGAGGGGATGGAGCGACGGAAGGCGCTCGACGGCCGCCTTCACGTGGTCGTGCCGATCGTGCGCGAGCGCGATGGAGAAGAGCATCTCGGCGACCGCGCCCGCCTGCATCTCCTGCACCGCGCGCACGAGCAGCGTCATCGCGCCGTCCGCATCGCCGCTCGACAACCGCAGCGCGGCCGTCGTCATGACGAGACGCCGGCATCGCGGATGGGTCGCGAGCCCGGCCCCCGCGACGTCGAGCGCTTCGACGAGGCGATCCTCGCGGGCGAGGAGCTGGGCCTCGCACATGATCCGGGCCTCGGGATGCGCCGCCGCCTCACGCCACCGGTCGAGCACGCGCCGCGCGCTCGCGAAGTCCCGCAGCAGCGAGAGCGCGACCGCCTCGATCTCGAGCGCCTCGCTCGCGACGTCCCCTTCCCGCCCGGCGACGTCGCTCGCGCGCAGCCATTCGAGCGCATCGAGCGGGCCGCGGTGCTCGAGCCGCGCGAAGGCGATGCCGATCCGGGCGTGGGGATCGTCCGGCGCGAGGCGGTGCGTACGGACGATCTCGCGCAGCGAGCGCCGCGGCGCGCCGAGGTGGTGGAGCAGGCGGTTCGCGAGCGTGCGCGCGCGTCCCGAGCTCCGCTCCTCCGGCCGCGCCCGGGACAGCGCGCTCCACGCGTCGAGGAAGGCCCCGCGCTGCACCAGCCCGTCGATCGCGTCGAGCATCTCCACCCCGCGCGTTCGTAACGGAGCAGGCCGGCGCCGTAAAGAAGCGCGACCGTACAAAATATTGGACACTGCCGCTTCCCGATACGGAAAACCTGGTGCGCGCGCGCGATGGGCACCGAACGACGGAAACCCCGGTTCTGCCGGGTCGGACACGTCTCGCCGGTTATCCCGATTCATCGGCGGAAAAGCCCACGATTCCGCCGACTCGCGTCCGCGTGAAGGATCCGCGGTCGCTTCCTGCCGCGCTTGACGCCGCACCACCGGATGGTGCCTCCTACGCGCTCGCCGAGATGAACAACGACCTGATCTGGGGCGGCGGCCTCTTCATCGCCGTCATCGTCACGGCCGCGCTCGTCAACCGCTTCAACCCCGGGCACCGCTCGCGCGTCCGGCGCACGGTCATCCTCTTCATCGTCTACGTCGTCGTCCTCGGCCTGAAGCTCGCCCTCGCCGCGGCCGGGCTGGAGCTGTGGGCCGGGCGCTTCGGCGTGGGGGCGGAGCTGCTCGCGTCGTTCACCGTGGTCAACGTCGCCGCGACGGTGCTCATCTCCGTCGCCCTCCCGGCGACCGGCGCGTCGCTGCCGATGATCGCCACCGATCTGCTGGTCGGCTTCGGCTACATCCTCGCGACGCTCGGCGTGCTCTCCACGCACGGCCTCAATCCGACGGGCGCGCTCGCGTCGGCCGCCGTCGTCTCCGCGGTGCTGGCGATCTCGCTCCAGAGCACGCTCGGCAACATCCTCGGCGGCGTCGCCCTCCAGCTCGACGGCTCGGTCCACGAGGGCGACTGGGTGCAGCTCGAGAACGGCAAGCAAGGCCGCGTGCGCGCGATCCGCTGGCGTCACACCGTCGTCGAGACGCGCGACTGGTCGACGATCATCGTCCCGAACGCGCAGCTGCTCGCGAACAACATCACCATCCTCGGCAAGCGCGACGGACGCGCCGTCCCGCAGCGCATGTGGGTCTGGTTCAACGTCGACTTCCGGTTCCCGCCGACCAAGGTGATCGACGTGGTCAGCAAGGCCCTCTCCGGCGCGGTCATCGAGGGCGTCGCCCAGGACCCGCCGCCGAACTGCGTGTGCATGGACTTCACGAAGGAGCGGCGCGAGAGCTTCGCGACGTACGCCGTCCGCTACTGGCTGACCGATCTCGCGCACGACGACCCGACCAACTCGCGCGTGCGCGCGCGGATCTACACCGCGCTCCGCCGTGCGGGCATCCCGCTCGCCGTACCGGCGCAGACCGCGTGGGTGCAGCTCGAGGACGAGGCCCGCGCCGCGAACAAGTCGAGGCGCCGCGTGAGCGAGCGACTCGACGCGCTCGGGCAGCTCCCGCTCTTCCGCTCGCTCACCGACGCCGAGCGCGCCACCCTCGCCGAGGGCATGAGCCACGTCATCTACACCGCCGGCGAGACGATCACCCGCCAGGGCGCGGTCGCGCACTGGCTCTACGTCCTCACGTCGGGCACCGCGGAGATCCGCATGACGTTCGACCCCGACGGCGACGGTCCCCTCCCCGCGCAGACGAGGGTCGTGACCACCCTCCACGCGCCCGACGTCTTCGGCGAGATGGGCCTGATGACCGGCGAGGCGCGCTCCGCGGACGTCGTCGCGACGAGCGACGTGGACTGCTACCGCCTCGGCAAGGAGACGTTCGAGCGCGTCCTGCTCGCGCGTCCCGAGATCGCGCAGGAGCTCTCGGAGAAGCTCGCCGCGCGGCGGGTGGAGCTCATCGCGGTGCGCGACGGCCTCGACGCCAGGGCGCGGACCGCCCGCGAGTCGATGGAGCGCGATCGCATCCTCGGCGGCATCAAATCGTTCTTCGGGTTGTGATGATCGGGCACGAGATCCAGGCGAACGACGGCGACGAGCTCGTGCGCTTCGTGCGCGCGCTCGGCAAGCACCGCTACGTGGCGGGGCGGCTCCACGTCATCCACGCGTTCGCGATCGAGGCGGCGGCGAAGGCGACCGCCGATCCGGCCCTCGACGAGGCGGCGGCCTGGGCGGCGCGCACGCTCGGCTCGGGGGTGATCGACCTCGCGTCGAAGGACGAGCGCCTGTTCCGCCGCGCGAGCGACGCCGAGCTCGCCTCGGTGCTCGACGCGTTCTGGGCGGCCGGCGCCCGCACGACGATCGCGCGCGACGCCCTCCGCGCGCGGCTCGAGGCGATCGACGTGGACGTCGCGGGCGAGGCGGAGCGCGCGCCCTTCGACGAAGACCGCGAGGACGACGTGTTCCCGGTGCTCGTCGACGCCGGGTGGGAGCTGATCCCGATCGCGTCCTTCGACCCCGAGCGGCACAAGGGCGCGATCCAGGCGTTCGGCGACCCGCTCGCCTTCGACGTGGCGCGGTTCGAGGAGGAGAACGCGGTCCCCCGGACCGTGCCCCTCCACGAGCTGCCGCTCCTCGGTGCGACCGAGCTGCTCGCCGCGCTCGACGACGACGGCGTGGTCCGCGCCCCGTTCGTCCTGTGGACCGAGGGCAACGAGACGTACCTCGATTACCTGCTGCGGGGCGTCCTCCGCGCGGCGAAGCTGACGGACGAATGATGACCGCCGGTCATTGACTGACCGCTGGTCACCGGCGTAGGGTGCGTCCCGCGATGGCCGGGGCGGCAGCACGAGCGACGACGGCGCGGACGCGCCGCGAGGCGAGCGCGGACGACACGCGCAGGAGGATCACGATCGCGGCGATCGAGCTGGTGCAGCAGCTCGGCTGGCGCGCGGCGACGGTGGAGCGCATCGCCGAGCGCGCGGGCGTGGCGAAGGGGACGTTCTTCGTCCACTTCCCGAACAAGGAGGCGCTCGTCGAGACGCTGGTCGGCATCCAGGTCGACGGCGCGCGCAAGGCGCGCGCGAAGAGCGACGGCGGCTCGCCGGTCCAGCGCCTGCGCGAGACGGTGCTCACGCTCGGACGCCACGCGGGCGCGAGCATCGAGCTGTCGCGCGCGGTGCTCGTGTCGACGCTCCAGAGCCCCGATCTCGCGAAGTCGGTCGACCTCATGTTCGAGGGCGTCTACGAGCTGATGATCGCCGACGCGCGCGAGGCGCTCGAGCGCGGCCTCCTCGCGGGGATCGAGGCCGAGCGCCTCGCGGGCCTGCTCATGGCCTCGTATCTCGGCGCCGCGCTGCACGTGACGACCAGCCCGCGCGCGCGGCCGTTCGACGAGGTGCTCACGCCGCTCGTCGACGCGACGCTCGCGGCGTTCACCAGGAGGAAGCGATGACCAGGCGGACCGCGATCGGCACCATCCTTCTCGTGGCGGCATGCGGCAGCGAAGCCGGCGCGCCCGGGACGTCGCCTGCCGCCGGCGGCGATGCGCCCGCCGCGCCCGGGCCGGCCGGCGGCTCGTCGACGGAGCCGTCGGCCCCGGCGGAGGCCGGCTCGCCGCAGCCCGCCTCGAGCGCGTGCACGGGCAAGGCCGCGCTGAAGGGCGATCTCGACTGGACGATCGCGTCCGGCGGCCTCGATCGCTCGGTGCACGTCCACGTGCCGCCCGCCTACGATCCGACGAAGCCCACGCCCGTCGTCCTGAACTTCCACGGCTACACGTCGGACGGCGTGCAGCAGGCGGCCTACAGCGGCATGGTCCGCAAGTCGGACGAGGCCGGTTTCATCGCGGTCCACGGCGATGGGACCGGCGCGCAGAAGAGCTGGAACGCGGGCGCATGCTGCGGCGACGCGATGACGTCGAAGGTCGACGACGTCGCGCTGGTGCGCGCGATCCTCGACGAGCTCGAGGCGAAGCTCTGCGTCGACACGAAGCGGGTGTTCGCGACCGGCATGTCGAACGGCGGCTTCCTCTCGCACCGCCTCGCGTGCGAGCTCGCCGACCGGATCGCAGCGGTCGCGCCCGTCGCGGGCGTGCTCGGCGTCCCGGCGTGCACGCCTTCGCGCCCCGTCGCGGTGATGCACTTCCACGGGACGCTCGACGCGCTCGTCCCCTACGGCGGCGTCGACGACGGCACGCGGAAGTTCCCGTCCGTCGAGGCGACGAGCGACGGCTGGGCCACCCGCAACGGCTGCACCGGCGCGCCCCGCACGACGGTCGAGCGCGACGAGGTCACGTGCAAGACGCGCGACAAGTGCGCGGGCGGCACGGAGGTCACGCTCTGCACCATCACCGGCGGCGGCCACACCTGGCCCGGCGCGATCCCGATCCCGGCGTTCGGCCACACGACGCAGGCGATCCGCGCGACGGACGCGATGTGGGAGTTCTTCCAGAAGCACCCGAAGCCCTGAGGGCTCAGGCGTCTTCGGCGGGCTTCTCTTCGTCCGCCTTCTGGTCGGCGGCGGGCTCTTCCGTCTTCTCGACGGGGACGTCCGCCTCGCGTGCGGTGGCGCTCGCATGCGCCGCTTGCGGCCGCGTCCAGGGCTCCTTCGCCATCTTGAGCACCGCAGCGACCCAGACCGCGAGCCCAGCCACGACGACGGCGGTCACGGTGTAGAGCACGTTGGCTTCCGGCATGCGGATGCATCCTAATCGTGCGAGGATGCGGGCGTGAAGCCCCAATCCGCGGGCCGCCGGAAGGCGAATGCGAAGAAGCGCGTTCCCGGGCTCTCCGACGCGCGGCGGAAGATCGACGCCCTCGACGACGAGATCCTCCGCCTGCTCGGCGAGCGCGCGTCGGTCGCGAAGCAGGTCGCCCGCCTGAAGCGCGCGGCCGAGGTCGAGATCTTCCACGATCCGGAGCGCGAGAAGCGCGTGCTCGAGCGCCTCGTCACGCACGGCGCGAAGAAGTTCCCGCCCGATGCCATCCGCGCGGTGTTCCGCGAGGTCATGAGCGCCTGCCTCTCGGTCGAGGAGCCGCTCCGCGTCGCGTACCTCGGCCCCGAGGGCACGTTCAGCCAGATGGCGGCGCGGAACCTCTTCGGCTTGCAGGCCCGCTATCGCGAGTGCGCGACGATCGACGCGGTCTTCGAGGCGGTGGAGAGCGGAGACGCCACGTACGGCGTCGCGCCGTTCGAGAACTCGACCGAGGGCGCGGTCAGCATGACGAGCGATGCGCTCATGGAGAGCAAGCTCGTCATCCGCCAGGAGCACGTGCTGCCGATCTCGCACTGCTTGCTCTCGCGCGCGAAGTCGCTCGCCGAGATCCAGACCGTCTACTCGCATCCGCAGGCGCTCGGACAGTGCCGCTCCTGGCTCGCGAAGCACCTGCCGCGCGCGCAGCTCGTCCAGACGACGTCGACGGCCGCCGCCGCGCGCGAGGCGCACGCCGACGAGCGGACCGCGGCGATCGGCGCGGAGCTCGCAGGCGAGATCCACGACCTGCCGATCCTTCGCGCGAACGTGCAGGACCGCCCGGAGAACGCCACGCGGTTCGTGGTGCTCGGCAAGCACGACGCCCCACCGACCGGCAACGACCGCACCACGATCGCGTTCGGCGTCGCCGACCGGAAGGGCGCGCTCCGCAGCGTCCTCACCATCTTCGAGGACTGGGACGTCAACCTCACGCGCATCGAATCGCGTCCGAGCCGCAAGAAGGCATGGCACTACGCCTTCCTCGTCGACGTGGAGGGCCATCGCACCGACAAGAACCTCGCGCGCGCACTCCGCGAGATCGCGCGCAGCGCCGACTTCGTGAAGGTGGTCGGCAGCTATCCGCGCGGAGACGCCAAGCACGCGCGATGACGGCGCTCACCCGCGTCCTGTTCGTCCTGCTCGCGCTCTTCTCGTGCTCGTGCGTCCCCAACATGGGGACCGACGACATCGAGCTCACCTACGAGCTCGACGCGGCACCTCGCGAGCCCGCCGCGGCGTTCGGCGAAGACCTCCGCGCCCTCGTCCTCCGCCGCCTCTCCGCGGGCCACGTCTCCGCGGACGTCGCCGAGGACGGCCGCCGCGTGCACATCGTCGTCGACGAGCGCCTCGCGCCCACCGTCGACGAGCTGCTCACGTGGACCGGGACGATCACGCTCTACGAGGTCGACGATCGCGCGGGGCCCGCCATCGAGGGCTCACGAAACGAGGTCCGCCGCGCCCTCGAGACGGCGCATCCCCCGCCGGAGACGAGGCTCCTCGCCGAGCCGCGCTGGGACGCCGATACCGAGCTCGTGCCGAAGACGTGGCACACCCGGGTGGTACGCGAGACGCCGATCGGCGAGCTCGGCGACGGCACGCTCGTCGGCTGGGGCGACGGCGGAACGATCCGCCTCCGCGCGACGAAGGGCTCGAGCGCGGAAGGCGTCGTGGCGAGCGCGCGCGGGCGCGACGTCGTCGCCGCGCGCGGCAGGACGTCGATCGGCCGCGCGTCCGTCGCCGAAGACGCGATCGTCCTCTCGTTCGGCCGCGGCTTCGAGGCGTACTCGCGCGCGCAGGAACAGATGCATCTGCTCACGACGCCGCGCCTCCCCGACCTCCACCGCGCGGGCGCGGTCGGTCTACCGCGCAACGACGCGCTCATCGGGGCGTGCGTCGTCGTCCCGGTGCTCCTGTCGTTCGCGTGGCTCGTCTTCGTCCGCCGCTTCGATCGCGCGCATCCCGAGCCCGTGTGGCTCGTGCTCGTCACGTTCGTCCTCGGTGCCGTCGCGACCATCCCGGCGGCCCTCGCCGAGTACGGGCTCTCGCGGGTCTCGCCCCTCCTCGATCCGCGCCTCGCGTCCTTCGGCGGCCGCGCCTTCGCCCTTCCCCTCGCCTTCGTGATCTTCACGCTCGTGGTCGGCGTCGTGGAGGAAGGCGCCAAGCTCGCCGCCGCCACCTTCGCCGCCCGCCGGCGCGAGTTCGACGAGCCCGTCGACGGCATCGTGTACGGCATCGTCGCGTCGCTCGGCTTCGCCGCCGCCGAGAACTTCCAGTACTTCGCCACCGGCCGCCTCGCGGTCCCGCTGGTCGTCGCGCGCGCGTTCATGAGCATCCCGGCGCACATGTTCTTCGGCGCGATCTGGGGCTACGCGCTCGGCGCGCGCCTCGTGGATCCGCGACGGCGCCTCTCGCTCTGGTTCCTGCTCGCCGCCGCGATGCACGGCCTCTTCGACGCGCTCCTCTCGATCGACGGCGCAGCGACGCTCGCCGTCGCGCTGAACGTCAGCCTCGCCTCGGTGTTCGTCGCCCTCGTCCGTCGTGCGCTCCGCCACGGCGTCGTCGAGGAAGCCGCCCGCGCGGTGAAGCCCGAGCAGCGCATGCTCTTCCGCGTCGGGCGACCTTCGCTCTTCTGGACGTCGGCGATCACGCTCCACGTCGTCGCGTTCGCCATCTTCATGCTCGGCGCGTGGTACCAGCTCGCGCGCCATCGCCCCTCGCTCGGCTTCGTGATCGCCTCGACGCTGCTCCTCGTCCTCCTCGCGGCCGCCGCGTTCGGCGTCTCGGCCGCGCTCCCGCTCGACGTCGCCGTCGACGCCTACGGTGTGACGTTCGCCGGCGCCGCCCGCCCGTGGCGCAAGATCCGCGGCTTCGCGCTTCATGCCGATCACGTCGAGCTCGACTGCGAGGCGGGCCCGATCGTCCTCGGCCCGGGCCCTCGCCCCGTCATCGAGGCGATCGCCGCGGCGCTCCGCGTGCACCTCGGCGGCGGCTCCGCGGCCGAGCGCGCGATCACGCTCGAGAGCCGACCGCACTGATCGCCTTGCGTTCGCCTTCGTCGCTGCCCGACCCGCGGCGCTCGGCCCTCGGCCCTCGGTCGCCGGGTGGTGCCGCGCGATGGTGAGGGTGCCGGGTGGAGGTGGTGCCGCCGCGGCCCCGACGTTTCAGCAGTGAAGGATGCCTCCGCAACGCCGCGATCTTCCTCGAACGCGCCACGCTGGATTCACCACGCAAACGACCGACGCTTTCGCGGTGAAACGTCCACGCCTCTTCGCAAAGGGCACGGGCTCGCGACGGCCCGCCTCTTCGGCCCGATGCCGACGCTCGCTCCTCGCAGCAGCGACTCGCCCGGCCGCTACCCGAGATCCCCGGCGCCCTCGGGATGGACATCGACGGGTCACGCCCTCGCGCGCAACCCGGCCGCGTGATCTCTCCGGTGGTCGAGCGCTCGGCGCTCGGCAGGAGGACCTTCGAGTCACGGCCGACGCCGCTGCTCGCTTCTCCGCAGAAGTCGCCCGCGCGCTTCTTCGCAGAAGCCACCGATGGGCATCGCACCGAGCGCCACCCCGCATGCCCCTTCACAGCCGCCCGCGCCCGCTTCTCCGCAGAAGGCCCGCGCTCGCTTCTCCGCAGAAACCACCCGCACGCTTCTCCGCTTCTCCGCAGGAAGCACCCGCACGCTTCTCCGCTTCTCCGCAGGAAGCACCCGCACGCTTCTCCGCTTCTCCGCAGGAAGCACCCGCATGCTTCTCCGCTTCTCCGCTTCTCCGCAAAAGTCGCGTTGGTTTGCGCGGTGAAGCGTCGAGAAGGAAGTGCGCGAGATCACGCGGATCCGGTCTCTCGGATTCATCGCAGAAGCGATCGGGCCGCGCGGACGGTCCGCTGCCAGTTCGCAGGGTCATGGGGCCCCGTCGAACGACCGAACCGACCGCGACATCGCAGAGAGGGCCGAGAGGCGATCGCTCGCTGGCCTGGGCCACCCCCAAACTGGCCCGGCCATGATGTCACGCGCGTCAACGCCGCGAGATCGCACGAGCGTCGACCTGGCATCTCTCCTGCTGAGGCGCGCGTATGCCCGACCTCATGCGAATCGGTAGCCTGTTCCACCTGCTCTCGGCCGCGCATCGCGCGCGCATCGCGCTCGACGACGTCTGCGCGTTCGACGAGTACCTCTTTCACGAGGTGCTGCTGCTGCGCGCGCTCTCTTCGCGCTCCGGCTCGATGTCCGGCGTCGAGCTCGCGCGGGCGCTCGGATGGAGCGGAGGGCGTGTCAGCACCGTCACGAAGACGCTGCTCGCGAAGGGCCTGATCGTGCGTGCGAGGCACGCGAATCGCCGTTGCCGCGCGGTGGCGCTCACGGAAAAGGGCCTCGCGGAGCTGCGAACGGCGGAGACGGTCGTCGACGCCATCGCCACCCCGATGCTCGAGCGGTTCGATACCAAGGAGCTCGCGAGCTTCGCGGGTCTGATTCACCGCGTCGCCGAGCAGAGCGCGACCCTCGGGCGACGGAGCCGGCCCGACGCCGTCGGTTAGTGCTTCGCGGAGCCGGCCGGCTTGGCGCCCGCGTCGGCGCCCTCGATCTCGAGCAGCTCGATGTCGAACTTGAGCGCCGCCTTCGGCGGGATCTTCTCGCCGCTGCCGGCCTCGCCGTAGGCCAGCTGCCACGGAATGGTGAGCTTGCGCTTGCCGCCGACCTTCATGCCGGGGACGCCCTCGTCCCATCCCTTGATCACCATGCCCTGGCCGATGGTGAACGAGAAGGGATCCTTGCCCACGGAGCTGTCGAACTGCTTTCCGTTCATCAGCGTGCCCGTGTAGTGGACCTTCACCTTGTCGCCCTTCTTCGCCTCGGGGCCGTCGCCGACCTTCTCGTCGACGATCTCGAGCTTCTCCGGGCCCGGCGGAAGCGGCGGCGCCTCCGTGGGCTTGTAGTCGCTGGCCGCCGGCTCGGGCGGAGCCTTCGAGCAGCCCATCGAGCAGAGGAGCACGAACGTCGTGAGGATCGCGGCGCTACGCATGCCGCCGAATTACCACGAATTCACGGCGGCGCGGGAGAGGGCGGCGGAACGTTCGCGCCGACCGCGGCACCGACGAGGTTGAGGATCGCCTCGAGCTGATCCTGGCTGACGACCAGATCGAGGCGCACCTTGTTGCCGTCGGGGAAGACCTTCGCGTTGTTGAGCAGGCCGCGCGTCGCGATGCGGACCATCGCGGCGTTCTGGCGCTTGATGAAGTCGTTGAGCGCGTCGGACGAGTCGACGGCACACGCTTCGTCGCTGCATTGACCGACCGCATGGAGATCGGCGCCGCCGTCGGACCGCGGCTCGATCCAGAGCTGGATCTCCTTCAAGGAGTCCTTGAACTTGAGATTGGGGATGGCGATCTGGTTCGTCGGGTTGCGGACGACGAGGTGCATCGCCTCTTTGGGGCTCGGACCTCGCGGGGCGGCCTTCGAGTAGGTCTTCGCCGCGGCATGGGCGTGTGCGGGCGGCGCGATCACGAGGAGCTTCGGCTGCGGGCGCATGAAGATGCGCTCGGCGTTGTCGGCGTGCCCGCGCGACGCGGGGACGCCGGGGACGCCCGCATCGTAGGGACCGCCCTTGTCGTAGGTGCGCGCGACGGCGTCGACCGCCTGATCGACGACCGCGTCGGAGACGTTGTAGCGCACGAGCACCGCGTCGCGATCCGTATGGATGAGCGACGGGCCGTAGATCAGGATCCAGTCGGTGTGCTGGATCGGATCGACGACCGACTGCGATCCCTTGAGGAAGTCGCGCCACTGAGGGATCTGCTGGATGACGGGTCCCATGCGCGCGCCGACCGGGTGCTTGCGGATCACCGCGCTGTTCACGACGAGCACGATGTTCTGCGGACCGGTGTTGAGCGTCGGCACGCCGGCGGTCGGGTCCGTCGGACCGGCGCCGCCGGCATCGGTGACACCCGCGTCACCCATCGCAAGGAGCCCTCCGTCGTACGCCGCGGCGTCGCTCGGCCCTGCATCGAGCTCGGGAGCTTCGGCGTCGGCGACGCCCGCATCCTTCGGCGGACCGGCATCGCGCTTCGGCGGGGCCGCCGCGTCCGGCTTCATCGCATTCGGGCCGTTGGGATCCTTGCTCGGATCCTCCGTCGGCGACGGGGCCTCGGGCGGCGGCTTCGACTCGGGGGGAGGCGGCTCTTCGCCGAGGAGGTCCACCGGGATCGCGAGCTCACCGTCGGCGTCCTTGAGCTCGACGTCGACCCGGCTCGGAAACAGCCTCCAGGGCGCGAACACGATGTGCACGCCGAGCGAGAAGACGAGCGCGATCGTGAGCGCGGTGCGGATCCGGCTCGGATCCCAGAACCGCGCCGGCCCCGTCGACGGCTTGCCGCCGCCCACCGGGTGCGTGGCATGCGGAGCGGTCGGCGCCTCCATCGCGGCGCCGCGCGCGGGATCGCCGCGGAGGCGATAGGCCCGCGGATGCGTCTCCCTAGCCACGCCCGTCCCCTATCACGGCCACAGGCATAGGACGAACGTCCGGCGAAAACGATGGAATTCCGTGGCGCTCGAGCTCGGCATGCCTTTCGCTCGGGGAGTGTGTCCGAAACGAAACCCCATCCGTGACACCCCGTCGAAAAGTGGACGATAAGCCCTGGTTCTGTTTAACGATAGGCGGCCCGAAGGCCCCCTGCCGTATGCGTCGTACCGCCCTCTCCATCCTGTTCGGTGTGCTCGGCGCCGCCGCTGCTCTCGCGGCGTGCGGACAGCCGAAGAACGAGGACGGCCCGGCCGCCCCGACGCCGACGACGTCCGCGCCGGCGACGAGCGCGCGCGCGACCGTCACGGGTGGCGAGGCGAAGGACGCCGGCGCCGTCGCCGTGACCGACGCCGGAGCGACGTACGACGGCCCGACGATCGGCGCGCTCTTCCTCCAGACGCCGATCATGAGCGACATGGAGTGGCCGAAGGATGCGGAGAAGCGGGGCGAGAAGTCCGGCAGCGTCCGCATCGGTTACATCCGGCAAGGCCAGCGTGTTCCCGTCATCCCCGAGCCGCATCCGAAAGCGAACTGCAAGGACGGCTGGTACGAGCTCGTCCAAGGCGGGTTCGTCTGCGGGAAGTACGCGACGATCGACGCGAATCATCCTCGGCTGAGGACCGCGCCGCATGCGCCGGACATGACGACCCCGTTGCCGTACACGTACGGGTACAACATCACGAACGGCACGCCGCTCTACCGGACGATCCCTTCGCGGGACGAGCGAATGCGGCTCGAGCCGTGGCTCGCGTCGAAGCCGAAGCCCAAGCCCAAGAAGACCGAGGAGGAGACCGCCTCCGCGGCGTACGGCGACGATCTCGACGCGGGCGTCGCGCTCACGCTGACGAAGTCGACGGCGTCGATCACCGATCCGTTCGGCCTCGGCGAGGACGCGCTCGACGCGGGCACGCCCTGGTACCTCCGCGAGTACACGGACGGCGGCAAGCCGCTGGTCACCCTCGACGAGCTCAGGGGCGAGGGCTCGATGTCCCGCCGCATGGTGAAGGGCTTCTACGTCGCGATCGACAAGGAGCTGAACGAGAAGGGCCGGTGGTGGAAGACCACGATGGGCCTGCTCGCTCCGTACGAGCGCATCTACATCAACGACAAGTGGAGCCGGTTCCACGGCATGTGGCTCAATGCCGACGACGCGACGGCGAACGGCGCCGACGGCGGCGTCGAGCGCAAGCCCACGCCCGACCTCGCGAAGTACGGGAGCAAGTCCCAGGTCGCGGTGATCCTCCACTACAAGGCCGCGAAGTACATCGTCAGCGCGAGCCGCAAGGCGGTCACCACCGGTGATCCCGTCGCGCGCCACACGCTGGTGCGCCTCACGGGCGACTCGGTGACGGTGAACGGCGCGCGCTACGACGAGACGGACGAGGGCTGGTGGATGAGGGCCGTCGAGGGCCAGAGGACCGACCCCGGTCCGCCGCCGAAGGACCTCGCTCCGGGCGAGAAGTGGATCGACGTCAACCTCAAGACGCAGATGCTCGTCGCGTACGAGGGCGACAAGCCGGTCTACGTCACCGCGGTCTCCACCGGGCGCGAGAACAAGAACGAGAAGGAGAAGGACCACCGGACGCCTCCGGGGACCTTCCGCATCCGCGAGAAGCACATCGCCGCGACGATGGACGGCGATCACGCGACCGACGGTCCGTACTCGATCGAGGACGTGCCGTGGATCATGTACTTCAACGCGAGCTACGCGCTGCACGGCGCGTTCTGGCACTCGAACTTCGGTCGCCAGCAGAGCCACGGCTGCGTGAACCTCGCGCCCGCCGACGCCAAGGCGATGTTCGCCTGGACCGAGCCGCGCCTGCCCGAGGGCTGGCATGCCGTCTGGTCGACGCCGGAGAAGCCCGGCACCCGCGTCGTCGTGCACTGCGGCGCGAAGAAGTGCGAAGAGTGGCCGGACTGACGCCGGGCGTTCGCGGACTGACGCTGCCCGGATCGCGCAACCGCTAGAGCCGCGAGATCGCGGAGGATACGCATGGCGTGTGGCTTGCTCGGAGGCCGCGCACCTGCCTCATGCGCCCCCTCGTCCGTGCGTTTCCTGTCGCCCTCCTGATCCTCGCCTCCTCCTCGACCGTCTCCAGCGGGGCCGGCGGCTCGCCTCGTCAGGCGTTCGCCTCGCCGCGCGTCGCCCCCGAGGCGCGCTCGCTCTTCGCGCATCGCGCGCGGACCGGACGCACCCTCCCCGTCTTCGCGCCGAACCCCGCCTTCGAGCAGACCGGACGACTGCCGGTCGTCGTGCGCTTCGTCTCGGCGCCGACGTCCGAGCGCCGCGAGCGGCTCGTGCAGGCCGGCGTCGCGTTCGATCGTGCCGAGCCCACGGCGTCGGGCGCGTGGCTCGCGACGGTCGACGAGCGGGGGCTCGGCGCGCTCGCGCAGGCCGAGGACGTCGCGCGCGTGACCGTCGACATGTTCCACGCGAACGCGCGCCCGCTCGACCGCTCGATGACCGAGACCCGCGCCGCCGTGGCGAAGCGGGCCGCCATCGCCAAGGACGGCGAGCGCCTCGACGGCAAAGGCACGGTCATCGCCGACATCGATTCGCCGATCTGGATCCACCACCCCGCGTTCTTCCGCGCCGACGGCGGCGCGCTGCCGTGGGTCGACGTGGACGGCGACAAGAAGCTCACGCCGGGCGTCGACGGCGTCGACCTCGACGAGAGCGGATCGATCGAGCCGAACGAGGTCCTCCAGCCGCTCCGCTCGAAGGCGAGGTCGCGCTACACCGGCGCGACGATCGACGAGCACGACGACTTCCAGCCCGATGTCGACTACCTGTACCTCGACACCAACGGCAACGGGACGCGCGATCACGGGACGAAGTTCGACGAGGCGACGCCGGCTTACGGCGAGCCCCTCTTCGTCTTCGACGACGCGAACCACGACGGGCGCACGCAGCCGAGCGAGCGCGTGCTCCGCCTCGGCACGAGCAAGATCCGCAGCGTCGCGTCCGACGGCAAGACCTACGCGCGTGGCGCGAAGAAGGCGACGAGCACGACGGCTCCGCTCGTCCGCTACGACGTCGAGAACGATCCCACGCTCGTCGAGGCAGCCGGCCACGCGACGGGCGTGATGGGCATCCTCGCAGGAGGCCAGCCCGGCATCTCGCGCTGGGTGGGCCTCGCCCCGGACGCCGAGGTCATCCTCCACGACAGCACGGGCCTGCGGGGGATGGCGACGGCGGTCCAGTGGGCGATCGACGAGAAGGCGAACGTCATCCTGACCGAGTACGCGCCGTACACGAACGTCTCGCTCGACGGCTCGAGCGAGGAGGAGACGATCCTCGATGCGGCGAACGCCAAGGGCATCCTCACGGTGAGCCCCGCCGGCAATCTCGCCGGCGGCAGGAAGCACCGCACGATCACCCTCCAGCCCGGAGCGAACACGGTGAAGCTGGGGACGAAGACGCCCGGCCACCTCGCGTCGATCTCGCTGCACCACCGCGGACCGGAGCGCGCACTGAGCCTCGTACTGAAGAAGCCCGACGGGGCGACCGTGGCCCTGCCGGACGACGCGCCAGACGGCATCGCGCAGGGCAACGGCGTGTACCTCTACGTGACGAAGCAGACGACGCCGCGCGGTACGCACGAGCGGTTCGTGAACCTCGTCTCGCAGGGCTTCGTCGAGAATCCGCTCGACGGCGGCGCCTACGAGCTGGCGATCACGCTCGACGGCGGAGCGCCGCTGGAGGTCGATCTCTTCTCGGGCGACGACGTGAGCTCGTGGGCCGGCGGCTTCTCGTTCGACGAGGACACCCCGACGCGCACGCTGTGCAACCCGGCGACGAGCGATGCCACGATCTCGGTCGCGGCGTACGTCCTGCACGACGAAAAGGACTTCTACCCCGCGGGCCCCGCCGGCGCGCTCGCGAGCTATTCCTCGCGCGGACCGCGCTTCGACGGGGCGGCGGGGATCGAGATCGCCGCGCCCGACAACCCGCTCAGCACCGCGCCGCCCGATCCGCGGGCGAAGGAAGAGAGCGATCGCAAGAGCGCGCTCTGGGAGCCGTTCGGCGGCACGTCGGGCGCCGGCCCCCACGTCGCGGCGGCCGTGGCCCTCGCGATGCAGGCGCTGCCGAAGGCCTCCGCCGACGAGATCAAGAAGCGTCTGCTCGAAGGCGCGCGCCGCGAAGACGCGGCGTCCGAGAGCACGATGGGGCACGGCAAGCTCGACATCGCGCGCGCGCTCGACGCGAACGTGGCCGACGGTGCGGTGCCGAAGGTGAAGCTCGAGGCGATCGGAGGAGGCAAGGCGCGCGTCACCGCCGAGGACGACGAGCCCGAGACCGCGCTCCGCGTGCGCTGGGACCTCGACTACGACGGGACGTTCGACACCGAGTGGATGCCGCTCGGCGAGTCGCCCGAGGGCCTCACGCCGGCGGTGAAGGTGGAGGTCCGCGACGGGCAGGGAAACGTCGGCGGGGCCACCGCGCTGCTCGATCTCGCAGCGCCCGCCCCGGCGGCTCCCCCGCCCCCGGCGGCCGACGCCGACGACGGATGCGGCTGCCGCGCGGCAGGCGCCGAGCGCTCGCCGATCGCGGCCTTCGGCGGCGCGTTCGCGATCGCGCTCGCGGCGCTCGTCCGGAGGCGCCGCGGCCGATCGTCGTGATGGATCAGCAGCCGTCCTTCATGACGGCCCGCACGAGGAGCGCAGGATCGGTGTGCGGCGGGTAGCTCGCCGCGATCGGCCGAACGCGCTCCATCGCCCGGATGAACCGCGGCATGTCACGCCCGCACGTCTCGAACAGCTCGCGCAGCTCCTGCTTTCCCGAGCCGTACGTCTTGTACTGGATGAGCGTCGCGTTCGTGATCGGGCGCTTGCTCTCGAGGGTCCGCCGCAGCTCTTCGATGATGCGCTTCTTCTCCGCGAGCTTCTCCTCGCGCGGCACCTTCGACTGGTAGAGCTTCGCGAGCTTCTCGTACGCCTCCTTCATCACCTTGCCGCGACGTTCGCCGCGCCTCCGGATCGCGAGGAAGCTCTCCTTCTCCTTCGCGTCCGGCCCCAGGACTTCCTCGAGGTAGCGGACGGCGAGCTCGTCTCCGACGAACGACGCGACGCTCTCGTTCAGCGTGCTCTGTCCGGGCACGTAGAACGTCGCGTGCAGCGTCTCGTGCAGGACGACGTCCGCGAGGTCTCCGAGCGCCTCGTCTCCCGGCGCGATCATCGTCGAGAGGATGGGATCGTCGAACCAGCCGAGCGTCGAGTAGGCCTGCGACGGCCGCACGTCGACGTCCCATCCCTTCGCGGCGAGCTCGGCGGCATAGGACTTCGCCTCCTCGCGATCGAACCAGCCGGTGTACGTGATGCTGCCGACGACCGGGAACTTCCAGGTCTTCGGCCGGAACGCGACCGGGTTGCACGCCGACACGACCCATACGACGGCCGGGCGGCCGATCCAGACGTAACGCTCGTAGTTGTTCGTCCGCTTCAGGCCGTGCCGCTCGCCGAACGCCTTGATGCGCGCGACGTGGGCGAGGAGGCCGCGCGTCCGCTTGTCGAGGTGCCCGCCGTCGACGAGCTCCTGGATCGCGATCCCGCGTCCATTGAGCTGCTCCTGGCCGGCCGCGGCCTGCGTGACGTACCGCAGGCCGCCGCCGCAGCCGGAGAGCACGAGGGCGAGGACGAGGAGCGCGACGCGTGCGAGGAGCGACACGAGGCGATGGTAGCGGCGCGCCCCGGGTCGGTCACTGCGGCGTGATGCTGAGCTGGAACGCGTTCGCCCCGAAGGCCATCACCGGCTCGAAGGACGAGGGCGTGGTGTCGTAGACCCCGGTTGCGTATCCGGGGAGCCCCTGGTCCTGCCAGCGGAAGCTCTGGTGGACGTTCAGCTCGAAGTCGACGTGCTGATCCTGGCCCACGTTCGGATCGACGGCCATCTGGATCGGAAAGACGTAGAAGGTCTCCGGGCCCGACATGTCCATCGAGATTCCGCCGGCGGTGGTCGCGACCGGCGTGGGGGCGTTCGCTCCTTCGAGCGTGCCGATCGTCGCGCCGTTCGCGACGAACGAGTACCGGAAGTCCCCCTTCTTCCGCTTCTTGCCGTCGAGGATCGCTCCGTCGGAGAGCACCTGCTGGTTGTCGTAGAACCCGTCGAGCGCCCCGAACGCCGTCCCGCTGTGCATGCGCGCGTCGACCGCGTACTTCACGTACGAGGCGCCCGACTTCGCCAGGGTGAAGACGCCCGCGGGGAGCGAGCGCGCGGCGACCTTCGCGATCTCCGTCTCCTTCCCCGAGACGAGCTCGACTTCGACGGGCGCGTCCCCGTGATCGAACACCTTCACCGGATTCGGATCGGCCGCCGAGCGGTACAGCCACAGGCTCTTGATCGCGACGATCTGCATGCGCGGCGTCTCGCCGGCGAAGCCGTCGGCATGAGCGAACGGCGCGGTCGAGCCGCGCATGGTGATCGTCACGCGCGGCCCGCCGGGATCCGGCGGAGGGCTCGAGGACGGCTCACCCGGGGCCTCGTTGCCGCCGGCGCCCGCCGATCCGGAGGCGGACGACGGCGCCGGAGCGGGCCCGGCCGGATCGCCGACGCCGGCGTCCGCGCCTCCGCAGGCTGCCGCGAGCACGAAGGCGGGGAGAAAGAAGCGGAGCATCGAACGCATGGGAATCACCTCGAAGACGAAGAAGGAGAAGAAGAAGCAGAGGAGGAGGAAGCGGCGGAAGCGACCGCCCGTGGATGGGCGGACGAGCCGTTCGAGACCCACATGAAGAGGCCGACGGTCGCGGCGATCACGCCGACGGACACGGCGCCGATGCCTCCGGCGAGCACGGCGCTCCGGAAGCCTTCGCTGCCGACGTCCTCGCTCGCGAGGATGGGCGACGCGATGAGCGCCGCACCGCCGAGCGCGAGCGCAGCCGCGCCGGCGCCCGTCAGGAGCATGCCGGAGACGCGTGCGGGCGACGATCCCATCCTCGCGTCGACGCGCACGCGGTCCTCGCCGCGGGGCAGGACGAAGGACGCGGTCGGCACGAGCCCGTCGCCGGCCACGCGATACGTAAAGCGCGGGTCGAGCCGCATCTGGCACGGGGCGACGCAGGCATGCTGCCACTCACCGACGGCGAGCACGCCCGTCTCGAGCAGGCCGAGGCTCGGCGCGGTGGTCCCCGTCCGTTTCTCGAGCGTCGCATTCCCTTCGTCGGCCGAGAGCTCGACCACGGGCCCGGTGCCCTCCTCGTCGGCGAGGGCAGTACCAGGAGCGGCCGTGGTGATCGCGGCGGCAAACGTCGCGACAAGACAAGCACGAAGCAGATTCATGGCTTCCTCCAGGGGTGCCGCGCGCGACGCGGGCGGCCCACAAGAGCTTGGTGGACGCTCCCTCGCGCTTTTATGAGTTCCCTTGACGCCGCTCGTGCATCCCTGCAAAAGCTGTATCCAACGACGTTGGATCAACTCTCCGCACATCTCGATCGGGGTTGGGACCTCGCGCAGAAGGGCGACGCGGCCGGAGCGAACGCCTGCGCTCGGCGCGCCCTGGAGATCGATCCGCAGTCGCCCGAGGTCCACAACCTCCTCGGGTACACCGCCGCTTTGGCGGGAGACTCGGACGATGCCCTCGAGCATTACCGGCAGGCGATCGCGCTCGACGAGACGTACCTGGAAGCAATGCTCAACGCGGCCGAAGTCCTCATGCACCCACTCGGTGAGTGGGACGAGGCCATCGAGCTATGCGATGACGCTCTCGAGTATGCCGACACGAAGGAGGAGATTGCCGATTGCCTCCTCCTGCGCGTCGACGCGCTGCTCGGCAAGGGTGACGTCGAGGAGGCGAAGCGGAACATGGCACGGCTTCCCGATCCGCCGTTCGAGAACTCGAGCTACGTCTTCCTGATCGGGCGCGCGTACTACGAGCTCGGAGAGACCGAGAAGGCGATCCCCTTCATCGAAGAGGCGGTGCGAACGGACCCTTCGCACGCCGACGCGCACTACTATCTCGGGTTGCTCCGCGACGACGCGGGCGATCCTCGCGGCGCGGTCGAGGCGTTCTTGAAGTCGCGGGCTCTGGACCTGGCCAAAGCGCCCCCGGCATGGGCGCCTTCGCCCGAGGCGTTCGCACAGATGGTCCGGCGAGTCATCCAGGGCCTCGATGCGCTCCTGGCCCGCTGGGTCCGCGACGCGGACGTGTACATCGTCGACGTGCCGGGCGCCGAGCTCGTGGTCGACGGCGTCGATCCGCGCGCCACGGTGATCCTCGATGCACGCACGCCCGACGAGGGCGACGGCGGTCCGCTCCAGGCGCGTCTGTTCATCTATCAGCGAAACGTGGAGCGGGGCGCCGGCTCGATCTCCGCGCTCGAGTCCGAGCTCTCGCAGGCGCTCGAGCGCGAGATCACCGCCGTCTTCCTCGACCGCGACACCCCTGCACCGTCCGACAAGCACCAGCTGAACTGAGTCGATGACGCGTCCTCTCGTCGCGCTCCTCTTCGTCGCTTTGGCGACCGGATGCGGAGGCGGAAGCGCCAGCACGTCCGCGCCAGGCGCCGCTTCCAGAGCCGCGGCCGCCGAAGCCTCCCGCGAGCATGGGCGGGTCAGTCGCTCCGGCGCCATCGGCACGTACGTGTCGATCCCGTGGGGATTCGATACGAGCTCGTACTGGATCGAAGGTCCGAGCGGGCTGGTCGCGATCGATACGCAGTTCCTGCCCTCGGCGGCAGAGGAGATGATCGAGCAGGCCGAGTCGCTGACGAAGAAGAAGTTCGTGCTGGCGATCGTGCTGCACGCGAACCCCGACAAGTTCAACGGGACGTCGGTCTTCCAGAAGCACGGCATTCGCGTCGTCACGTCGTCGCAGGTGAAGGCGGTCATCCCCGAGATCCACGAGAAGCGCGTGCGCGCGTTCTACGATCGCTATCAGCCCGACTATCCGAAGGAGCTCCCGCAGCCGGAGGTCTTCGGCGACAAGACCACCGACCTCGTCGCGGGCGGGGTCAAGTTGCGTCTGCACGTGCTTGGCGCGGGATGCAGCGAAGCCCACGTCGTCGTCGAGAAACCCGACGAGAACGCGATCTTCGTCGGCGATCTCGTATCGAGCAAGAACCACGCGTGGCTCGAGATCGGCAAGACCGACCAGTGGCTCACGCGTCTCGAGGAGCTGCGACGCCTTTCGCCGCGCCGGGTGTATCCCGGTCGCGGCCCAGCCGGTGACGCCACGCTCCTCGACGATCAAGAGAGCTATCTCCGGAAGGTGATGGCGATCGTGGGTGCAGAGCACCCGACCGTTCCGATCCGCGAGGACGCGCTCGAACACGCGAAGCGGTCAATCGTCGAAGCGTACCCATCGTACGGCTACAAGGTCTTCCTCGACATCGGCTTGCCCGCAGAGTGGGAGCGTCAAGCGACCACGCGCTGACGCCTGCCGCTTCGGCGGTCAGGTCGCCTTGGCGGCCGCGCGTGCGCTCTTCTTCGCGGCGGCCTTGCGCTGGCGTGCCTCGATGCGAGAGCGGACGTGCTCCTTGCCGAACGTGTCCTCGGCAT
>JBDHVD010000096.1:0-21897 GCA_039809525.1 Labilithrix sp. | reverse complement strand
GCCCGGACGCGGTGCCGCTTTCATTTTCCGGCGGTGAATGCGACAAGCCGCGCTCGATGCGCGCGTCGCTCCCGACCTTCCTCCTGCTGAACGCCGCGCTCGCTGCGGCGTGCAGCCGGACGCCTGCCGAGCCCGGTCCCGCGAAGACGAGCACCGCCTCGTCCACGGTGACGACGACGGGCACGACGACGGCTGCGGCACCCGTCGCCACGCCTGCCGTGACGGGTCCGAGCGCCCCGACGACCGCCCCGAAGTGCGTCCATCCGCTCGCGAGCGTCGCGCCCCCGATCCCGCCCGCGGCCGGCGCCGCGTGCCCGGTCGATCCCGAGATGGGCGGGCCGAAGCTCCCCGTCGTCGACGTCTCGTTTCCCGAGGCGAGCGGCGCGCCCGCGGTGAAGGCGGAGCTGGCCAGGACGCCGCACGACATCGAGCGCGGCCTCATGTACCGCAAGGCGATGGCCGACGATCGCGGGATGCTCTTCCGCCTCGACAGCCGGCGGATCCACACGTTCTGGATGCACAATACATGCATCCCGCTCGACATCATGTTCCTCGACGACGACGGGACGCTGGTGGGCGTCGCCGAAGCCGCACCGACCCTCGACGACGACGTCCGCTCGGTCCCGTGCCCGTCGAGCTGGGTGCTCGAGGTCAACGCCGGCTGGACACGGAAGCACGGCGTCACGCCGGGCCAGAAGATGACGATCCCCGCCTCCGCGAGGTGATGCTAGAAACGCGGGCCATCATGCGCCCCTCGCTCGTCCTCCTGTCGTCGTCGCTCGTCACGCTCACGATCGCCGCCTGCAAGACCGGCCCGGCCGAGCCCGAGCCGGCGCAGAAGGAGCCGTCGTCGGCGTCCACCACGACGACCGCCACCGCGACCAACACCGCGGCGGCCACCGCGCCGAAGCCGCGCTTCCCGTCCGAGCCCCCGACCGAGGCGGCCGCCGACGATCCGCTCAAGGGCAACTGGACGCTCGCCGACGCGACCAAGGAGCTGAAGGGCACCGGCCCGATCGTCGCGAAGATCGACACGAGCAAGGGCACGCTCCAGTGCAAGCTCTACGACGACAAGGCGCCGGTCACCGTCGCCAACTTCATCGGCCTCGCGACGGGCAAGCGCGCGTGGAAGGACCCGTCGACGGGCAAGTGGGTGAACAAGCCCGCGTACGACGGCACCACGTTCCACCGCATCATCAAGGGCTTCATGATCCAGGGCGGCGATCCGAAGGGCAACGGATCGGGCGAGCCCGGCTACGTGATCAAGGACGAGATCTGGGAGGGCGCGAAGCACGATCGCGCCGGCCTCCTCTGCATGGCGAACCGCGGCCCGAACACGAACGGCGCGCAGTTCTTCATCACCGACGCGGCCGCGCCGCACCTCGACAAGGGCTACACCATCTTCGGCGAGTGCGCGCCCGAGCAGGTCGTGCACGACATCGCGAGCGTCCCCGTGATGGGCGAGCGCCCCGCGACGCCGGTCACGATCAAGAGCGTGACCATCTCGCGCGACGAGAAGAAGAAGTAGCGAGCGGGCGACGCGCGCGCCTGGCCCAGCCACTCCGATCGCGCACCCTCACCCCCTCCGTGGCGGCGCCATCGCGCGCGCGCCGAGTGACACCGCCGCGATCGTCAGCATGCTGACGATCGTGCCTGGCATGGGCGGCATGGGCCAGCTCGCGCCTGGCCCAGCCACTCCGATCGCGCACCCTCACCGCCTCCGTGGCGGCGGCGTCGCGCGCGGGCAAGAACGATCGCGGGCCATGTTGACGACGAGCACTTGCGTGACGATTGTCGCCCCTATTCGATGGCGGGGAACGCGAGCAAACGTGGGCGACCGCCTCTGCCCCGGCGCGGGCGCGTACCGCATCGTGCGCGGGCGCCGCATGACCGGCGCCATCCGATGCACATCACGTTGCGCGCGCGACCCGGGCTGCCGTCGTTTCGCGCTCAGCTCGTGCACGAGCTCGTCGTCGCGTCGATCGCGCGGCTGAACGACGAGGCTTTCCAGATCGTCCACCACTCCATCCAGACGAACCACGTCCACCTGGTCGTCGAGGCGCGCGACCGCGAGACCGTCACGCGGAAGATGAGCGGCTTCGCCATCGGCGTTGCAAAGCGCCTGAATCGACAGGTCCTGCGCCGACGCCGCGGGAAGGTCTGGGCCGATCGCTACTACCGTCGCGACATCCAGCGTGCCGGGGACATGCACGCGGTGCTTCGTTACGTGTTCGGCAACGCGAAGCGCCACGGGATCATCCCGGCGGACGCGATCGCGCTCGATCCCTACTCGTCGGCGTGGCGCTTCCGAGGCTTCGACGTCGAGTTACCGATACCCGCCGGCAGGGAGCACGTCCCAAGGCCAGCGCCGCGGACGCGGCTCCTCGGCGAAGATTGGCTCGCCTGGGGCCTCGTTCCGGTCGCGGGCGCACCGGGGCCGGCGCGATGCTGATCGGGGCTCGCCGACGAAGGCGGATGCACGCGCGCGCGATCGTTTTCGTCTCGCGAAGAAGACGCCGAACGCCTCAGTCGTCGGCCGCGGTCTCGATGCCCAGGACGAGCGCGAGGCCGCGCAGGACCTCGGCCATCCGCTCGCCCGTGAGCGCACCGACGCGTGCGCCGAGGCGCGCGCGATCGATCGTGCGGAGCCGGCTGACGTTCACGACGCTCGGCCTTGGCAGAGTTGCTTCTCCCTTTCGCAGTCGGACGTTGCCCGGCATCTCCGCGAGGAGGAGTGCGTCGTCCCGCGCGGTCGCGCCGCAAGGTCGCGCTCGAGGTGGCTCGGGGGCGACACCTGCACTACGCTGAACATCGTGAACGCGCGCGCCCGCCAGCTGCTCGACGAGCTCCTGCAGATGTCCGCGGAGGACCGTGCGCTCGTCGCCGCCGAGCTCGAGGCGAGCCTCGAAGACGCGGAGGTCTCGCCCGAGCAGATCGAGCGTGCATGGGCGGAAGAGATCATGCGCCGCGCGCGCGAGGTCCGCGAAGGACGGAGCCGCGGGCGCGAAGGGCACGAGGTGCTCTCCGAGATCCGCGCGGAGCTCGCGACCATCAAGCGATGACGAAGCGGCTCGTCGTCGAGGACGAGGCGAGCGCGGAGCTGCGCGACGCGGCGCGCTTCTACGAACACGAGCGCGCCGGTCTCGGCGTCGAGCTCGTCGACACCATCGAGGCGGTCTTCGATGCACTCGCGAACGGGACGGCGTTTTCGGTCAAAGTGCCCGGCATCCCGGACGAGCTCGGGATCCGCCGCGTCCACGTGAGCCGCTTCCCGTACGCCGTGGTCCACCTCGAGGAAGCGGACGCCGTGCACGTCCTCGCCGTCGCGCATCTGCGGCGGGAGCCGGCCTATTGGCTCGGCCGCGTGCAGCGCGTGCTCGGCTCCGCGCCGCTGAAGAAGACATGACGCACGGCAGCTCCTCGGCGGCGCGGGGCTCGGCCAGGACTGGCGGCGGCCTCCGTCTCGCGGCCGTGATCGAGGCGCTCGAGCGGCTCGGCGAGATCGCGCGGCTCCGCGGTCATCCCATGGAGAACATCGCGAAGAACCTCGACGCCATGCGCGAGGCCGTGCGCCCGTTCCTGCGCGCCTGAGCCGTGCGGTTCTAAACGCTCTCCATCTGGAACCCGTACGAGACCATGCTGATGCGCGCCGAGCTCTCCTTTACGTGAGCGCGGCATCGCTTCGCTGCCTTCACCGCCGTCGGTAGGTCACGGGAGTCCCATCCAAATCGACCCAGGAACTCGACCCCGGAAGTCTCGAGATATCCGGACGCGAAGGTGGTCCAACACGTTGGGGTGAATGGCCCGAATCCCTGCGTCGACCCACTGCACTCGTTGGCCTAAAGACGGAAGCTGCCATCTTCGAGGACCACGAGGGTGGCCTGGACGGTCGCGGCCCTCGGGTAGCCGTAGGAGGCGATCCCGTCGTAGACGCCAGGCGAGACTGCGCCGCCGGTAGCCTTCTCTACGGGTCCCGGTATCGTCGCCCGGACCTCGTCGCTGAGGGGCTCGACGTTCGGCGCACCGCAGGGGTTGAGACCTTCGAACTGCTCGCGGGTCGGCGTGACGAAGGTGTCTGGGCAGCCGGCGTCGCCACCGGTCGACTCCTTCGGCGAACATGCGAGGAGCGTGACCCCGAGGCTGAGAGCAAACGCGAGCGGCAGACTCGGACGCGAAGCCATGACCTGCACCAAGAGCTAGCACCCGCCTTGGCGCAAGCCTGGACATGTTGGGTGAGCCGTTGCCGTCGGTGTCCAGAGGAGTGGACACTGCGAGAGCAGGTTCAAACGGAGTTCGCCGACGGCCGAGACGTGGCGCCGCACGGCGATGGGCGGCGGCCGTATGCACGAGCGTCGCCGCGGGTCGTCCTCTTCGGCGACCTGCACGTGCTCCTCGCCCCTCCTCGCGAAGCTCGGCTCCTCTGGCGACATCGCGCGTGCTCGTCTCGACGCACGCGAACGTCGAGCTGCTCCAGATCGGGTCCCGCGCATCGCGAGCCTCGCGGATCTGCCGCGGCGGATCGTCTCCTGCTTCGTCGCCGAGGCGGCCGAGGCCTCGCTCGACGCGGACGCGAGCCCGCTCGACGATCCGCGCGCGATCGTCGAGACGCTCCTCGCGACGGCCCGCATTGGCGGCGGCCTCCATCCCGCGGCGGTGATCGAGGTGCTCGAGCGGCTGGGCGAAATCGCGCGGCTCCGCGGCCAGTCGAGCGCGCGGCTCAGCCGGGCGACGAGGCAGGCGCGGCGGCCGGGCGCCGCCGCACGAAGCGTGTCATTCGCTCCACGTCGAAGAAGGGGAGCTGGTGATCCGACGCGGTCAAATCTGGTGGGTCGACTTCGGCGAGCCGCGCGGATCGGAGCCCGGCTTCCGTCATCCGGCGCTCGTCATCCAGCGCGACAGGTCAACGCGAGTCGGCTCGCCACCGTCGTCGTCTGCGTCCTGACGAGCAACAAGGCGCTCGCGGCGGCGCCGGGAAGCAGATCGCCACGTTGAACGAGAGCGATCCCGAGGAGCTCGCGGGCACGCTTCCACGTCACCTCCTCCAGAAGGTGGAGAGCGGTCTGCGCTGGTTCCTCCAGCTCGAAGACCCCACGAGCGGCGGTCCGCCGGCGGAGTGAGGCCCGCGGATCAGTGGCCGAAGTGGCCCATGAGCGAGCCCTCGCCGAGGATGTGGCCGTCCATGCCCTCGTCGATCTGACGCTTCGGCGCGCCCTCGGGGAGCTTCAGCATCGTGTCGAGCGCGATCACGCGGAAGCGGTAGCGGTGGCCTTCGCCCTTCGGCGGGCAGGGGCCGGCGTAGCGCGCGCTGCCCGCGTCGTTGAGGCCGAAGCGCGCGTTCTCGCCGACGTCGGTGAGGTCCTCGCCGCCCTTCACCTTGTGCGTGTCGGGCGCGACGTTGAACGCGATCATGTGCGTGTAGACGCCGCTCGGCGCGTCGGGATCGTCGACGACGAGGACGAGCGACTTCGTCCCCTCGGGCGGCGCGGAGAGCACGAGCTCGGGGATGAGCTCCTTGCCGTCGCACGTGTAGTCGACGGGGATGCGCGAGCCGTCGGTGAACGCCGGGCTCGTCACGGTGATCGACCCGCCGCGGGCGTTCGGCGCGTAGCGGGGGACGATCGGCGGCTTCTCGCAGGCGGCGATCGCCACGAGGGCGAGGGCGGAGAACGATGCCAGGGCTCGCATGGGTCAGTCGGGAGGGTAGACCAGATCGAGCGTCGCGGAGCCGTCGTAGCGACGCATCGGCACCGCGGCTTCGTGGGAGTAGAACTGCGTGAGATCGCCGCGCTCGAAGCTGCGCGCGCCGAAGAGGTTGATCGCGACGGCCCACGCGGCGCAGAGCCAGAAGCGGCGGCCGAGGCGGCTTGCGCCGATCGCGAGGAGCACGAAGAGGAAGACGGCGTAGTCGTTCGAGAACCGGTAGCCGAACTGGAACCAGCCGCTGTTCTGGTAGAGGAGGTTCATCGTCATCGGGCCGAGCGCGGCGACGAATGCCGCGGCCCAGAGGAACGACACCTTCTTCGGCCGGAGGAGCCAGAAGTAGAACGGGCTCGTGAACCAGAGGGCGAGGCCGTGGCCGCTGATCACGTAGTGCGGCACCTGGAACGTCATGCCCAGGACCTCGACGGGGACACGGTCGCCGTGCAGCGGCTTCCACGGGAGGCTCGCGAACATCACCGAGAGGTTCCGCGGCAGGAAGTGGAAGCTGAAGAGGCCCCAGCGATCGATGCGCGTCCTCCACCCGACCTGGAGATACTCGTGGCCGAACGCGCTCGGGCTCCACGTGTGGAAGCGCGCGTGATTGAGCCACGAGGCGAACGCGAGGCAGAGGCCGATGGGCACGCCGACGGCGACGATCAGGCGACCGAGCTTCTGGCGATCGGCGTCCTTGATCACCGTCCACGCGCGATCGAGGAGGTCGCCCTCGGCCGGGAGGGCTTTGTTGTAGGCTACACGGAACGCCTCGAACGCGAAGAACACCCCGACGAGCGCGGTGGTGGGGCGCGTGAGGAACATGCAGCCGAGCATCAGCCCGGCGAGGGCGGGGCGCTCGGCGTCGAGCGCGAAGAGGACGAAGAGGGCCGCGAGCCCGACGCCGACGACGTGCGCGGCGAACCAGACCGTGCCCTGCACGGCGGTGAAGAAGTAGACGGTGCCGAACGCGAAGAGGAGCGCGAGGCGGACGTTCTCGATCTCGGTGCGCTCGGAGCGCGCGGTCCGGCGGAGCTTCTCGAGCACGAGGAAGAGGACCGCGGGGCCGACGCCCGCGAGCCACACGATGAACTGACCGTCGCGGAAGTTCTCCGGCGAGCCCGACGCCCAGACGAGGGGCAGCATGAGCACCGCGGGGAAGGGCGGGAAGCTGATGAACCACTTGCCCTCGAAGAGCGCGAAGTCGTTCATCCCGGAGTAGCCGGGCGGTCCGCCGAGCAGCTCCTGCCGGCCGTGCAGCCACGCGTCGGCCATGAGCGCGTAGTGGTTGTACGGCGTGTGCTTGAGGAGCCGGTCGCCCGCGAGCAGGGCGAACACGACCACCGTCGCCAGGTAGACCCCGAGGCCGATCAGGAGGCGCCGCGAGCGGGTCTCCGGCTGCATCCACCGCTGGAAGCGGCTGCTCATCGGCCGCGCACGCTATCACGAGGCCGGTGGATGCCTCACGGATGAGGCCGAAGTCGCACTGCGAAGGGGCCTACGCGGCGTGATTCCGGGCAACGCGGTAGGGTGAGCACCGTCGTTCGCGGCGGGCTGACCGGACCATGACAATTCCCTCGAAATCGCCTTGCACGTCCGTGGCATGGTGCTTGAATTCCCGGCCCCGCACATGGCACTTCCCTTCGACCCGACCCCTGGTACGCGTGATCCGCGCGCGCTCGCGATCCTCGCGAAGACCATCTATCGCGAGCTCCGCTCGAGTGGGTACGCCGAGAAGGACGTGATGGCGCTCGCCGGCGAGCTGCTCGGCATGGTCGCGACCGACATCAAGGGCCGTCGCAGCACCGACAGCGACTGAGGCTGCGCCGCAATTGACACGCGGCTCCGAAGTCCCTGACAATCCCGTTGAAATTCGGCGGGAATAAACCAGGGACCGAAGGACCGAACGCGCGTGTTCTCGATCATCATCAGCGAAAAAGGCGGGGCGGAGCGTCGAGAGAGCTTCGACAAGAACGAGATCAACGTCGGGCGCGTCCAGGGCAACGACCTGATGCTCCCGAAGGGAAACGTCTCGAAGCATCACGCACGCCTCCTGTTCCGTGACGGTCGGTTCATCGTCACCGACCTCAAGAGTACGAACGGGACGTACGTCAACGGCCGCAAGATCGCGCAGGCCACGATCGTCCGCGAGGGCGACAAGATCTACATCGGCGACTTCGTCCTGCGCCTCGAGACGAACGGGGCCGCGGCGGCGGCTCAGCCGGAGATCACGACGAACGGCGAGGAAGAGTCGATCCGCACGCTCGCGCGCGACCAGCACCAGCAGCAGCAGCAGGGCGGGCCGCCTCCTGGACGTCCGGCCCCGCCGAACCCGCCCGCGGTCACGCTGAAGGCGCCGACCCACCCGCCGGGAGCGCCGCTGCCCCGCCCGCAGCCCGCGAACGTCTCGCAGGTGCCGTCGCCCGGCCTCGCGGGGGCGTTCGGGAGCCTCGACGACAACGACGACAGCTCGCAGATGCCGAAGCCGCGGATGCCGTCGGCGGCGCCTCCCGCGCCTCCGCCCGCGATCGGCGGACCGAACATGTCCGCGCCCATCGGCGGGCCGGGGCAGCGGCCGCTGACGATGCCGCTCAACCAGATGTCGCCGCCGATCATCGGCCGTCCGCCGACGGCGCCGCCGGGCGGGATGCAGCCGGTCGGCGCGCCGCCGCCTCCGCCGCCCGCGCCGATCGCGGCTGCGCCCGCGCCCGCCCCGCAGATCGCGCCGCCGCCGGTGCCGCCGCCGCAGCCGGCCGCGCCGCCGCCGATGCCGCCCCAGCCGAGCGCGAGCTCGGGATCGCTCCCGGCGCAGCAGGCGCCCGCCGCCGCGCCGTCGGTCCCGCCGGTGCCTCCGGGCCGCCCGTCCGCGCCTCCGCAGCGCGTTCCGCCGAAGGAGACGCCCGCGCAGGCGGGACGTCGCCTCGCGCTCATGACGCTCCTCGATCGGATCGCCGACACCGTCGATCTCTCGCCGCTCCGCCAGGCGCCGCAGGTGCCGGAGGCGCTCGCGCAGCAGATCGAGCGCGCCACGCGCGATCAGGCGAACGCGATGCGCGACGAGGGCGATGCGCCCGAGGGGATCGATCTCGACTCCGTCGTTCGCGACGCGCACCGCGAGCTCGTCGGGCTCGGCGCGTTCGGGCCGCTCCTCGAGGACGAGGAGGTCTCCGAGATCAACTGCGTGCGCTTCGATCAGCTCTTCGCCGTGCGCGGGGGCGTGGCGACGCCCGAGCCGACCGCGTTCTCGAGCGAGGAGGCGCTCCAGCGCATCATCGCGCGGCTCGCGTTCCAGAGCGGCGATCCGTGGAAGCCCGGCGAGGCGGTCGTCGAGCGGCGGCTGCCGCGCGCGTCGCTCGTCGCGATCGCGCCGCCGGCCGCGGCGGGTCACGTGGTTTCGATCCGCAAGCGCCGCCGCATCGAGGCTTCGCTCGACGAGCTCGCGCGCAGCGGAGCGCTCTCGCGTCCGATGGCGCAGTTCCTCGAGGCCTGCGTCAACGCGCGCGCGAACGTGCTCGTGTCGGGCGCCGCGCCGCTGCCCATGCTGTCGGCGCTCGCGGCGACCGGCGCCGGCGCCGAGCGCGTCGTCGTCGTGCAGGACGTCGAGGAGATCGGCGTCGCGGGCCACGCCCACGCGGTGAACCTCTCGATCGCCGACACGCGGCGCATGGGCGAGGAGTGCGTGCGCGCGGCGGCGAAGCTCCGTCCCGAGCGCCTCATCGTCACCCAGCTCGCGGGCGGCGTCGCCGCGGCGACGGTCGACGCGATGGCCGAGGGCTCCGACGGCGTGCTCGCCGCGCTGCCCGCGCCCACCCTCCGGCAGGGCCTCTCGCGTCTCGTCGCGCAGCTCGTGCTCCACCGTCCGGGCCTCGCGCTCGACGGCATGCGCGACGTGGTCGGCGAGTCGTTCGACATCGCGATCGAGATCGGCGCGCTGCCCGACGGCCGCCTCCGCGTCATGCGCATCGCCGAGCTCGGCGGCTCCGACGCGAAGGGCATCGTCGCGCGCGACATCTTCGTCTTCAACGCCGATCCCGCCAGCGGCGACGGCACGTTCTCCGCGACGGGCGTCGTCCCGCGCATCGCGAACGATCTCGCCGCGCGGGGGATGAAGCTCGACCCGGCGATGTTCAAGCGCGCCGGCCGCTGAGCGCCGGCGCGAGCGCGATCAGGCGGACGCCTGCTCCTCGGCGCGCTTCACCATCTTGCGATGGGTGAGGCGCTTCTTGAGCGGGCCCATGTGATCGATCATCAGCTTGCCCTGGAGGTGGTCGTACTCGTGCTGGATGGCCACCGCGAGCAGACCCTCGGCCTCGAGCTCGAACCACGCGCCGTTCCGATCCTGGGCGCGGACCTTCACCTTCGCGGCGCGGTCGATGTCCTCCTGGACGCCGGGGAAGCTCAGGCATCCCTCCTGCCAGGTGATCTCGCCCTCGGTCTCGACGATCTCGGGGTTGATGAAGACCTTCAGATCGCTCGCCTCGTCCTGATCGGCGATGTCGATGACGAAGAGCTGGAGGAGCTCTCCGATCTGGGTGGCGGCGAGGCCGACGCCCGGCGCCGCGTACATGGTCTCGGCCATGTCGTCGACGAGCTTCTGGATCTCGGGCGTGATGGCCTCGACCTTCTTGCCCGCCTCACGGAGGCGCTTGTCGGGGTAATGCAGGATCGTGCGGATCATCGGCAGGAAAGGAGCTTAACCTCGGATCGCCCGATGCGCGAGCCCGTCACTGCGGCTCGGGGTAGACGACCGAGCCGTGGACGTACGCGTCCTCGCCGACGAGCTCCCACTGGGGCGCGGCGATGCGCGGGGCCTGCTGCGGGGTGTCGGGCCCGGCCCAGTCGACCGCGCCCGGCCGGCCGCGAGGGCCGAGGAGGATGGGCGCGATGAAGGCATGGAGCTCGTCCGCGAGGCGGGCCGCCAGGAAGCTCCCTGCGAGCTCCGCGCCGCCCTCGACCATCAAGGACACCACCCCGCGCTGGGCGAGGTAACGGAGCGCCAGGACGGCGTCCAGGCGGCCTTCGGTGGCGATGGGCGTCCGCACCACCTCGACGCCGAGCGCGGTGAGCTCCTCTTCGGGCTCGGGATCGGCGTCCGTGCCGCAGAGCACGAGCGTGGGGACCTCGCGCGCGGTCTGCGCGAGCCGCGAGCCCGTCTGGAGGCGGAGCTTCGTGTCGAAGACCACGCGCATCGGGCTCGTGCCCGGCGCGTCGCGGACGGTGAGGCGCGGATCGTCCGCGAGGGCGGTCCCGATGCCGATGGCGATGGCGTCGTGGCGCGAGCGGAGGAGGTGGACCTTCGCGCGCGCATCCGGACCGGTGACCCACTTCGACGCGCCCGAGCGCGTGGCGATGCGTCCGTCGAGCGAGAGCGCGAGCTTCAGCGAGACGTAGGGCAGGCCCGTGGTGATGTGCTTGGCCCACGGCGCGATCGACTGCCGGCACTGCGGCTCGCGCACGCCGAGCGTCACCTCGATGCCGGCTTCGCGGAGCTTCTCGATGCCGTTGCCCTCGACGTGAGGGTTCGGGTCGCGGCAGCCGACGACGACGCGCGCGACCTGCGAGGCGACGATCGCCTCGGTGCAGGGCGGCGTCCGGCCGTGATGGTTGCACGGCTCGAGCGTGACGTAGAGCGTGGCGCCCTTCGCGCGCTCGCCCGCGCCGCGGAGGGCGAGCACCTCGGCGTGATCGGTGCCCGCGCGCTCGTGGTGGCCGGTCGCGAGCAGCTCGCCGTCCTTCACCACCACCGCGCCGACGTGCGGGTTGGGGGAGGGGCGTCCCGAGCGCGCGTGGACCAGCGCCAGGTCCATCCACTTCTCGTCGTCGGACGGCGGGGCCATCGAGGGCGGGCGCGGCGGCGTGGGCGGCGCGACGCTCGCGGGCGGCTGGCTCGGGCGCGGAACGCGCTTCTCGGTCATGGCGTCGCCTTCGCGAGCTGGTCGATCTCGCGCTGCAGCTCGTCGATGTCGCGGAACTGACGATACACGCTCGCGAACCGTACGTACGCGACCGGATCGAGGCCGCGCAAGTGGGCCATCACCTTCTCGCCGACGAGGTTGGCGGTCACTTCCTTCTCGCCGCTGTCCATGAGCTCGCGCTCGATGGCGTCGACGATCTGCTCGAGGCGCGCGACCGGGACCGCGCGCTTGTCGCAGGCGCGGTGCAGGCCGGCGAGGACCTTCTGTCGATCGAACGGCTCGCGGCGGCCGTCCTTCTTCACCACGAGCGGCAGCACCTCTTCCACGCGCTCGTACGTGGTGAAGCGGCGCGCGCACGTCTCGCACTCGCGCCGGCGACGGATGACGTCACCGGTCGTGCCGACGCGCGAGTCGGTGACCTTGCTCTCGAGGTTGCCGCAGAAAGGGCACTTCACGGTTCGATCTTCTGGCGGCGACGGACGTGGCGCTCGTTGTCCGAGGCGCCCGCGTCGAGCCACGCTTCCACGATCTGCCACGCCAGGCCGCTGCCGACCACGCGCTCGCCGATGCAGAGCACGTTCGAGTCGTTGTGGTCGCGCGAGAGCCGCGCGGTGTACGTGTCCGAGCACACGACCGCGCGGATGCCCGCGTGACGGTTCGCGGCGATCGACATGCCCACGCCGGTCCCGCACACGAGGATGCCGCGCTCGATCTTCCCGGACGTGATCGCCTTCGCCATCGCGTGCGCGAAGTCCGGGTAATCGACGCTCGCGTCGCCGTGCGTGCCGAGGTCCTCGACGTGGACGAGGCCGGACCGGTCGCGGAGCAGCGGGAGCAGCTCGGACTTCAGCTTGTACCCACCGTGATCGGAGGCGATGGCGATGCGCACGGAGTCCTCTCCGTCAGCCCTCGTACCGCGAGAACACGAGCGAGCAATTCGTCCCGCCGAAGCCGAACGAGTTGTTCAGCGCGTGCTTCACGCGCCGCTCGCGCGCGGTGAGCGCGACGTAATCGAGCGGGCACTGCGGATCCTGATCCTCGAGGTTGATCGTCGGCGGGATCTTCCCCTCGGCGATCGCGAGCGTGCAGATCGCGCTCTCCACCGCGCCGGCCGCGCCGAGCAGGTGGCCCATCATCGACTTCGTCGAGCTCACCCACAGCTTCTTGCTCGTGGCGTGCTCGCCGAACACGGCCGCGATCGCCTCGGACTCGGCGATGTCGCCGACCGGCGTCGAGGTGCCGTGCGCGTTCACGTAGTCGATCTGGTCGGGGCTCAGCCCCGCGTCCTTGAGCGCCATCCGCATCGAGCGCTGCGCGCCCTCGCCGTGCGGCGCGGGCTGCGTCAGGTGGTTGGCGTCGCTCGAGGCGCCGTAGCCGGTGATCTCGGCGTAGATCTTCGCGCCGCGCTTCTTCGCGCGGCTGAGCGACTCGAGCACGAGGACGCCCGAGCCCTCGCCGCAGACGAAGCCGTCGCGCGCCTTGTCGAACGGACGGCTCGCGCGCGCGGGCTCCTCGTTGCGTCGCGAGAGCGCGTACATCGCCTCGAAGCCGCCGATGCCGACGGGGGTGACCGTCGCCTCGGCGCCGCCGCTGACCATGACCTGCGCGCGGCCGCGGCGGATCCACTCGAACGCCTCGCCGAGCGCGTGCGCGCCGCTCGAGCAGGCGCTCGTGTTGCAGTAGCTCGGCCCCTTGAGGCCGTGGAGCATCGATACCTGGCCGGCGGCGAGGTTCGCGATGATGCCGGGGATGGCGTAGGGGCTGATCTTCTGCGGCCCCTTCTCCATCAAGGTCTGCTTCGTCTTCTCGAGGGTGAAGAGGCCGCCGAGGCCGACGCCGATGAAGCAGCCGGCCTCGTTGCGTTCCTCTTCCGTGAGCTCGAGCTGGGCGTCCTCGATCGCCATCCGGGCCGCGCCGCACGCGAACTCGGTGAAACGATCCATCTCCTTGAGCTTCTTCTTGTCGATGAAGCGTGCGCCGTCCCAGCCCTTCACCTCGCAGGCGAAGCGGACCCGGAACGCGGAGGCATCGAACTGGGTGATCGGTCCCGCTCCGCTCGTACCGGCGAGCAGAGCCTCCCACGACTCGACCCGGCCGATGCCGACCGGAGTGACGAGACCCATCCCAGTGATGACGACGCGTTCCATGGTGCTGCCTTACTTCTTGGCGTGCTTCTCGATGTAGTCGATCGCGTCCTGGACGGTGCGGATCTTCTCCGTGTCCTCGTCCGGGATGTCGATCTCGAAGGCCTCTTCGAACGCGAGCACGAGCTCGACGAGCCCGAGCGAGTCCGCGCCGAGGTCTTCGATGAACGTCGACTCGGGCTTGATGTCCTTCTCCTCGACGTCGAGCTGCTCTTTGATGATGCGCTTGACCTCGCTGGCGATGTCCTGAGCCATATCTGCTTTTGCCTCGCTTGCGTTTTGTGGAGAAGAACCGCGGAAGGCCCCACACGAGAGGGGCGCCGGGCGCTTTCTACACAGCCTTCATGGTGTACGCAACCTGCCGCGGATGACGCGGTGCAGCCGCGTGTGCAAAAAGAATTTCGCAGGGATCGGGATGACCGCCCGATCTCAGATGTGCATGCCGCCGTTGACGCGCAGGACCTGCCCCGTGACGTAGGCGGCCTCGTCGCTCGCGAGATAGAGGCAGGCGGCCGCGATCTCGCGCGCCGTGCCCTTCCGACCGAGCGGGATCATCTTGTTCAGCTGCTCCTTCATCTGGTCGGTCATCGAATCGGTCATGTCCGTCTCGATGAAGCCGGGGGCGATGACGTTCGCGGTGATGTTGCGGGACGCGAACTCGCGGGCGATCGACTTCGACGCGCCGATGAGCGCCGCCTTCGTCGCGGCGTAGGCGGTCTGACCGACGTTGCCCATCTCGCCGACGATGCTCGACATGAAGATGAGGCGGCCGGTCTTCGCGCGCATCATGACCTTGGTGGCGGCCTTCGCGCAGGCGAGGGCGCCCTTCACGTTGACCTGCCAGAGGCGATCGAGGTCCTCGTCCTTCAGGCGGAGGAGGAGGCCGTCGATCGAGATGCCCGCGTTGGCGACGACGACGTCGAGCCGTCCGTGGCGCTTGGCGACGTCCTCGACCGCGGCCTCGCACGCCTTCGTGTCGCCGACGTCGAAGCCGAGGATCTCGGCCTTGCCGCCGTTCTTCACGATCCCCTCGGCGACCTCGCGCGCCTGCGCCTCGCCCTTCACGTAGTTCACGACGACCGTCGCGCCGTGCTCCGCGAGCGCCTCGCAGCACGCGCGTCCGATGCCGCGCGATCCGCCGGTGACGAGGGCGACCTTCCCATCGAGCTTGAACATATTTCGATCTCCTAAGCCGCGGCCTGGCCCGCGAGGAATCCACCGACCGCATCGACACCGGCGACGTCGCCGGCGCTGTGCACCTTCATCTCCTTGGCGATGCGCCGGCAGAGACCTGCGAGGACCTTGCCCGGGCCGATCTCGAGCGCGTGCGTGATGCCCTCCATGTGCATGAGGCGCACGGCCTGCTCCCAGCGCACCGCGCCGTCGACCTGGCGGACGAGCAGCTCCTTCACCCGCGCCGGATCGGTGTTCGGGCGCGCGTCGACGTTCGCCACCACCGGGAACGCGAGCGGCTTCACCTCGATCTTCGACAGCTCCTCGCCGACCACCTTCGCCGCCGGCGCCATCAGCGCGCAGTGGAAGGGCGCGCTCACCTTGAGCGGGATCGCCTTGCCCTTCTCCTCGGCGGCGCGCTCGCACGCGCGCTCGACCGCCTTCGCCGCGCCGGCGATGACGATCTGCCCGGGCGCGTTGAAGTTGGCGCACGAGACCACGCCGACCTCTTCGCTCACCTCGCGGCAGATCTGCTCGAGGCGAGACGCGTCGACGCCCATGATCGCGGCCATCGCGCCCGCGCCGGGAGGCACCGCCTCCTGCATCGCGCGTCCGCGCGCGCGCACGATGCGCACCGCGTCCTCGAGCGAGAGCGCGCCTGCGGCGACGAGCGCCGAGTACTCGCCGAGCGAGTGACCCGCGGCGAAGCGCGGCTGCGGCAGCTCGGGGTGCTTCTCGCGGATCGCCGCGAGCGCCGCGATGCTCGTCGTCACGATCGCCGGCTGCGCGTTCGCGGTGAGCGTGAGCGCGTCCTCCGGCCCCTCGAGGATCAACTTCGACAGCGGCTCGCCGAGCGCCGCATCGGCGCGCGCGAACACGTCACGCGCCGCCGCCGACGACTCCACGAGATCCTTGCCCATGCCCACGGCCTGCGATCCCTGGCCGGGAAAAAGCCACGCGACCATCATGGGCGCAGCCTGTTAGCGCAGGTGCGGGTGCCGGTCTAGCCGCCGCCCGTCCCGGCGTCCTGCGTGCCCGGGCCGCCCGAGTCGGTGCCCGTCGACGCGGTGTCGGTCGGCTCGCTGGTCGGCTGGTCCGTCGGCTCGCCGGTGACGATCTCGGCGCCCTGACCGCGGCGGCCGCCGCCCTTGTAGTCGCCGCCCTTGTCGAAGATGCACGCCGTGCCCGTCGCGACCGAGCTCGCGACGACGATCAGCGCGAACCCGGTGCGGACGACGATGCGCCGGCGGGCGCGGACGCGGTCGATCAGCATTTCCATCCCTCGAGCAGCGAGCAGGAGCACTTCGGATCGGGCTGTCCGCTCTCGCCCGCGGCGGGGCAGAGATCGTTCTCGCGGTAGTAACCGAAGCAGCGCGAGCCCGGGATGATCACCGCCGGCGGGCACGGCGGGAAGTCGATGTTGAAGACCTCGACGCCCTCGATCGCGCCGTCGAGGCGGATCTCGCACTGGTAGCGGCCCGCGACGAACGGCTGCTCGTTCGCGTTCGCCGCGCCTTCCTTCTCGCCCTCGCCGGGCGTGAGCGAGAGATCGATCTTCACCGGCGCCTGGTTCGGCTCGGGGCTGAACTCGGTGTAGGCGAGGACGCGGTCGACCGGCACGTACCGGTTCTGCGCGAAGTCGTACGCCTGCAGCTGGCGGATGAAGCCTTCGATCGTCACGCCCGGACGACCGATGCCCGCCTCGGCGACGCAGTGGATCTCCTTCGTGTCGGTGAAGAACTCGTTGCGGCGCCGGTTCCCGTCGCCGTCGAGTGCCGTGTAGACCTCGGTCACGTTCGCGGTCGACGTGCACGAGGGAAGGAGCGCGACGCCGGCCGCGCCGGCGACGATCAACGCCACGCATCGAGCGAACCCGAAGCTCATCGCCTCGAGTATACCCGAATCGGGCCTACATCCGGACGATTGCGCCGCCCCAGGAAATTCCGGCCCCGAGCGCGCACATGGCGATCGTGTCGCCCGTGCGGACCTTGCCCGAGCGGATGCTCTCGTCGAGGAGGATCGGGATCGACGCGCTCGACGTGTTGCCGACGCGATCGATGTTGATGAGGACCTTCTCCTTCGCGACGCCGAGGCGCGTGGCGGCGAAGTCGATGATCCGGAGGTTCGCCTGGTGCGGGCAGATCCAGTCGACCTCGTCGGCGGTCATGCCCGTCATGTCGAGGGCCTGCTTCGTCGCCGAGTAGAGGTTCTTCACCGCCACCTTGAAGATGTCCTGGCCCTTCATGTGGACCTTGTGGCGCTTCTGCTCGAGGACCTCGTGGCTCTGGGGCTGGAGGCTGCCGCCGCCGGGGATCATCAGCGACTGCGCGAGCGCGCCGTCCGACTGGATCTTCGTCGCGAGGATGCCGCGCGGCTTGCCGCCGACCGAGGCGCCGTTCGCCGGTCCGAGGACCACCGCGCCGGCGCCGTCGCCGAAGAGCACGCAGGTCGTGCGGTCCTCCCAGTCGATGACGCGCGAGAGCAGCTCCACGCCGACCACCAGCACGTTCTTCATCGTGCCGGAGCGGATGAACTGATCGGCGATCGACATCCCGAAGATGAACCCCGCGCACGCGGCGGAGAGGTCCATCGCCGGGCAGCTGCCCGCGCCGAGCTTCTGCTGCACGAACACCGCCGTCGCCGGCATGGGCATGTCGGGCGTGACCGTGCCGACCAGGATCATGTCCAGGTCGGACGGCGAGAGCTCGGCGGCCTCGAGCGCCTGCTTCGCGGCGGCCGTCGCCATGTCGCTCGTGACGATGCCGTCCGGCGCGATGCGACGCTCCTTGATGCCCGTGCGCTCGGTGATCCAGGCGTCGCTCGTCTCGACCATCTTCTCGAGGTCGTGATTCGTGCGGACGATCGGGGGCAGGTAGTGCCCCGTTCCGAGAATGCGGGATGCCGGCGTGATCATGGGAGGCGGCGAGTCTCTAGCACACGCCGGGCGCGCGTCTGCTGCGCAGACTGCTTCGCGTCCCGGCGCGGACAGAGGACGGAAGGCCTCAGATCGAGGCTACTTCGCGGCCTTCGCCGGCTTGACCTCGCGGCCCTTGTAGTGGCCGCAGGAGGCGCAAGCGCGGTGAGGGGTCACGGGCTCGCCGCAGTTCGCGCAGGCGATGAGCTGGACCGGCGTCACCTTGTCGTGGTTCGCGCGGCGCATGTTGCGCTTGGATCGGCTGGTTCGTCGCTTCGGGACCGCCACGGTGAGCTCCTTCTTACTTCCTGTTTCTCAGGTCTTCGCCTTGTCCCGGAACGCGAGGAGCGGAGCGAGGCGAGGGTCGAGACCCTTCTCTTCGCTCTTTTCCACCGCACCGGGGGGCGTGGACATACCCGGGCACGTCTCCGAGCACAAGGGGATCATGGGGATCTCGAGCAAGAGCTCGTCCCGGACGAGGTCGTCGAGCACCACCGTCTCGCCGTCGAAGGGCAGGGTGTCGGCCTCTTCGGCGCTGAACTCGTACTCGTCGCTCTCGGGGTCCTTGACCTTGTGGGCCTGCGCGAAGAGCACGGCGACGTCGCTGTGGATCGGCAGGGTGAAGGGCTCGAGGCAGCGGGCGCAGGGCACCTTCAGCTCCGCGTCGAGCGTGCCGTTCACCACCACGTCGTGGCCGCTCTTCGACGCGCGGACGACGAGCGATCCGTCGCGATCCGACGGCTTCGCCTCGTGGTCCTCGAGCGCGCCCCGCACCCAGCTCGAGCGGATGGGGAAGGCGTACTCCTTGCCGCCGGCGTCGAGCTCGCTGACGGGGATGCTGAATTCGTGTTCGCTCATGACCGTGCTCCCGGGGTCCCGCACCGGACCGGGAAAGAGGCCCACTTTAAGTCGGCCGCGCCCGCATGCAAGCTCGAGCTCTTCGGGTCAGTCATTCACCGTCATTCACTGCGCGGCGACGGCCGCGCCCTGCATGTCGACGATCTTGTCCGGGTCGCCGAGGAACTCGAAGTGCATGGTGTCCTGCAGCACGTCGTGGCCGAGCCAGTAGAAGCCGTACTTCTCGAAGGTCTCGACCCACGAGCGCGGCATCACCATGCGGTCCCAGACCGTCTTGTTCTTGTCCTTGCAGAGCGGGTGCTCGTTCCACGGCTTCACGCAGCCGCAGCACGTGTTCTTGTCCGGCTCGATGTCGACGGCGATGCCGTAGACGTGGTTCGAGACCTCGACGCCCTTGTACGTGTTGCGGAAGCGGATGCCGCCCATCGCGCGCGGGCGGTAGTGGTCGCCGGCGCCGCTCGCCTTGAGCGCGGCCTCGACGCACTTGAGCGCGGGGATGATCCGCTCGTTGACGGTGACGCCCATGCCCATGAAGCTCGTCGTCTTCGCGTACTGCTTGGGCGCCTTCGCGTTCCACGTCTTCGAGCCGAAGCCCTCGAAGTAGCCGTACTTCTCCGTCCGGTAGCGGATGGAGTCGTCGAGCATCTTGCGCGCCGCCTTCACCTTGTCCGGATCGTTCGTCCTCGGGAACCAGTTGCCACGGACGAGGAACGGCTGCGCGCCCTGCTCGCGGCACTTGAGCGTCTTGCCGCCTTCGCCCGCGATCGACACCGACGTGCTCGCGCCGCCGAGCGCCTTCTCCGCGCTCTTCTCCGGCGAGGGCGCGATCACCGCCGCGTTCGCCTCCTTGTTCTCGGCCTTCACCTCGTCGCCGTGAGCGGCGGTGGCGATCGCGAGGAGGGTGAGGAGGGGAACGGCAACGGCGATACGGCGTACGGCGTGCATCAGCTTCCGCTTCTACAACGGCTCTGCTGACGGTGTCACCTTCGGGCCGGCCGGAGCTCCCGCCGTCCGCGCCGCGCCTGCTTGCGGATCTGCGGCACGATGCGCTGAACGGCTGGAGATCTGCCGACTTGCGTGCGCTCCCTCAGGTGCGCTTGCGGATGAAGCGCACGACCTCGCCGAGCGCCTCGTGCTCCTCGATGCCGACCTTCGCGAGGCCCGATCGCTCGAGCACGCGGATCGACGCCACGTGCCACGGCGGCGTCGTCGCGGTCACCGTGTGGATCCCGGGCTGGGCGAGCGCCCACTCGACGCACGCGCGCGTCGCCTCGCTCGCGAGGCCCTGGCGCTGCCAGCTCTCCTCGACGCCGTAGCCGACCTCCGCCACGCCGTCGTCCGGGCGGCCGTGGAAGATCACGCTGCCGACGAGCAAGCGCTCGCCCTCGTTCGTGATCATGAGACGGTCGCCCCACAACCGCTTGTCGGGGTCGTGCCGGATCGCCTCGAGCGACGCGCTGAACGCGCGCTCGACGAGCACCCGCCCCGGCCACGCGGCCGGGACCTTCGCGGCGACGAGCTCTTCGAGCACCGCGCGCTCGTTGGCGAACACGGCCTCGACGAGAGGCAACGTCATCGGCTCGAGGATCAAACGCGGCGTGACGAGGACGCCCATGGAAGCCATCGTACACCGCCCGTCAGCGGCAGGGGGCACACGCCCAGATGTCCTGTTCCTCGGGCTCGAGGGGGAGGCAGCCCTGCCCGACCGGGCACTCGGCGCTGCCGTAGCAGTAGCGTGGACGACCGCCGCAGTCGGCGAGGCATTGCGAGCCGACGAAGCCGCCGGACTGGCAGCAGACCGTCCCGTGCGGGCAGTCGGCGTCGCCCTGGCAGTTCATCTGGGTGCCGGCGCAGCCGCCGTTCCGGTCGCCGCAGGCGCGGGCCGTGCCGTCGACGCAGCACGCCTGGCCTCCGTCGACGTCGCAGGCGGCTCCTCCGCAGCGGAGCGCGCGCGGTCGCGTCGATCCGCACGCGGCGTCGGCTCCGGCGTCGCCCGCCGCGCCGCCGTCCGCCGCGTCCCCCGCATCGACCTCGCCCGCCGGCTGCGCGCCCGCGTCGGGCGCGCCCGCATCGTCCACCTCGAGCGTCTTCCCGCACGCGAACGCGGCCGCGAGCAGGGCGATTGCGACCGGATGCCGTCCCGTCCCCATCGCCTCATCCTATGCCGGCGAACGGCAGTTGACGTGAACGTTGAATGGACGGATATTTCGCATGCGAAATATATGTCCCCGCCGCCCCCGATCAGCCCGGATCTCAAGAGCGACGTCGATCAGGTCCTCGAGGCGATCCTCTACCTGTACACGGAGAGCCGTCGCATCACGAAGGAGCTCGCCCGGCGCGCCGACCTCACCGGCCCGCAGCTCACGGTCGTGAAGATGCTCGAGCAGATCGGCGATCTGTCGCTCTCCGAGCTGTCCGAACGGATCCGCGCGCAGAACAGCACCGTCACCGGGATCATCGACCGGATGGAGCGCGAGGGGCTCGTGACGCGCGAGCGGTCGAAGGAGGACCGCCGCGTCGTCTACATCAAGCTCACCGCGAAGGGCCGCGAGCTCGCGCGCGAGATCCCCGTCGAACCGATGGAGATCTTCCGCAACGCGCTCGAGTCGCTCTCGGCCGCGGAGATGCGCGACCTGATGCGCATCATGACGAAGGTGGCGAAGCGCGTGAAACAGATCGTCCGCCGCGACGTCGGCGAGAGCGGTCCCGAAGAGGAGAATCGACGATGACCTGGCAGCGCGATCCCGATCTGTGCGTCATCACCTGCGCCGTCACCGGCGTGCTCGCGAACCGCAAGCAGTGCCCCGGCATCCCGTACACGCCGGTCGAGATCGCCGAGGAGGCCAAGCGCGCGTACGACGCGGGCGCCTCGGTGCTCCACATCCACGCGCGTCAGGACGACGGGACGCCGACGTTCGATCCCAAGACGTTCGCGAAGATCAAGGAGGAGATCGAGAAGCGCTGCCCCATCCTCCTCAACTTCTCGACGGGGACCATCCTCGAGGACGTCACCGAGCAGGCGACGTACATCGAGGAGTCGCGCCCGCACATCGCGGCCCTGAACATGGGCACGATGAACTACGCGAAGTACTCGGAGAACCGGAAGGCGTTCGTCTTCGACATGGTGTTCCCGAACACGTACACGAAGATCATCAAGCTGCTCGAGGCGATGAACGCCGCCGGCGTGAAGCCGGAGCTCGAG
>JBDHVD010000095.1:0-22100 GCA_039809525.1 Labilithrix sp. | reverse complement strand
ACCGGGGGCAGCTCGGCGCGCGACGGATTGCCGAAGTCGCCCCCGAAGGCCGCGCGCGGGATCGCGAGCTCCATCACGAGCCGCGCGCGGGTGGTGGTGTCGCCCTCGATGAACCAGTTGTCGGCGCCGTCGCGGTACAGCGAGAAGCGCACGTCCTGCATGCCGACGCCGGCGCGCGCGCGGAGCACGCGGGTGCCGGGGCCGACCGACGGGATGCGCACCCGCTTGCCCGCCGCGAGATCGACGACCATGTCCGCGTAGAACTGCTCCTCGAACGCGGCCGGCTCGGGGACCGCGGAGATCGCGAGCGGGTAGTGCCGGCCGTCGCGGACCGAGAGCGTGTAATTTGCATCGACCGAGTCGAACGCCGACAGCCGCTTGAACGGCGCGGTCGAGGGCGAGAACGGATCGTCGTAGGGCAGGACGTCGGGCCGGCGCGTGTCGCGGTCGGGACGGAACGTCGAGCCGGGCGTATCGGATCGTGGCGCGGAGCTGTACGGGGCGTCGCCGGTGCCCACCGGCTTGGCGGGATCGGGCGCCGGCACGAGGCCGCGCGGCGTCTGGATCGCCGGCCGGAGATCGCCGTCGAGCGCGACCGACAGGGCGACGTCCTCGCGCGGGTCGAACGCGATCGGCTCGTGCAGGACCGGGCCCCGACCCTGCGCGCCGGCGGGCGGCGCCGCCGCGAGCGAGAAGAGGAGGATCGCGAGCCACGCCCGACGCATCACGGCCAGCTTAGCCGACCACCGGCACCGCCGGAGGTTCCGGACGTCGGGCGCGAAAGAGCTCTACCGGATCGCGTTCCGGCTCTGGGGCTGTCCTCGCCACCCGCCGGACTCGTAGAAGTACTTGCCGTCACGCTGCGAGTACTGCGGCGCCGACCAGCTCGAGCCGGGCGGGGGCGAGTCCCAGTGCCCGGGGATCCACGCGTACTGCATCCCGGTCCAGTGCCAGTAGCCCGGGACCCAGACCGACTGCGGCGTGGGCTGGGGCGGCAGCTCTTCACGCACCGGCGCGGGCGGCGGACCGCTGACGACCACGCCGCGCGTCGGAGCCTCGGGCTCGTTCACCACGCAGCCGCTCACGAGGAGCGTCGCGATCATCGCCGTGTAGAGCCACCCCCAACGCATCGGACCACCCCTTCGTCCCTCGATCTTGTCACTGTCGGCGCCGGAGGCAAACATGCACGCCGCGTCTCCTTTGCGTATACGCCCCCGCACCCGGTCGGCTTCCTGAGGTCGCCATGCCTCTTCTCGCCTTCTTCTCGCCCCTCTTCTCGGCCCCTCTTCTCGCGTCTCGACGTCGCATCGGACCACGCGTGCAATGGACGGCCAACGGGGCCATCATGCGCCCATGCCCCCGCATCCTGCGCTCGCCGAGCAGCTCGCGAACATCGACGGAGACCTGCGTGAACGCCTCGATTCGGCGGGGTTCGACCAGGCGCTGTTCCTCGACCTCGCCTCGCGTCTGACCGCGGAGAAGGATGCCGCGACGCGTCGGCGGACCGGCAACGTGGTGAAGGGCGAGGTGAGCCCACCTCGTCCCTACGAGATCGCCAGGATCCCCCCGGAGGGGTCGAGCGAGCGCGAGGCGTTCCGGGAGCGCGGCGAGGAGGCGCTCCGCAAGGGCGAGCTCGCGTTCTGCACGATGGCGGGCGGGATGGCGACGCGCATGGGCGGCATCGTCAAGGCGCTCGCCGAGGCGATCCCGGGCCATTCGTTCCTCGATCTGCGTCTCGGGGAGAACCGCTCGGCGAGCGCGCGCGCCGGCCGGCCCATCCCGCTCTGGCTCATGACGAGCGAGGCGACGCACGACGCCCTCGAAGAGGCGCTGAAGAAGCTCGGCGCGCCCCCGCACGTCGCCCTGTTCATGCAGAACCTGTCGCTCCGCCTCGCGCCGGACGGCACGCTGTTCCTCGACGACGAGGGCCGCCCGAGCATGCACGCGACCGGTCACGGCGATCTCGTCGACGCGCTCCGGCGGAGCAAGCTCCTCGACGAGTTCCTCGCGCGCGGCGGCAAGTACGTGTGGATCACGAACATCGACAACCTCGGCGCCTCGATCGATCCCGTGGTGCTCGGGATGTTCATCGCCGCCTCGTCGACCGGCGGCGTCGACGTCCAGTGCGAGGTGTGCCGCAAGGAAGGGGACAAGGGCGGCATCCCGGTCCACGCCGACGGCAAGCTGCAGGTGCTCGAGGAGTTCCGCCTCCCGCCGGGCTTCGACCCCGCCACGGTGAACGTCTTCAACACGAACACGTTCCTCGTCCGGGCCGAGCCGCTCGCCCGCGCGCCGCTCTCGTGGACGTACTTCGAGGTGGAGAAGAAGGTCGCCACGAAATCGGGCGAAAAGCCGGCCATCCAGTTCGAGCGGCTGATCCAGGAGATCACCGCGCACCTGTCGTCGACCTACGTCGAGGTCCCGCGCGACGGGGCCGAGAGCCGGTTCCTCCCGGTGAAGGATTTCGACGAGCTCGCCAAGCGCGGTCCGACCATCGAGGTGGTCGCCCGCGCCAGGGGGATGGTCGGCGCGTAGCGCCGGCCGGAGACCCCGGAATGAAGCGGCTCGGATCGGTGGAAAAGACCGAGCGACGCGCTCGCCTCGCCCGTCCGGGCGAGCGCGTCGCGAGGTCGTTCAATCGAGCCGCGGCATGGTGTAGCCTGAGCGCCCTTTTTCGGGCCCCGTCGTGCACTTCGAGATCAACCACGAGTTCGACATCCCGCTCGACGCGCTCGAGCTCGCGGTGATCTCGCCGAACCTCTGCGCGAAGCTCGCCCATCGCCTCCCGAACATGGAGAGCGTGCACCAGAAGGAGCACGTGTTGAAGGAGGGGCGGCTCGAGCGCGTGTGGAGCTACCGCGCGAACGTGAAGCTGCCGGCGTTCGCGCGGGCGTACCTGAAGCCCGAGATGATGGCGTGGGACGAACGGTCCACGTACGACATCAAGAAGCACGCGGCGGACTGGACGATCTCGCCCCACGTGAAGCCCGAATGGCGGAAGTACTTCGCCGCGTCGGGGACGTACACGCTGACGACGCTCGCGAGCGGACGCACGCGGCGCACCGTCAGCGGGAACATCGACCTGCGCGTACCGGTGGTGAGCCAGGTCGCGGAGAAGCTGATCGTCGCCGAGGTGCGCAAGACGTTCGACGCCGAGGCGGAGACGTTGCGGGACCTCGCGACGCTCGTGTGAGAGACGGAAGGTGGCCATGCGAAGGATTGGATGCGGACTCGCCCTCGCTCTGATGTGCACCGCGGCCTCCGCGCATGCCGACGATCCGTTCCCCACGCGCGCCGAGCGCATCATGTCCCCGGGGCGCACCGTCGCGGGCGAGGACTCGAGCGAGGCGATCGTCCTCAACCCGGCGAACATCGCGAACCTCCCGGGCGCCGAGCTGCGCTGGACCGGCGTGCGCTGTCCGGACACGCAGCACGTCGCGTGCGGTCACGCGTTCAACCTCGGGCTGCCGCTCCTGTGGGGCTTCTCCACCGTCCTGCGCGTCGACTACGTGATGCCGCCGGGCGGCCCGTCGGGCGCGGGCTTCCCGTACAACGGCGTCGACTACACCTGGCTCTCGTGGGGCGTCGGCTACCGCATGTCGTCGACGTTCATGATCGGCGGCTCGCTCCAGGGGACGTACTCGTCGAACCCGTACACCGGCGGCCTGTTCGGCCTGAGCGCCGGCGCATCGTGGCGCCCGTACTCGCGCTTCGGCTTCTCGCTCGTCGCGCACGACTTCAACGGCCCGAGCATGCAGCCGCTGCCGCCGCTGAACAACCCGGTGCTCGATCGCCAGTACGTCGGGGCGATGAACTTCCGCCCGACGGGCACGCGCGCGATCGACGTCGGCCTCGAGGTGAAGTACTTCGACGGCTCCGACCAGTGGCGACCGCGCGGCGTGCTCGGCATCGACATCCCCGGCGTGGGTCGCATCCGCGGCGACATCGAGGCCGCGAACATCGGCAACGATCAGTCGCGCGGGATCCTCGCGACGGCCGGCGCGGAGATCTACTTCAACCACTTCAGCGCCGGCGGCGGCGCGCTGTTCGGCAGCGCGCTCGGCGACGATCAGTCGGTCGGTCAGTACGCGACCGCGTCGATCAGCTCGTACCTGAGCCCGGGCGTCCCGCGCTCCGAGCGTGCGGTCTACATCCGGATGGAGAGCACGCCGGGCACCCGCAGCCACGTGCGGCTCCTCCGCCGCCTCTGGAAGATCGCCGAGGACAAGGAGATCAAGGCGGTCACCATGGTGATGCGCGCCGAGCCGGCGACGTCCTATGCGCACGCCGAGGAGCTCGCCGACGCGTTCCGCGTGATCAAGGCGAGCGGCAAGAAGGTGGTGTGCTCGTTCGAGGACGCGGGCGCGAAGGCGCTCTATGCGTGCGCGAGCGCGAACAAGATCGTGGTGAACCCGGCGGGCGGCATCCGCTACTCCGGCCTCAAGACCAGCCACATGTACCTCGCCGGTCTGCTCAAGAAGATCGGCATCAAGGCCGAGTTCGTGCGCATCGGCGATCACAAGTCGGCGCCCGAGCAGTTCATGAACGAGCACGCGAGCGACGTCGCGCGCGCCGATCAGGAAGACCTGCTGCGCAACTACGAGGCGGTCTTCGCGCGCAACATGGCGCTCTACCGGAACATCCCCGAGGACAAGTTCCGCGAGATCTCGGCGAAGGGGCCGTTCGTCGCCAGCGAGGCCCGCGAGGCGAAGCTCGTCGACGGCTACGCGTTCGACGACGAGCTCGAGCGCGTCACGCAGGACGTCGTCGGGCGGAAGATCGCCTACTCGAAGATGTCCGAGGAGACGAAGGCGCCCGAGCGCTTCGGGCCGCGCGATCGCATCGGCCTCCTCTACATCGACGGCGACATCATCGACGGCCGCTCGCGCAACGTGCCGCTCCTCGACATGAAGCTGGTCGGCTCGTACACCATCGCCGAGGAGGCGAAGCGCCTCCGCGACGACGAGCGGATCAAGGCGGTCGTCGTGCGCATCGAGAGCCCCGGCGGCTCGTCGATGGCGTCCGACGTGATGTGGCGCGAGCTGAAGAGGCTCCAGGAGAAGAAGCCGGTCATCGTCTCGATGGGCAGCGTCGCGGCGAGCGGCGGCTACTACGTGGCCGCTCCGGCGAAGATGATCTTCGCGCTGCCGCTCACGGTCACCGGATCGATCGGCATCTTCTACGGCAAGGCCGACATCCACGAGCTGCTCGACAAGATCGGCGTCAACGTCGAGACGCGCAAGACCACCGGCCGCGCGGACGCCGAGTCGATCTACCGCGGCTTCACCGACGACGAGCGCACCGAGCTCCGGCGCAAGGTCCGCCAGTTCTACGACGTGTTCCTCGATCGCGTGGCGCAGGGCCGCCACATGACGAAGGAGGAGGTGGACGCGGTGGGCCAGGGCCGCGTGTGGGCCGGCCAGCAGGCGCTCGAAAAGAAGCTCGTCGATCGGATGGGCGGCCTCCGCCATGCGCTCGCGGCGGCGCGCGACGCGGCGCACCTCCCGCACGATGCGCCGATCGAGGAGCGTCCCACCATCCAGCCCACGCTGCTCGAGTACGCGCTGAACCTCGCGGGTCTCAAGGCGGGCGCGCAGATCCAGATCGATCAGCTGCCGGTCTCCGTGCGCGAGGTCCTTCGCGGCGTGGCGCCGGTCGTCGTCTACGGCGAAGGCCAGTCGCTCGCGCGCATGGAATGGGTGCCGCTCGAGGACACCCTCGGCAACGACGACGACGATCAGGACTTCTGATCGCTCACGGCACGAACCACGTGCTGCCCACGGTGACGAGGCTCCCCTGGTATTCGGAGACCGTCACCGTGCCGAGGCGATCGCCGATGCACTTCACCGCGGGCGCGGAGAGCCCCGCGGGCGTGTCGACGACGACCTTCGACGCGCGACCGTCCGGGTTGAACGTCACCTTCGCGTGACCGTATCCGCGCGGCGCACCCGCGTCGCGGCAGGCGGAGAGATCGACGCGGGACAGCGCGGCGCGCGCAGCCTGCGCATCGAAGCCGACGGGAAGCTCCGTCGTCGCGCGATCGCGCGGCGAAGCCGGCAGCGGCGCGGGCGGCGGACCGTTCACGTAGACGACCTCCCGGACGTAGACCGGCTCCGCGCGCCGATGGTGGCGGTGCTCGGTCGAAGCGGCGACGATCGCCGCGCCGGCGATGAGCCCCACGGCGAGCAGCGCGCCGTCGCCGCCTCCGTGATGATGATGCCCGCGATGCCGGACGGTGCCGGCGTAGCAGCCGTTTCCGACCGCGAGGAGGGACGCGAGCAAGGCGACGCGCGGGAGCGAACGAAGCATCGTGCGAGCCGGCGCTTCAAGGCGCGTACCAGGCGACAGCGTGCGAATTGCCGGAGGATCGCGCGCGGCCGTGACCGGACGGTCGCGTGGTGGTTCGCAACGCCTGAGCTCGATGGGCGTACGATTTTTCGATCAGAGCGTCGGGCCCGGGCGATGAGGCGCTGGAAAGCGAGCCATGGGATCGAGAACGTTGGTTGCGGCGGTCGCGCGGCGGGTCGTCGCCGACGAGGCGGAAGGCGATGTGTTCGGGCTGTTCGCCGTCCTCTGGCAGGTGAAGCACGAGCTCCCCACCGCCAGCGCGTCGGACGTGAAGCACGCGGTGGTCGCCGCGCTCGCGGCGGCGATCGAGAAGCACCGCATCGTGCCGGGCGAGTTCGCCGATCGTGGCGACGAGAAGGAGGCGTTCGTGCCCTGGAGCACGTCCGCCGCGGAGGCGCTCGCGCGGATCGACCTGGCGTGCGAGCGCGAACGCGATCGCGACGTGGTGTGGTTCGCGCCGCCGAAGCTCCTGCCGCTCGTCGTGCACAAGCTGCGAATGCTCCAGAGCTTCCACCCGTGAAGGCGTCGCGCGCGCGCGTCGATTTTTCGATCGGTTCGACGCGCTCGTGACGATGAGGAGGCGTGCCGGCGAAACCGACGCGCGAAGACAGCGGCCTCATCGATCTCGACGCGCTCCTGCGCGAGGCTCACGAGTCGGGGCCGATCCCGCACGCCGACGAATCGGGCGAGCGCCTCGTCGTGCGCCCGGCGCCCGCGCGCGAGCGCGAAGAGACGCCCGAACGCGAAGAGAAGCCCGCGCCGCCGCCGCCGTCTGCGCCCTCCGCCGAGCCCGCACCCGCATCCGCTCCTGTCCGCGCTTCCGCAACCCTCCCTCCTCCCCCAGCGAAGCGCGGCGTTCTCCCCGTCGCGGGCGCGATGGTCCTCGCGCTCGCGCTCGCGACGGGCGCTCTCTTCTGGTCGACGCGACGGCCGAGCTCGGTCGCCGTCACGCCGATCCCGGCGGCGACGATCGAGCCCGCGGCCCCGGCAACTCCGGTGACCGCCTCTCCGGCGCCGGCCGAGGTCGCGACAGGTGTCTCCGATCTCCCGTCGGTCGATCCGGCGACGGCGACGAGCGTCGCGAGCTCGGCCGCTCCGCCGGCGATCGCGCACGTCCGCGCGCATGCCTCCGCGCGACCGGAGGCGGCGGTCGCCGTCTCCGACGTGACGACCGATGCACCGCCGAGCGCGGCAGGTGATCTCGGCCGCGCGATGCACGATGCCGTCGGCGTGCGCGAAGATTTGCGCAAGCAGGAGACGAACCACGCCGGCTCGAGCGGCGCTCGTCAGCTGCGACCTTCTCCCGGCGCGGTCGTCGGCGCGATCAACGCGGTGCTGCCGGCGGCGCGCGCGTGCCTCGGGCCCGACGATCCCGTGCGAAGCGGCGTGCTCGTCTTCAGCTCCGAAGGCACCGTCGCGCGTGTCGAGCTCCGCGGTCAGCGGCCGCAGGACGAGTGCATTCGTGCAGCGATGGCTGGTGCCCGCATCGAGCCCTTCGTCGACGAGACGTTCTCGACCCGCATCACCGTTCGGCCATGACGCTCGCGCTCGCGCGAATGCTCGAGGCGCCGATCGTGCGCGCGGGTGCGGGTCTCTTCGGGGTAACAGGCAGCGCGATCGCTGAAGACGGTCTAGGGTCCGGTCGATTTGTCGATCGATTCCCGAAGGTCGCGACGATGAAGGACGTGCCGACGATCGCGAACGCGGTCCTGCCCGACGACGATGCCCCGCCCCCCGTGGCGTCGGGGTTCGTCCGTACCGCCGTGTCGTTCGAGACGATGGCCGAGCAGAACCTCGACTTCGTCTTCCGCTGCCTCCGGCGCTCGGGGCTCGACGAGGCGACCTCCGACGACGCCGTGCAGCAGGTGTTCGTCATCGCGTCGCAGAAGCTCGCGAGCATCGAGCCGGGCAAGGAGAAGGCGTTCCTCTACGGCGCGGCGAGGAACGTCGCGGCGCAGCACCGGCGCGCGCACGCGCGTCGCGCCGAGGTCGAGTACGTCGAGCCCTCCGAGCACGACGACGGGACCGGCGTCTCCGCGTCAGGCCCGACGCTGGACGAGCTGCTCGATCAACGCCGCGCGCGCGAGCTGCTCGACGAGGTGCTCGCGTCGCTGCCCGATCTGCTGCGGGACGTCTTCGTGCTCTCCGAGGTCGAGGAGCTGAGCGCGCCCGAGGTGGCTGCGTGCCTCGAGATCCCGGTGGGCACGGTCGCATCGCGCCTCGCGCGCGCACGCGAGGCATTCGATCAAGCGCTCGCGCGCATCCAGAAGCGCCGCGCGTTCAGGGGGGCACGATGAGCGAAGAGATCAACGACGAGCGCCGCGCGCGCTTGCGGAGCGCGCTGGTGCGGGCCGGGCGTGAGGAGCGCGCTTCGGCGGCGCGCCGCGCGAGCGTCCTCGCGATCGGTGCGGCCGCGGGCGTGGCCGCGACCGTCGCGACGACCTCGGCGACGGCGAGCGCGGCGGCCCCGGGCGCAGCCGGTGCAGCAGGAGCGACCGCGACCGCGACCGCGAGCGCGGCGGTCTCGGCGCAGGTATCGGCGGCGGCCACCGGTGCGTCGTTCGCGGCGTGGAAGGTGGCCTTCGTCGCAGGGTGCCTCGTCGCGTCCGCGGGCGCGGCGGTGGTGGCGGTCGACGGACCTCGCGCCGAACCGCCTCGCGTGGAGAGCCCGCGCGCGCACGTGGCGCAGGCGGCGCCTCCGCCGGCCTCGACGCCGATGAGGACCATCGGCTCACCGACCGTCGAGGCGCCGACCATGTCGGTCGACGATCTGCCCGCGGCCAAGGACGAGCGCGCGGCGCAGGCCGCCTCGCCGGTCGCGACGGCGAGCGCGCCCGCGCCTGCGCCCGCGCCTGCCTCGACCTTCGCCGAGGAGATGAAGAGCGCCGAGGCGATCCGCGCGGCGGCGCGAGAGGGGCGAACGGCGGATGCGATGCGCCTCCTCGACGAGCACGACGCACGCTTCAAGAACGGCGTCCTCTCCGAAGAGGTCGAGGTGCTGCGCATCGAGACGCTCGCGCGCAGCGGGCACGACGCGGAGGCGAAGCGCCATGCCGAGCGCTTCGTCACGGAACGACCCCGAAGTCCTTATGCACGGCGCGTGAACGCCACGCTGACACGGCTCCAGTAGCGAGCCACCACGAGGAGCAGTACCGATCATGACACGTACCCTGCCTTGGATTGTCGCCACGTCCTTCGTCGTCGTTGCCTGTGCGGCGAACGACGAAGTCGACTTCCTCTCCGAGACCGGGCTGCCGGACGAGGACGCGGGGACGACGGGCGTCGTGCTCCCGCCCCCGGCGAGCCCGGACGCGGGATCCCCGGTCGACGCAGGCAAGGACTCGGGCAAGGACTCGGGCAAGGTCGACGCAGGGAAGGACGCGGGCGTAGCCGCGCCCGATCCGGGCGACACGTGCACCACGCAAGACGCGCTCGCCACGCGCATGTGTGGCAAGTGCGGCAAGCAGCAGGCGATCTGCCAGCCGAGCGACGGCGGTCTCGTGTGGAGCGAATACGGTCCGTGCGCCGGCGAGGCGGGCGAGTGCCTGCCGGGCGAGACGCGCGCGTGCGGCAACTGCGGGACGCAGACCTGCAACAACTACTGTGGCTGGGCCGCGTGTGGAGGTCAGCCTCCGCAGAGCTGCTCGCCGGGCTCGGTCGACTTCACGACGGCGGGTTGTCCGACGGGCGGCTTCAAGAGCCGCACCTGCGCGACGACGTGCCAGTGGGAGACCTACTCGCTCGCGTGCGAGACGCCGAAGGCGGTCAACGTCTGGTCGGGCGCGTACGCCCACTCGAACTTCATGAAGGGGAACGACGGCAAGATCTACGCGTGGGGGCTCGACGCGAAGGGGCAGCTCGGCGACAGCGACACGGCGAACAAGAGCAAGCTCGTCCCGACGCCGCTCAGCAACGTCGTCAGCATGGCCGCGGGCGGCGGCACGACCTACGGCTTCGCCTGCGCCGCGTTCGCTGACGGGAGCGCGAAGTGCTGGGGCAACATCAGCACCTCGTACACGCTCGGCGACGGCACGACCTCCGTGTCGCCGACGCCGATCACCCCCACGGGCTTCGACGCCGACGTCGTGTCCGTCACCGCGGGGTACGCCCACGGCTGCGCGCTGTTCAACGACGGCACCGCGAAGTGCTGGGGCTACAACACCTACGGGCAGCTCGGGAACGGAACGAAGACGACCTCGAAGACGCCCGTGCTGGTGGATCTGACCGGCATCTCCGAGCTCGCGTCCGGCTACGAGACGGTCTGCGCCCGCGCGGACGACGCGGCGTACTGCTGGGGGTACAACACGTATGGCGCCGTCGGTGACGGGACGACGACGAGCCGAGAGACGCCGACGCTCACGATCGCCAGCGGCGTCGCGAGGGTCTCGAGCGGCTACTACCACTCGTGCGCGGTCCTGACGGACGGCTCGGCGAAGTGCTGGGGCCGCAACAGCGACGGCCGGATCGGCAACGGCAACACCACGGACAGCAAGACGCCCGCCACCGTCGTCGGTATCGACGGCGTCGGCGCGAAGCTCGAGAACGTCGCCGAGATCTGCAACGGCTACGCGCATACGTGCGCGCGCCTCACCGACGGTCGCGTCGCCTGCTGGGGCTCGAACGATGCGGGACAGCAGGGCACCGGCGTCGCGTCGAACGTGCCGAAGGTCGTGCCGGGCATCACCGGCGCGAAGCGGCTGGTGTGCGGCTACAACCACGTGTGCGTCGTCGACGGTGACGCGCTGCCGAAGTGCTGGGGCGACAACGCGTACGGCCAGGTCGGCGACGGCTCGATGCCGACCGACGCGACCTCCCCGCAGGCCACGACGTTCTGATCCGAACGACTTCCCGCTTCGACGGAGATCCCCATGCGCAAAGGCCTTCTCTTCCTCGCCCCGTTCGCTCTCGTCGCCGGACTTCACGTGGCATGCGGTGGAGGGGGTGAGCGGCCACGCTTCGATCCGGCGCCGGGCAGCGACGCCGGGCTGACGAACACCTTCGACGACGACCCCATCGATGCGAGCATCGACGCGCAGGGGTGCTCGGAGTCGAAGACGGAGATCCTCCAGGTCCCCATCGTCATCGAGTTCGCCGTCGACGAGTCCGGCAGCATGGACGGCAGCGGGTCGAGCGACAAGTGGGGCGCGGCGCGGGACGCGCTCCTCGCGGCCTTCGAGGACATGAACAAGAGCGGGGACAAGGCGATGTTCGTCGGCCTCCTTCGCTGGTCGACGGACGTCGGCAACAAGGTGGCCCCCGGCCCGATCGCCGATCCCAACCACTACGCCTCCCTCGTCAGCACGATCGACACGACGAAGGCGGGCGGCGGCAGCACGTACATGAACAAGGCGCTGACCGCGGCGTACCAGGCGGTCGAGCAGTTCACGTCGCCGGCCGGATTCGTCAAGGACGACGTGCGCCGCGCCGTCGTCCTCGTGAGCGACGGCGCGCCGCTCGAGAGCGAGAAGCCCACGAACGAGACCCTCGCGCAGACGAAGCTGGGCGGGGCGCCCCCGAAGGGCCCGGTCGTCACCTTCGCCGTCGGCATCGGACCGTTCCCGTCGCCCTCGACGTCGACCTATGACCCGGCGTTCATGAGTCGGATGGCGATCGCCGGAGGCACCGCGCCGCCGGACTGCAGCCCGACGTCGCTCAATCCGGCGGGCCTCTGCCACTTCCAGATCACGCCCGCGGGGACGGACAACACGTCGGCGAAGCAGGCGCTGGTCGAGGCGATCAACAAGATCCGTGCGCTGACCGCGTCGTGCGAGTTCAGCTTCACGACGACCGCGAACACGAATCTCGGCGACGTGAAGGTCGAGGTCACCGACAAGGACGGCAACAAGACGAGCATCCCGAAGGACGACGAGAACGGCTGGTCGTTCGACGATCCGGCCAATCCGACGAAGGTCATCCTCCACGGCGACGCTTGCTCGGCGACCAGCGGGACCCTGTCCGGCCGCGTCGACGTGATCATCGGCTGCAAGGGCGCGAACTGACGGCGAGGAGCGGAGTGCTGAGACGATACTGGGTCGCGCTCGCGCACCCGACGATCCGCTTCCACCGCGAGGTGACCGCGTCGAACCCCGACGAGGCGCTCGCGCAGGCGAGCGCGCTCTTCGAGCTCGGCGACGTGATCGTCGGACAGGACGCGGACGAGGTCGTCCGCGCCGCCGCGTGCGTGTCGAGCCTCCGCCGCGAGCGCGCGTCGAGCATCGCCCTTCAGGGCGAGAACCAGCCGCCCAGCGCGAGCGACGGCACGACGGGCGCCACCTCGTAGGCGGTCACGCCGCCGAACGTGTAGCGCCGGCGCGCGAGCGGGATCGCCGCGGCGATCTGCACCTCGACCGCGAACGTCTTCGCGACCGCGAGGCGCGCGCGCACGATCGGCTTCGGCGCGATCCACGCGTGCGTGAACGACGTCGCGTCCGGGATCCCGTGCGGCTCCGCCTCGACGACGCCGATCTCCACGCCGAGGCAAGCCGACAGCTCGAGCGCCGGCGCCTTCAGGCGCACCGGGCAGACGTCCGGAACGAGGAGGCCCCACGTGAACCCCGCCGAGCGCGTCGCCACGTCGGCCGTCGCGTGCTGGGCGCCGAACGCGAGGCGCACGCTCGCTCGGCGCGAGAGCAGCTCGCCGAAGGCGAAGCCGCCGAGCGGCAGGCGGCTGACGATCGCGAGCGTGCCTTGGACGCCGATCGCGAGCGTCGTCGAAGGCGCGGCCGCGGGCGTCGCGGGGACGGGCGGCGGTACCGGCGGTCGAACGGGCGCGGGCTTGGGGGGCGCCGGCGGCGGCGGCGGCGCGGGCTTGTCGGTCGCGTCGGGATCGAAGGCGAGCGCGACCGCGAGGCCGAGCGCGGAGACGAGCTCGTCGCAGGTCGCGCCTGCGAGCGTGCGCGGCTCGGACGCGTCGCCGTGCGGGCTCACGATCCGGAACGAGCCCTCCGTCCCGGCGATGTGGACCTCGACGAGATCGACGTCGCGCGCGTCGGTCGGTGCGATGCGCGGCGTGCGATCGGTCACGCTCTTCGCGAAGCGCGCCGCGTCCGCGCACGGCGCTTCGACCTCGAAGCGCACGGGGGTCGCGGGCTCTGCGGCGAACATCGTTGCGATCGTAACACTTCGCGCGCGTCAGACGGCGCGCAGCCGGAGCACCACGACGGCCGGTGCGACGCCGAGACGTATCGGCGGTCCGGTCGTCCCGAGGCCCGGGTGCACGTAGAGCGTCGAGTCGCCGTCCTTGTACGTGCCGAGATGGAAGTGATGCGCAAGTTTCGACGCATTGATGTGCTTCGCGACGAAGGGCACGGCGATCTGACCGCCGTGCGTGTGCCCGCTGAGCACGAGGTCGACGCCGCGCTTGGCGGCATGGGGGAAGCGATCGGGATCGTGCGCGAGCAGGACGGTGGGCACGCCGTCGGGGCGCGCCTCGAGCGCACGGTCGAGGTCCGCGCGCTTCGTCCACGTGTCGTCGATCGCCGTGACGAAGAGCTTCGCGGAAGGACCGCGATCGACGAGGTGCCCTTCGTTGCGCAGCACGCGCGCGCCGCGGGAGAGCAGCAGGTGGATGAGCGGCTCGCCCTCGCCGAAGTAGTCGTGGTTGCCCATCGACACGAAGACGCCGTCCTTGCCGCGCAGGCCGCCGACGAGATCGGCGATGTCCTCGTGGAAGGCGACGCCGCTCGTGACCATGTCCCCGGTGACCACCACCGCGTCCGCGCCCTCGCCGTTGGCCGCGTCGACCCAGCGCTGCCCCCACCACTTCGGGGTGAGCGCGCCGATGTGGAGATCCGAGAGGTGGACGATGGTGTAGCCGTCGAGGTCCTTGTCGAGGCCGCGGATGGGGACGTCCACGCGGCGCGTGACGAAGAACCACCGCCGGAAGGTGACGCCGTACCCGCAGACGACGAGGCCGCTCAGGTACGTCCACATGAAGAAGCCCGCGGAGATCGACGAGACGATCGGCGCGATCAGCACGTAGAGGACCGAGGGGACGAGGCAGTAGATGCACGCCGACCAGTGCGCGAAGTACGGCACGTCGACGAGGAACGTCTGCGTCCAGGGACGCGGGCGATCGTTCATCATGTTCCGCGCGCGGCCGAAGAACATCGCGATGCCGGCGACGGCGAGCACCACGGCGATCGCCCACGACGCCGGCGCGGGGACGCCGGCGCGTCGCATGGCCTCGGAGATCCCGATGACGAACGGCACGTGCGTCGCCGCCGTCACCGTGACGAGGAACTTCATGAACCGCGAAGCGCGCGGCCTCTTGCCGATGGCGCGTGCGCCCGCGTGCGGAGGGGGGATGCTCGAAGCCGACATCGAGAAGGAGAGGGGACTACGTACTACGCGATCCGGCCTTCGACCACCGCTCCGTCGTCGCCGATGCCGCGAATCGACCGGGCCGTCGCCGCGAGGGCGACGAAGCTCGAGGTCACTCCGATGTCCCCGCTCATCCGTACCCAGCTGTGACCGCCCGAGACGTTGGAGCGCCTGAGCAGCCGCGCTTGCGCCGAGCCGGCCCACGCCTGTCCGTCCTCGGTCGTGGTGAGCGAGAGCAGATCGCGCGTGGTCTGCACCGCCTCGAGCTGCGCGTCGAGCTTGGCCGAGAGCGACAGCGCATGGCCGCCCATGCCGACGACGATCGCGCCGCCGTCGGCGGTCGGGGCGACCGAGAGGAGGTGACCGTTGCAGATCGAGCCGACGTGCTCGACGACGCCCATCTCCATGCGCACGACCACGCCCCAGTCGCCGCAGGCGACGAGCTGGTTCGACGAGAGGCGCGCGACCGCGCGGAGGCGGGTGCAGTTCATCGCGTCGCCGACCACCGTCACGCGGTCGCCGGAGAACTGCGCGATGACGCCGGCGGTGGCGCCCTGCACCGAGCGCGGGGCGCTGCCGCGATAGGGGCGCTCGCCGACGAGCGTGGTCGTGCCGTTCGGCTCGGTGAGCGCGCCGAGGAACGTGATCTCCGGATCGGGCACGCGCCAGATGGTGGTCGCGCCGCCGAGGACGTGCCGGGCGACGAAGCCCGACTCGCCGAAGAGGAGCACGCTCCCGTCGCGCATCCAGCGGACCCCGCGGAGCGCGCCGCGCGGGACGTGTGCCGGGAGACCGACGGGGATCCAGGCGCCGCGCTCCCAGCGCATGAGGCCGCTGCCTCCGAGGGCGATGGCGACGTCGCCGCCTGGAGCGAACGCGACGCCGCGGATCGATCCTGCGCCGAGCGGCGCGGTCAGCGTGGTCCACGCCCACGCCGCGGGGTTGGCGGCCTGCGCCTCGGGCACGCGCGCCGCCATCGCCTCGGTCGGCGCCATCGCGGCGGTGCCGCCCGCGCCGATCGGCGGGCGTACGCGGACGCCCGATCCGCCGGAGGGCGCGGGGATGCTGCCCTCGCTCTGGCGGTGGGTCGCCTCGTACGGCGAGACGTCCGCGCGCGCGGGCGGCTGGGCCGCCTTCTCGTCGGCGGCCGCGCGGAGCGCCGGCTCGATCGCGTTCCAGAACTCCATCGCCGAGTCGTGCCGCGTCGCGAGATCGGCGGAGAGCGCGCGCGTGAGCTCGCGGTCGAGCGCCTCGATGAGCCCGGTCTGCGTCTCGAGCTCGGGCGCGAGCGAGTTGCGCGTCTTCATCAGCGAGGGCCGCGCCCCGTTGAGGATGCGGGTCACGATGAGGAGCGGGTTCTCGCCCTCGTTGAACGGGAAGGCGGGCTTGCCGGCGAGCATCTCGAAGACGACGGCGGCGAGCGAGAAGACGTCGGTGCGCGGCGAGACGCGCTGGTTGCCCTGCTCGTACTGCTCGGGCGGGGCGTAGCCGAGCGACGCGCCGGCGAGCGCCGTCGTGCGCTGGAGGTTCACGTCGACGAGCTTCACCAGCCCGAAGTCGGTGACCTTCGCGATCTCGATCCCCGCCTCGGTCGCGAGGAGGATGTTCGACGGCTTGAGATCGCGGTGCACGACCTTCTGCGCGTGCACGAGATCGAGCGCCTGGCAGATCTGGCGGAGCAGGCGGCGCACGCGCTCGGCGGGCAGGCCGCGTCCCTTCTGATCGGCGAGCACCTTCTCGAGCGTCGTCCCGTCGACGTACTCGAGGACGGTGAACGGCAACGTCAGCGGCTCGGGCCCGTAGGGGGAGGGGACCTGCGCGACCGCGTGATCGAAGAACCGTACGATGTAAGGGTTCGGCCGGCCCTGGGTGGAGAGCCGCCGGAGGACCTCCGCCTCGCGCTGGAAGCGGAGGAGCGTCTCGCTGCCGACCACGTCCGGACGCAGCACCTTGACGATGACGACGTGCCCCGAGGGGTCGTCCCAGTTCGCCCGGAAGACCCAGCCCTGCCCGCCCTCGCCGATGCACTCGCGGAGGTAGTACGAGACGTTGCCTGCACCACGCAGCACCCTCCCCGCGAGCGACTCCCGCAGCGGGACGAGACGGGGGTCCGTGGCCTGCGTCATGGGGCGATCCCGAGGATACTGGTCCTACCCTCCGGGCAAAAGCCCCCGGCCGTTAACGCGTAAAAAAGGGCACCGCGGCGGTCCGCGATGCCCCTCTCGGCGACGTCCCCGGGGCGATCAGCCCTGGAGCATCTTGAGCAGCGTCTCCTTGTTGGTGACGCCGACGTGCTGCGCCTTCTTCTCGCCGCCCTTGAACACCATGACCGTCGGCACGCCGCGCACGCCGTACTTCTGGGTGATCCCCGGGGCGTCGTCGATGTCGAGCTTGCCGATCTTGTACTGACCGGCGAACTCGTCGGCGAGACCCTCGACGATCGGCGCGAGCACCTTGCAGGGCCCACACCAGGTCGCGGTGAAGTCGACGAGGACGGGCTTGTCGGACTTGAGAACCTCGGCGTCGAAGTTCGCGTCGGTGAGCTCGATGACGTTCTTGCCGGCCATTCTCGTCTCCTCTTGGTTTCTCAGATGCGGGCGCGTCCCCGCCGTTGCGGGCCGCGTGGGAAGAGCTTCAGCCTACCCAAAGGTGGCGACCGAAATCTAGCCTCCGTCGGCCGCCCGCGGCGAGGGGATCGTCTCGTCGGGTGCGCCTTCGCGTGGTGTGGCGCGTGGTGCGGCGGGGGGTGCGGCGAACGGCAGCGGGGGCGGCTCGTTCCGGCCCGACCGGAGCTTCAGGACGCGCTCGAGGGTATTGGCCAGCATGTCGGCGTTCGCGCTCGCCGAGACCTCGAGGGTCGCCCCGCTGCGCTTGGTCTCGAGCGAGTCGATGACCTGACCGAAGCCGACCATCCGCAGGGCAAGGTCCTTCGACCAGTCGAGGCGCTTCTTCTGGATGAGCTTCTCGACCGCGCCGCACTCGTCCGGAGAGTCGCAGACCATCTGGATGCGGGCGTCGACGTGGCCCCCCGGCGGCCCGGCCTTCACCGCGAGCCCCACGGCCGAGACGCCGAGCACGCCGATCATCGTCGCGTCGGGCCCGGACTCGCCGCGGATGCGGTCGCGGAGGGCCTTCGGGAGGATCGCGGTGACGAGCACGGTGGGCACGCGCCAGCCCTCGCGCTCGGTGAGCGACGCGCGGAGGCTCGCGTGCTCCTTCGCGTCCCGCACCGAGGGCTTCTCGCGGTTCGCGGTCGCGACGATCGCGTCGAACCACTCGCCGGTGCTCACCACGAGCAGGTCCTTGCCGTAGGCGAGGCGTCCCTTCGTGCTGCCGGCCTGCACGCCGTCGATCTCGAGGAAGTCGCCGCGCTCCTTCGGCGCGCTCGCCTCGCCGCCGCGCTTGTCGTCGAGCCGGCGCTTGCACGTCTGGAGCTCGTCGCGCGTGACCTGCACGCGGCCGACGATGCCGATGTCGCGCTCGCCCTCCTTCTCCGGCACGGCGACCGCGAGGCGCTCGATGCGGGTGAAGGGATCGAAGCCGCACGCCTCCTCGACCGCGTCGAGCCCGAGCGCCTTGCCCCCGGCGGCGCCGCTCTTGCCGAGGAGGACGTCGTAGATCGGCGATCGCCGCAGCTCGGACACGTCCACCGTGCCGACGAGGAACGACTCCTTCGGCACCGCGTCGACCGGATCCATCGGCGTCGTCCCCGCGCTGCCGCGGAAGAGGAAGAACGCGAGGACGGTGGCGATCACGCCGAGGACGGCGAGGCGGACGTGCTGCGATTTCGGGAGCCGCACGGGGGCCAACGTATCAGAGACCGCCGTCGAGGCTCCGCCGCGCGGGCGGCGCCGCCTCGGGCAGCTCGGGCTCGACGCGCCACGCGCCGTCCTCGCGCGTGCAGTGCACGACGGCCTTCTCGTCCGGGCCGTCGCCGCGCACGTCGACCTCCGCCTGGTCGCCGTCGATGCGCGAGGTCATCGTCTTCGGCCGGAAGCGCAGGCCGAAGCGCGCCTCGGCGAGCATCTCGTGCGGCTCGAACCGCCGGCCCTGGCCGCGGCTCGCGCGCTCGGCGCGGTCCTTCAGGTTCGCGCGCGCCTTCGGCCCGAGCAGGAGGTACGCCTCGCGCATCGCGCGGCCGTCGTCGTTCGAGCTCTCCATCTTCTCGATCCACAGGCGCACCGCGCCCTCCGGCGTCGCGTCGGGGGTGCCGCGCGAGCACGCCGCGAGGACGAGCGCGGACGCGAGGAACGATCGCCGGCCGATCACGTCGCTCACGCCCGCCCGCCGCTCCCGATCCCCAGGGCCGCGCGCACTTCCTTCATCGTCTCCTCGGCGATCCGCCGCGCCTTGGCCGCGCCGTCGCCGAGCGCCTGACGGACCCGATCGATCGACAGCTGCTCGCGCTTCGTGCGGAGCGGCACGAGCTCCTGCTCGAAGTTCTCGAAGAGCACCTTCTTGCAGTCCACGCAGCCCCACTTCGCACCCGTGCAGTTTGCAACCACCTCGTCCTGCGTCTCCTTCGGGGAGACCGCCTTGTGCATGGTGAAGATGTTGCAGATCTCCGGGCGGCCGGGGTCGCTCTTCTTCAGCCGCTGGGGATCGGTGTACGCGGTGCGGAGCTTGTTCCAGAAGCTGTCCTTCGGCTCGAACAGGGAGATGTGGTTGCCCTTCGATTTACTCATCTTGGTGAGCCCGTCGAGGCCCATGATGCGCGGCGTCGCCGAGAGGCGCGGCTGCGGCTCGGGGAACGTCTCGCCGAAGCGGTGGTTCCACCGGCGCACCGTCTCGCGCGCGAGCTCGAGGTGCTGGATCTGATCCTCGCCCACGGGGACGACCGTTGCCTTGTAGAGGAGGATGTCCGCGCTCATCAGCACGGGGTAGGTGAAGAGCGCGGTCGAGACGAAGTCCTTCCCTTCGCCCTTCTCCTTGAACTGGGTCATGCGCCCGAGCTCGCCGTAGGGCGTGACCGTGGCGAGGTACCAGGCGAGCTCCGTGTGCTCGCGCACGTCGCTCTGCACGAAGAGGGTGGTCTTGTCGGGATCGAGCCCGGCGGCGACGAGATCGATCGCGAACCCGTCGATGCGGTCGCGGAGCTCCTTCGGATCCTGCGGCACCGTGATCGCGTGGGCGTCGACGATGCAGTACATCGTCTCTTCCTTGCCCTCGTCGACCTGCTGCCGCCACGTGCGCACCGCGCCGAGGTAGTTGCCGATCGTGATCTCGCCCGAGGGCTGGATCCCCGAAAAGACGCGCACCGGCGGCTTCGTGCTCACGGCGCCGGAGTGTAGTTCAAGCCGCGCGCTTCGCTAAGCGACGCCGAGAAGTGGCGCTCGCGAGATCCGATTTTTTACGATCCGATCCGTGAACGTCAGGCTGCCGGTCAGGCTCGAGTGGGACGGAAAAGAGCGCGCCCTCGCGCCCGACTCGGCGTCGCGTCCGAAGGAGGTCTACGTCGCGGAGCACGGCCGCGGCCGGCTCCTCCACGGCGACAACCGCGGCGCGATGGCCTCGCTCGTCCCCGAGCTCGGCGGCAAGGTGACGCTCGTCTATCTCGACCCGCCGTTCCTCACCCAGCGCGCGCACGAGGTCATCGTGAAGAGCGAGGCGCCGCGCTCGGGCCCGCTCAAGGCGCGGCCGAAGAAGTTCGCGTTCGACGACCGCTGGTCGAGCAAGGCCGACTACCTCGAGGCGCTCGGACAGCGGCTCGTCCTCGTCCGCGAGCTGCTCGCGCCGCACGGCTCGGTCGTCGTGCACGTCGATCCGAAGACGAGCCACTACGTCAAGGTGCTCTGCGACGAGATCTTCGGCGACGACGCGTTCGCCAGCGAGATCATCTGGCGCTACCGCCGCTGGCCGAGCAAGACGCCGAACTTCCAGCGCGTGCACGACGTCCTCCTCCGCTACCGCAAGGACCCGAAGCACCCGCCGCGGTGGAGCACGCTCTACGAGCCGCTCGCCCCCTCGACCCTCGCGACGTGGGGGACGAAGAAGCAGCGCGCGGTCGTCGAGTCGGACGGCCGCCGCTCGCGCTCGAGCTCGACGGACGAGCCGACGAAGGGCGTGCCGATGGGCGACGTCTGGGACATCGGCGTGATCGCCCCCATCTCGCGGGAGCGCACCGGCTATCCCTCGCAGAAGCCGGAGGCCCTGCTCGAGCGCCTGATCACCGCACTCTCGACCGAGGGGGACGTCGTCCTCGACCCCTACGCCGGGAGCGGCACCACCCTCGCCGTCGCCGCCCGCCTCGGCCGCGAGTTCGTGGGGATCGACGCGAGCGAGGCGGCGGTCGGCATCGCCACCGGCCGGCTCGAGGCGCAGGGAATCAAGCTCACGAAGGGGGAGCCCACGACGCGGATGCGCGTGGCCCGATCGGCGTAGTACGCTCGGCGATGGCCCATAGAAGATGACACCCTCGACGAACCGACTCGCCGCGTTCGCGCTCGCCGTACTCGCAGGCCTCGCTGCGTTCTACTTCGCGACCAAGACCCCCGCGGATCCGATGACGGGCGCGGTGCTCGCCGGCGCGCTCGCCCTGGCGGCCGTCTTCGTCGCCGGCACGGGCGCGGGCACGCAGGACGCGGGCGGCATCGTCGAGGCGGTCCGGCGCGCGCGCCGCGGCGACCGCACGTCTCCGCCGAGCTCCGCGACGCCGGACATGGCGCGCGTCTACGACGAGCTCGCGCGGCTCGCCGACGACGAGGAGAAGCGCCTCCGCGACGCGCGCGACGCGCAGGAGCAGTTCGAGACCGTCGCGAAGAAGCTCCAGGACGGCATCCAGTCCCAGCTCGCCGCCGCCGACGAGACCTCGCGCCTGATCAAGGAGATCGCCGGCGCGATGCGCGACTTCGCCGGCTCGGTCGAGGCGCTGACGCAGAACGCGGAGGAGTCGTCCTCGTCGATCCTCGAGATGACCGCCACCTCCTCCGAGGTCGCCGACAACCTCGGCGAGCTCGCCAACAGCGTGCGCGAGACCGTCTCGTCGATCGAGGAGATGGCCTACTCGATCCGGGAGGTCGCGAAGAACGTCGACGCGCTCTCGCTCACCGCCGAGGAGACGTCCTCGTCGATGAACGAGATGGACGTGTCGATCGACCAGGTCCAGTCGAACGCGAACGAGACCTCGCGCCTCTCCGAGGAGGTCGCCCTCGACGCGGAGAAGGGCGCCGAGGCGATCCTCAAGACGATCAGCGAGATCTACCGCATCAAGGAGAGCTCGCAGGAGGCCGTCGCCGCGATCAGCCAGCTCGGCTCGCGCATCGACGCCATCGGTCAGATCGTCAACGTCATCGACGACGTCGCCGAGCAGACGAACCTCCTCGCGCTGAACGCCGCGATCATCGCCGCGCAGGCGGGCGAGCAGGGCAAGGGCTTCGCCGTCGTCGCCGACGAGATCAAGGACCTCGCCGAGCGCGCCGGCGCGAGCACGC
>JBDHVD010000094.1:0-22212 GCA_039809525.1 Labilithrix sp. | reverse complement strand
CGACGCGACCACACTTGTCCTCGACGGTGTAATGGATCGTCTGCGCGACGATCCAGCCGTTCTCGATCACGAACGAATCGGCGCCGTCGCGCACGCGGGTCTTCTCGGCCTCCGAGGTCCACTCGAGGAACGCGATGCGCCCCTCGACCAGCTCGTTCGTGTAGACGTACGGCGCGCCGGGCAGCTCGTTCTCCAGCAGCCGAATGAGCTCGCGTACACCGTCGTGCCCGCGGAAGATGCCGCGGCGGTCGAGGACGACGACGTCAGGCGCGACGTTGCGCTCGAGGTCCTCTTCGAAGCGGTGCTCGTTCGCGAGCCGCAGGTGATCTTCCATGACCTCCTCCGCCGAGCGTGCGCGCAAGTCGTCGTTCATGCCGACGTTCGCAAGCAACGCGCGGACCCACGCTGCCTCAGCCACACCTATTCGCTCTCGCCGGCGAGAAGGTCGCTCGGTCAGTCGCGCCGGCACGCTCGCGTCGCACGGCTGAAGGCCGAACGGTAGTCGGTCGGCTTCTTCTCCGGATCGAACCGCGCGGCGGCGCTCTGGAACAGGGTCCAGCCCGTCGTGCACTCGCTCGCACGATCGAAGCAGCCGGCGACCTCGTCGGGGATACCGCGGTGGCGGTCCCTCCACTCGTCGTACGCGCGCCGCTCGTTGTTCGTCGGTGCGGCAGGCGCGAGCTTCTCGATCGATGTCCATGCAGCCTTGCATGCCGCCGCGTCCTTCGTCTTGCGGAGCTGCGCGCGGGCCCAGGTCAGCTTCTCCGCAGGAGAGAGCGATGCGGGCGCCGGCTTCTGGGCGCAGGCGGGCGCAGCGTCCTGGAACGCGTCGAGCGTGCTGAAGTCGACCGCCACGGTCTTCCCGGTCACGCGACGCGTCTCGATGTAGCGCGTCCACGCGGTCTCGCAGTCGTTGACGGCGGCGAAGCACTTCGCGGCGCCCTTCGCGAGATCGTAGGGATCCGCGCCGACGCCCCCGCCGCTCGCCACCACCTTCTTCAGCGCGGCGATGCCCTTGTCGAGGCGGGAAGCGCACAGCGCGGGCGAGCGCTCCTCGATCTCGCGGAGCTCGATCGCCCAGCGGACGGAGGCCTCGGCGTCCGTCATCGGGCCCTGATCCTTGTCGGAGCAGAGGTTCTTCGTCACCGCGACCATGTGGTAGCGCGTTCGAGGGAGGCTCATGTCGACGTTGACGCGCTTGGCGTAGAGGACCTGCGTGTCCTTCGTGGTCTTCCACGCAGCCGCGCAGTCGCCGGCCTCGGCGAAGCACTTCACCGTCTCGTTCTCGAGGCGCGAGTCGGCGTGGCGGATCGGATCCGAGTCGTTCCGCTTCGGCACGATGCCGATCAGCTTCGCGGTCTCGTCGTAGGCGCGACGGCAGTCGGCCACGGTGCGCTTCTTGTTGCTCGTGAGCGTGTTCAGCGCGACGAGCAGCCGATCGCGCTCGGTCAACCCACCGCCGCGGCAGCTCTGTCCCACGAGCATGTCGATCTCGTCGTCGACCTGCTCGGGACGATTGGCGTATCCGCGCGCCTCGATCGCCTTGCGCGCGAGCGCGCGTCCGGCCGCGCACTGTCCCGACAGCATGATGCAGCGCGCGCGGAGCGACGCCTGTCCCTTCGGGTTCGTCGAGAGCCCCTCCGGTCGGGCATCGAGCCGGTCGTGCGCGTCGAGCTCGGCGAGGCAACCCTTGCCGTCCTCCGCGTTGGCCTTCGTCCAGGCGGCCTGCAGGTGCTCGGCCGCGCGGCGCTCCTGATCGGTGCGAGCCTGCAGCTTGCCAGCGAGGTTCTCGGCCGCCGGGGTCTCCTCGGCGCGCGCCGCCTTCGCGTCCGGGTTCTCGCCGTCGGTGATCTCGCGCAGCGTGAGCCGGATGGCGACCTTGCACGCGTCGATCTCCTTCGCCGACTCTCCCTTGCACGCGGAGAGCTCTCCGGCCTTCTTCGCGATCTCGCGGCGGTGCGTCGAGCTCCCGCCAACGCCGGCGCCGAACGCCTGCGCGCTGGCCTCTCCGCTCGATCCGGTCGCGGTCGAGAGCTCGTACGCCCCGAGATTGAACGCGTAGACGAAGTGGGTCGCGCCCGCACAGCCGGGCAGCTTCGCGAGCTCGGCGCGATAGAGCAGGGGCCGCGTCGCCGAGCGCGTGCCGCTGACGAAGTACTCCATGTGGAACTTCTCGCCGGCCTGCACGCGCCCGCCGAGGAGCGCCTCGCCGAGCGGGAGCTTGGCATGGAGATCGATCGCGTTCGCGATGTCGACCTTCTCGACCGCGCCGGTCGTCCAGTCGATCGGCTTGTACGACCCGAGCAGCCCGCGCACGGAGTCGTCGTTGCACGAGTCGAGGACCGTGAGGTTGCACCCGTCGTACTTCACGACCACGACATCGGTCGCCGTCCGCGCCTGGAAGCTCGACGTGTCGGTCGCGTCCCACTCGATCACGAAGGGACGCTCGTGGACCTTCGGGTTGCACTTGTTCTGCCCGGCGAAGGTCTGATCCATCAGCTTGCTCTGCCCGGACTCGCGGGCGGCGGTGCTCGGTACGGCCGCGCCCGGTCCGCACGCGGCGGCGACGAAGGTGGTGAACAGCGACGAGAGGAGCAGGAGCTTCGTGCGCATCGTTCGGGGCCCGTGAGACGGGTCTTACACCCGATCATTCACGGGCGCACCGGGCGGTGAAGCGCCGACGAGTTGGGGATCGAGGACAGTCGTCCGCAGGGCGCGCAGCCCACACGCGCGCACCGAAGATCGTGCTTCTTCTTGGCCCAGCCCCCGCGCGTCGCTCATCGTCGGGCTCGTACCGAGGGTGACCGCCATGATGCCGACGAAGTCGTTCTCGAGCCTTCCGCTGAACGCGCGGGTCATCGTGCTCACGCACGGGACGCGCGTGAGGGACGTCGCCGACGCGTGCCGCAGCGCCGCGCTCGCGTTCGCACGGAGCGCGAACCACTGGAGCAAGCGCGAGCTCGCCATGTGGCTCGTCGGGCCTTACGCGCGGGCCGTCGCCGCGTCGTCCGTCCGCGCCGCGTCCGGCGTGCACCGCGCGCGGCACGCTCCGCGGCCGATCCCGGCGGAGGAGATCGCTCGCCTCGTCGAGAGCGCGCACGCCGAGCTCCACGACTCGCTCCGACGCGTCTGGTCGTGGCGCTACGACTCGGGCTTCGCGCGCGATGCGATCGACGCCGGCATCGTCGCGGGGATCCTCGACGACGAGGCGGCGATCGGCTACGCGCCGGTCGATCGTCCGGACATGAAGCTCGTCGATCGCGTGCGCTCGCTGTTTCTCGCAGACTACTTCACGCGGCCTCGAGACTACGCGTCGTTCGCCGTGTGCCCCGGGTGCGGTGTCGCCGCGTTCGATCTCGGCCGCGCGCACGACGCCGAGTGCGCCGCCGAGAGCGTCGACGTGCACGTCCCCTCCTTCGAGCTCGAGGCGGACGTCTCGGTGGAGATCATCGGCGAGATCGAGATCGAGATCGATACGTTCGGCGTCGACGAAGACGACGTCGACCCGTGGGGCAACCTCCGCGACACCATCCTCGATCCGATCGAGCTCGCGGGCTGCTTCTAGGCACCCCGCCCGGCGACCTCCTCACGACCGACAGCCGCCACGGCCTCGACGTGCGCCAGCACCGCGCGTGCGCTCATCTTCGCTTTGTAGACGTACAGCGAAGCGGGCACGTCATTGCCGATCACCTCGGCGCTGACGCGCAGGCGCGCGCTCGCCGCGAACACGATGGGCGCACCGAGCCCGCGCGTCACGAGGTCGACGCGGCGGAACACGGCTTCGCGGCTCCAGAACCCGAGCACCTCGAGGTAGACGCGCGCTTCGTCCGTTCGCGCCTTCCTCCGCCGGAAGACGAGATCGGGGACGCACACGCCGAGGCCGGGCACGTCGAGGATCTCGGTCGCGACGTCCACCGTCCAGTCGCCGCCGTTGTCGCGCAGTGAATCGAGGAGCTCGCGGACGTCGTCGGCGAGGTGCGGCTCGGTCGCTTCGCCCGGCGCGAGCTCGGCAGAGGCCATCCGGAACCGGAGCGGGGCGCGCTCCTTGCCCCATCGCACGTCCGCGACGAGCGACCACTGGTCGAGCGCACGCAGCGCCGGCACGAGCATCGCCAGGCGCACGCCGTAGCGCGTGACCGACTCGAACATCGAGAACGGACCGTCGATCGTGACGACGAACCCCTGATCGTCTCCAGGGCTGCGCTCGGCGGTGAAGAGGAGCTGACCCCACTTCAGCCGCGCGAAGAACGCACGCAGCAGCCCCGGCGACGCGGCCCGGACCTCGCAGACGACACGCACCGCGCGGAGCAGGATCGCCTGCGCGCAGCCGAGGTCGTAGGCCTCGACGAGCGATGCGGCCGAGAGCGAGGGCGCGGACCGCACGAGGTGCTCGCGACGCAGATCGGCGAAGAGCGCGCGCTCGATCGACTCGGGGGGCATCGCGAGCGCCGCGGCGGAGTCCGCGAGGATCGCGCCGCGATCGAAGCGTCCCTGCCTCCGCTCGCGCGCCGCTCGCTCGAAGACCTCCCGGCGCACGTCGACGGGGTCGAGCGCCGACTCCGCCTCGAAGGCGCAGGCATCTTCCACGAGCTTGCGGAGCCCCTTCGCGACGCGAGGTCGCGCAGAGCTCCCCACGATCGCGTCCCACGCGGCATCGAGCTCTTCACGTCGCGCGCCGACGTATCCGCGCGCCGCCTCGAGCAGGTCGCTCGCGACCGCGAGCGCCTCTGCGCGCGCCCGCCCGTCGAGCGGGCGGAGCAGGAGCTCGTCACCCTTGCGGCGCACGTCCACGAGATCAGCGGTAAGCATCGTGGTCGCGCCTCCGCTCGCTCGTGTGCGTCTCGGCGGTGCGCGCCGTGACGAGCTCGTACAAGACGGCCCGCTTGCCCTCGCGCCGCCGAAGGATCCGTCCGAGCCGCTGCACGTGCTCGCGCACGGAGCCCGAGCCCGACAGGACGATCGCCACGTTCGCCTCTTCGACGTCCACGCCCTCGTTCAGGACCTTCGACGTCGCGATCGCGCCGTACGTGCCGTTCGTCAGTCCGCCGAGGATCGCGCTCCGTTCGGTGACCTTGGTCTGGTGGGTGATCGCGGGGACGAGGAAGTCGCGCGAGACCTTGTAGGCCGTGGCGTTGTCCTGGGTGAAGACGATGGCGCGGTCGTCCTTGTGGACGTCGAGCAGGTGCGCCACGTACCCCAGCTTCGCGCTCGCGGCGAAGGCGAGCTCGCGCTGACGGCGGTACGCGCGCATCGCGCGGCGGCCCTCGGCGCTCCTGGCCGAGCGCATCACGAACTCGCCGAAGCCCCGCGGCGACGACATGCGGATCCCGTTCGCGATGACGAAGTCACGGTAGATCGCGCGCTCGCGATCGTGCTCCTCGCGTTCCTCGGGCGTCAGATCCACCGTGATGGTCACCGTCTCGTAGTCGGCGAGGTACTCGCCCGCGAGCTCGGTGATGTCGCGGCGGTAGACGATGGGGCCGACGAGCTCGTCGAGATCGAGGTGACGGAGGTCCGCGCGCTCCGGCGTCGCCGTGAGCCCGAGGCGGTAGGGGGCGAGGCAGAGCCGAGCGGCGAGCGCGTAGCTCGGGCCCGGCAGGTGATGGCACTCGTCGAACACCACGAGGCCGAAGCGCGACCCGAGGTGCTCCATGTGCATGTACGCCGAGTCGTAGGTCGTCGCCGTGATCGGCGCGAGCTCGTAGTCGCCGCCGCCGATCACGCCGACCTTCGCGCCGAACGTCGCGCGCAAGAGGTCGTACCACTGGCGGACGAGATCGAGTGTCGGCGCGACGACGAGCGTGCTGCGCCGCTTGTCGTCGATGGCCATCACCGCGACGTGCGTCTTGCCCGCGCCCGTCGGGAGCACGACCACGCCGCGTCCGTGCGCGCCCTTCCACGCGTCGAGCGCCTCGCGCTGGAACGGCCGCGGCTCGCGGTGGACGAGGGCGCGAGCGGCCTCGGCGAGATCATCGTAGCGGCGCGCGTGATCGTCGACGTCGACGCCCGCGCGGCGGAGCGCCTGCACGCACGCCGCGTAGGCGATCGCCGGCGCGCGGAAGCACGCGGTCCGCTCGTCCCATGCGAGCTCGGCGGGCACGCGCGTGTCGCCCTGCGGCACTCCGCGGAGCTCGATCGTCCCGGCTGCGAACACGAGCTCGGCCACGCGCAGGCGAAGTTAGCGCACCTCCAGGTCGTCCGCGGAAAACGACCGACCTCGACAACGGAAGGACGTGACGCGACGCGTTGGGGTGGCAAGGTGGCCGGGTCGATATGCCTCGCACGCAATTCCGCCTCACGCCCAGCTCGACGCTGGTCCGCGCGGCGACGCGGTTCTTCCTCCCGCATCGTCGGCATCTCGCGATCATCGTCTTCCTCGCGCTCTCCGCGTCGACCATCGCCGTCGGTGAGCCGCTGCTCTACAAGGCGCTCTTCGATTCCTTCGGGTCATCGGCCGCGGGCACCTCCGTGGCCCTGCTCCTCGGAGCGCTCGTGGTCGCGCTGCTCGCGCGCGAAGCGCTCGCGGCTTCGCTCGAGCTCGTCGTCTCGAAGATCCGCATCGCGCTCAACGCCGACATGCTGAGGGCGACGGTGGACCGGCTGCACTCGCTCCCGCTCGACCACCACGGGGGCGAGCCCGCCGGTGCCGTGACGGCTCGGGTCGAGCGCGGCGTCTCCGGATCGGTCGCGGCCTTCTCGGAGATCGCGCTGCACTTCGTGCCCTCCGTCTCGTACCTCGTGCTCTCGGCGCTCGTGATGGTGAAGCTCGAGTGGCGTCTCTCTCTCGTGGTGCTCGCGTTCGCGGCGGCACCTGCGCTCATCGGTGGCTGGGCTTCGCGCGAGCAGATCGATCGCGAGCGTGCGCTCATGTCGCGCTGGGTCGGCGTGTTCGGCCGCCTCAACGAGGTGCTCTCCGGAATCGCCGTGGTCCGCAGCTTCGCGAGAGAAGAGGACGAGAAGCAGCGCTTCGTCGGAGGCGTGAGCGAGGCGAGCGCGATCGCGCGGCGCGGCGTGCAGCGGGACGCGAAGGTGAACGCGACGAAGAACGCCAGCATGGCGCTCGCGCGCGTGACGGCGCTCGCGCTCGGCGGCGTGCTCGTCGCCCGTCACGAGATCTCGCTCGGCACCCTCGTCGCCTTCGTCGGTTACGCGGGCGGCGTGTTCGCGCCGGTCCAGGCCCTCACGAGCATGTACCAGGGCGTTCGCAAGTGCAGCGTCGCGCTCGACACCGTCTCGTCGATCCTCGACGCCGACCGCGCGCTCGACGACCCGGACGACGCCCACGAGGCCTCGTGGCTCTGCGGCGACGTCGTCTTCGACGACGTGAGCTTCGGCTATCAGCCCGGTCGCGAGGTCCTCCAGAACGTCCACCTCCGCGTCCGCGCGGGCGAGAGGATCGCGGTCGTGGGCCCGAGCGGCGCGGGCAAGACCACGCTCATGGCGCTCCTCCAGCGTCTGTACGATCCGAGCGGCGGTCGCGTGCTGCTCGACGGACGAGACATCCGCTCGTACACGCAACGCTCCTTGCGCTCACGGATCGCGGTCGTCCCGCAGGAGGACGTGCTGTTCGACGACACGATCCGCGACAACATCGCGTTCGGCCGCCCCGGCGCGACCGACCGCGAGATCGAGGCCGCCGCGCGCACCGCCCATGCGCACCACTTCATCATGCAGCTCCCCGACGGCTACGACACCCGGGTCGGGGAACGCGGCAGCCTGCTCTCCGGCGGCGAACGCCAGCGCATCGCCATCGCGCGGGCCATCCTCAAGGACGCACCGATCCTCGTCTTCGACGAGGCGACGAGCGCGCTCGACGCCGAGAGCGCAGACCACGTCCGCACCGCGCTCGAGCGCCTCACGCGAGGTCGCACGACGTTCGTCATCGCGCATCGGTTGAGCACGGTGGAAGCGGCCGATCGCGTCGTGGTCGTCGACTCCGGGCGGATCGTCGAGAGCGGGACGCATGACGAGCTCCTCGAGGCCGACGGTCGCTACGCGAGCCTCGTCGCCCGGCAGGGACGCTTGTTCGGCATGCACCGCCACGGGCGCGCGTCGCATGCCCCGCGGTCGAACCCGGCCGCGGCGTAGCGAGCATCACGTCAAGCCAGCGCACGCAGGAACGACGCGACCACCTCTGCCAGGCGATCGGGCCTGTCGAACGGAAGGCCGTGACCGGCGTTCTCGATCTGCGCGATCCGCACGCGCGGGTTGAGGCCGCGGAGCTCCGTCGCCGTCTCGAGCGTCACGACCGGGCTGTCGCCGATGACGAGCAGGGTCGGGACGTCGATCGCGCGCACCAGGTCGCGATACGCGGGGTTCGGCGGCGTGAGCACGTCGAAGGCCTCCATGCGCGTCCTCAGCCGGGCGTCGGCCTGGAGCTCGACGATCTCGGGCGAGCGCTGCGGGCTCCGGGCGCGGGCCTGCGCGACCAGCTCGGACTTCGGCAGCGCGAGCATCCGGCGGTGCTGGTCGGCGACGTCGCTCTCGTGCACCTCGCGCTGGCGCTCGGGCTCGAGGAACGTCGGATCGACCAGGACGAGCGCGCGGAGGAGCCCCGCACTCCGGCTCGCCACCACCGCGGCGGTCATGCCGCCCATCGAGTGACCGAGGAGCACCGGACGCGCGAGCGAGAGCCCGCGGACGAGGCCGACGACGTCGCTCGCGTGATCGTCGTAGCGGTAGCCGCGCTGCGGGGCGCTCGAGCCGCCGTGCCCTCGCGCGTCGGGCATGACGACGTCGAGCTCGGACTCGAGCGCGCGCGCCAGAGGCGTCCAGCACGCGCCGCTTCCCATCAAGCCGTGGAGCAGGACGACCGGAGGCTTGTCTCCTCCCGTTCGGAGGTAGTGGATGCGGATGCCGTTCGTCTCGCACGTTCCATCGATCCAGGTCGTCATCGACGCGCCCTTCGCCGAGGATAAGCACGAACGCCGCTCACTCGGAGTAGGATTCGCGCGATGCCGCACGTGGTGTTCATCGCGCCCCGCTTCCTCCAGAACACCAACCGGTACGTCAAAGCGTTCGCCGATCTGCCGGACGTGACCCTCAGCGTCGTCAGCGAGGATCCGGAGTCGTCGATCCCCGAGCCCCTCCGGCGGCGCGTCGCCGGACACTACCAGGTCCGTCGCTCGCTCGACGGCGACGAGCTCACCGTCGCGGCGGCGGCGATCGCGCGCGGCGTGGGCACGATCGACCGCCTCGCGGGCGCGCTCGAGGAGCTTCAGCTGCCGATGGCCCAGGTGCGCGACGCGCTCGACATCGAAGGCATGCGCGGCGACGTCGCGCGTGCGTTCCGCGACAAGGATCGGATGAAGGAGGTCCTCCGCGCCCACGGCGTACCCGTCGCGAAGAGCCGCCTCGTCACGTCGCAGGGCGAGGTGAAGCGCTTCGCCGCCGAAGTGGGCCTCCCGGTCATCGTCAAGCCGCAGGCCGGTCTCGGCGCACGCTCCACCTACCGCGTGGAGTCGGCGGACGATCTCGCGGCGCTCGAGCGCAGGGGCTTCGTCCCGACGCCCGCGCGTCCGCTCCAGGTCGAGGAGTTCGTCCGCGCGCGCGAGCGCACCTGCGAGACGGTCACCATCGCGGGCAAGGTCGTGTGGCGCTCGGGCACGCGCTACGAGCCGTCGGTCCTCGAGGTGGTCGAGACGCCCTGGAAGCAGTACTGCGTCGTCCTCCCTCGCGAGGACGACCCGGAGCTCACGCGCTTCCACGACGTGAACGAACGCGCGCTCACCGCGCTCTTCGGTCCCGCCGCGCGCACCGCCGCGGGCACCGCGCTCACGCACATGGAGTGGTTCCTCCGGGCCGACGGCAGCTCGCTCGTGAACGAGGTCGGCGCGCGTCCTCCGGGCGTCCTCATCATGCCGCTCATGAGCCTCGCGCACGAGACCGACTTCATCGCCGACTGGGCGGAGCTCGTCGCGCACGATCGCTTCACGCCGAAGCCGCGCCGATGGGCCGCCGGAGCCGCGTTCTTCCGCGGTCAGGGCGGGGGAGACCGCGTCGCGACCGTCGACGGCGTCGACGCCGCCGTCGAGGCGCTCGGCGACACGCTGATCGAGCTGCGCACGCCGAAGGTCGGCCAGCCGCGCGGGGCGAGCTACGAGGGCGAGGGCTGGGCGACCGTCCGCGCGGCGACCACCGCCGAGGTCGAGCGCGCGCTCCTCACGCTCGTCCGCACGGTGCAGGTCCGGTACGGCTAGGGCTTCACGTCTCGTCGCGGCGATCGCCCTCGAGCCGCTTGCCTTCGAGCACGCGCGCCGCGCGCTCCTTCTCCGCGCGCTCGCGATCCTTCTCGGCCTGCGTCCGCCCGTGCCGGATGCGGTTGATCTCGGCCTGCTTCGCCTTCTCCTCCCGCTGCTTCTTCTTCCGGAACTTGTTCAGGTTGACGACGTTGCTCACCCCTCGACTCTGCCACGCGGGGCGTCGTCCGCGCCATTCTGCTGTCGTGGCGAGAGTGGCTACGCGGCGCTCCGCACGTTTTCGCGCACGACGCCGGGGTGACGAGCGGCGATTCGCAATCGCGCGAGCGCCGGCCCCTCGGGCATCCTCCGGTCCTGTTCCCAGTTGCGAAGCGTGTGCACGCTGATCCCGAGCGCCTCGGCGAACTGCGACTGCGTCAGGCCGATGAACCGCCGCAGCGCCGCCACGTCGCCCGGCTGAAGCTCCCCGCGCATGATGCGCTCGCGCTGACTCCGTCGAAGGGCACGCCCGAGATCGGCTCGGGTCAGTTCATCGCGTCGCTTCATGCGTTCCTCACCATGTACTCGGTGTAGAGCGCCCGCACTGGCCTCCTTGAAGGAGACGCCGTGCTTCTCGAGGTTGCGCCGTTCCTTCTTCGGATCTCACGCAAACCCCACCCGTAACGGGGTACGTCGATGGCTTGGTAAGTCAATGGCGGACATGCGCGGGGCGATCCGTCGACGCTGCCGAACGGCCGCTCGTTCGAGCGAGACGGACCGCCCTGCCGCCCTACCGCCGGCCGCCTCGTGTGCCCCACGGCTGATCGAGGTGCGGAGGCCAGTAGAGGATCCCTTCGACCTCCTGATCGTCCTCGCGCTGCTCGTGGACGTCGTTCGGCCCCGGATGACTCGCGATCTCGCCGAGCGCCTCGAGCACGAGGACCTCCGTGAGCTCGACGTCGAGGCTCGACGCCCAGGTCTCGACGTCGAGCGCGTCGCCGTCCTCCGTCACGCAGAGCTGCTCTCGAGCGAGCGCGACGAGCCTCGCGCGCGTCCGAGGATCCAGCCCATCCCACTGCATCCGCAGCTCGTGCCACCGCATGGGGAGATGGAGCTCGCATCGCACGTGCCAGGGACGCCTGCGCCGAGCGCGTTCGAGCCAGAGGCGCGCGAGGGATGAGTCGTCTTCCGGGTCCGCTCGTTGCACCCCGCCGTCGCCGACCCGGAGGAGGATCCCATGCCCAGCATCACCACCAAGGACGGCGCCTCGATCTTCTACAAGGATTGGGGCTTCGGCCAGCCTGTCGTCTTCAGTCACGGTTGGCCCCTCGATGCCGACGCGTGGGACGAGCAGCTGCTGTTCTTCGCCTCGAACGGCTTCCGGGCGATCGCCCATGACCGACGTGGTCACGGCCGCTCGAGTCAGACCTGGACCGGCAACGACATGGATACGTATGCCGACGACCTTGCAGCGCTCGTCGATGCGCTCGACTTGAAGCAGGCCATCCTCGTCGGGCACTCGACCGGCGGCGGCGAAGTGGTCCGCTATCTAGGTCGACACGGAACGGGTCGTGTCGCCAGGGCGGTGTTGATGAGCGCGGTCCCGCCGTTCTTGCTGAAGACCCCCGACAACCCCGAGGCGCTGCCGATGGAGGCCTACGAGCAGCTCCGCCAGGCGCTCCTCCGGGATCGGGCGCAGTTCTGGAGGGACTTCAGCGTCCTCTTCCATGGCACGAACCGACCGAACGCGAAGGTGTCCCAGGGAGTCCTCGATCAGTTCTGGCGGCTGAGCATGCAGGCCGGGCTCGCCGCAGCCTACCAATGCATTCAGGCATTCGGAGAAACCGACTTCCGGGACGACTTGAAGCGGATCGACATCCCGATGCTGGTCATCCACGGCGATGACGACCAGGTCGTCCCGATCGCCTTCAGCGGCAGCCGAACCGCGAAGATGATCGCGGGCGCCACGTTGAAGGTCTACCCCGGCGCTCCGCACGCCCTGATGATCACCCATCGGGACCAGCTCCATGCGGACCTCCTGAGCTTCGCGCGGAGCGAGAAGGGCGAGCCTGCCAAGGCCGGACGTGCCTCGCCGCCAGCGGAAGCGACGAGAGGCCACTGACGCCATCGGCGCGGCCACTCTCCTCTCTCCTCGCGTCGCGCCAGGCTCGGCCGCATCGCTTATGATGCCGAGCCGTGACCGTCCGCCTCGTCACCGCGATCGCGATCGTCATGCCGATCCTCGGCGCGCGGATCGTGCGCGGCGAACGGATGGCGCCGCTCGTCGTCCTCATCGTCGCGTTCCTCGCGTTCGGCACCGGGCGGATCGTCGAGCGCCTCGTCGTCCACGGCGAGACGCGGAGGAAGCGCCGCGCGGGCTGGGCGCTCATGTTCGGGGCGAGCGCGCTCGCCTGCCTCTACGCGCTCTCGGGGAACCTGACCGACATCGGCGAGAAGATCGCCGGGTGGACCGCGCGCGATGCCGGCCCGCCACCGCCGGCGCCCGAGTGGGAGCACCACGAGGGCAAGTGGCTGCGCGTCTCGGTGAGCGCGAGCGGCGTCTGCGCGCTCCGCGCGAACGACACCGCCGTCGTCTGCTGGGGCGATCCCGCGCGCGGCTGGCCGGAGAAGGAGACCGTCGCGACCGGGCTCGGCGCGTCGATCGACGACGTCGCCGTGACCGATCGCGTCGTCTGCGCGCGCTCGACGGACGATCGGATGGTGCGCTGCGGCCCGCCCGCGGGCGACAAGCGCGAGACCGCGCGCTACACGAAGGCGATCGGCAGCCTGGCCGCGGGCGCGACGCACGCGTGCGCGATCGGCGCGGACGGGAGCGTCACGTGCTGGCGCGACGCCGAGCCCTACGAGGCGAAGCGCGTCGAGGGGATCGGCGGCGCCGCGCTCGAGATCGCCGCGTCGGGCACGCAGGCGTGCGCGCGGACCGAGACCGGCGTGGCGTGCTGGACGTTCGAGGACGAAGCGCACGCGGTGAACGGGCTCCCTTCGCGCTCCGTCACCGCGATCGGCGTCGGTCCCGTCACCGTCTGCGGCGTGGTCGGCGCGTCCCGCCTCGTCTGCGTCCGGCCGGGAGCGCCCGAGGAGGTGCAGGGGCTGTCGGACGTGCGCGCGTTCGCCGTCGGCGAGGACCATCTCTGCGCGGTGCAGGGCAGGCGCGTCCGCTGCCGCGGGAAGAACGACCACGGCCAGCTCGCGCGCCACGACCTCGCCGACGCGGGCTTCAACCAGGTCTCCGGCACCGAGCTCCACGACGTCGGCCCCATCGCGATCGGCCCCTACGCGACGTGCGCGATCGACTTCGACGGCGACGGCGAGCTCGTGTGCTGGGGCAAGCGCGCGAAGCGCTGAGCGATCACCCGAGCTACCCGAAGCGCTCCTCCGCGGCCGCGAGGATCCCGGACATCGTCTTGTGCAACGCCTCGATCTCGTAGAGCTGCGCGCGCACCTTCGGGTCGCCCTCGTCCAGCGACTCGGCGGCACGCCGCGCCACGACGAGCTGCTCCTCGACCTGACGCAACGCCGCGCGGACCTCGCGGAAGCTGGCATCGAGCTCGTCACGTGGAGCGGACTTCTCGGTGACGGAGATGTGCAGGAACTCGAGCGAGCGATCGACCAGCGCGTCCTGGCGCTTCGCGACCGCGACCGCGCCGCAGAGCACCTCGTACCAGCGATCCGTCGCTCCGGGGTCGTCTCGATACGGCATCGTCTACCCTCTCACCAAGGTTTCGTGGTCGACATGGCGTGCATGTCGAAGAACGTGATCGAACCGAGCGCGTGATTGATGATCTGCGCGCGCGTGACGTCCTCGATCGGATGGTCCGCGATGTCGTTGTCGTAGCGGTGGGCAAAGCCGTGCATCTTGTCGTTGAAGCGCATCCAGAAGAAGACGAACGGCGAGACGAAGATGCGCCCGGCCTCCGTGATGCGGAAGAGCACGCTCGAGTAGTAGATGCCGGCCTGCGGGTGGCCGAGCGCGGCCCGGGTCGCCGCCGCCTCCGCGATGATCAACGTCGGACCGACCCACTCACCGGCCTGCTCGGCCTCGGGCGTGCGCGGCAGCGCGACGAGCGAGCGGCGCTTCGAATGCAGCATCGCGAGCGCGTCGTCCGTCGTGGGATCGCCGGTCTCGAGCGCGAAGACGTGCCGTAGCGTGCGCCCCTTCGCGGCCATCCTCGGCGACCGCTCGATCTCCTCGAACGCGGGCAGGACGAGCGTGCGATGGAAGTCGGCGATGCGCTCGACGGACGGCGCCGTGGCCCCATGCGCTGCGCCCGCCCGCTTCGGAAAGACGTGCTCGTCGAGGTGCTGCTTGATCACCGAGAGCTGCGCGAGCGGGCCGAAGAAGCCGTCGCTCTCCTGGTCGGCATTGAAGTGGAGCCCGACGACCCCGGCGGCCGAGAACTGTTCGACGAACGAGAGCGCCTTCGCGCCGGGGATCGCGAGCATCGGTGCCTCCCCGCCGGGCCCGGTGAGCCCGTTCTCGCGCGCGAACCGCTGCAGCTTCGTGCCGTCGGTGAACGCCTTCAGCATCGGCGCGCCGCCGGCGACCGACGGATTCGACGCGACGTAGGGCCGGATGTCGGGCAGCGCGCCGCGTGCAACGAAGAGCCACTCGTCGAGCGAGAAGACCGCCGCCCACAGCGCGTTCATCGCTTCGAGCGACCCACCCGCGGCGGCCGCATCACGCGCGAGACGATCGAAATCGACGTCGGACAACTCGGCCTCCTGCTCGGTCGTTTCGCGGATCTTCGTAGAACGGCGCGCAGGCTCGCGTCAACGCGACGTGCCGCGCGACCGAGCGCTCGACGCGTGACGTCTGCGACCGAAGGCGAGCTCACTCCCAGCGGCAGCCCGTCTGGCGGAGGCAGCCCGATTCGCTCTGGATCGACGAGCACGCTCGCGGCGTACCCTCGCACTCGTACTCGAAGTATCCGCCCGACGCGCCGGTTTTGTAGTGCTGGACGAGGCTGCAGCCATCCTGCCCCGCGCATGTCCCTGCAGGCCGACTGGAGCAGCTCGTCGCGGCGCCGACGCATTTCGCGGGCTCGTCGGCGGCAGGTGCGGATGGCGCGGAGGAGCAGTCGAGGTCCGGCTGCCTCAGCTCACACTTCTTCGTCGCGCCGCACTCGACCCAGTCGTTGCAGTAGCCCGCACCCGCGATGCCACAGGTCTGCCCGATGCCGAGGCGCTTGACGCATTTGTCGTTGAAGTCGCCGGTAGGGATGCAGTCGCTTCCGTCCTCGCACGCGAGCTCGTCATCCCTGCAGAAGGCCCCGACCGGAACGACGGTCCGCCGGGCGCACCGCCCGTTCTTGCAGTACAGACCGTTGTTGCAGTACTTGCCCGTGGAGCTGCTGCCGTCCGTCCCGATGCACGCTTCGCCTTCGCTCGCCATCACGCTTTGCGGCACTCGGCAGCTGCGACCGCTCTGGCCGTAGCTATCCGACATGCAGAGGAGGCCCGGCACGCATTTCACGTCGCGCGTCTCCGAGCACGAGGTGCCCGTGCGACCCCAGATGGGCACGGCGCACGTCCCGCAGGTCGAGCCCGGGCTGGCTCCACTCGGGAGCCTGCAGTAACCGTCTGCACACTGATCGTCGGTGGAGCAGCCCGAGCCGGCAGCGAGCTTGCCACGGGGCTCCCAGCAGGCTCGGACGATCGCGTCGTAGTCCTCGCACGCGGCCTCGCTGAATGCCTTCGCGCACGTCTCGTGGAACTGCGGCGTGTACCCCGTGCCGGATCGCGTGCTTCGCTGTCGGCAGACAGCCATGAAGGAGTCGCGCGCGACTTCGGACGCATCGAGGCTGAACGTCGCTTGTCCGCTCGCGCAGCGCTTCCTTCGCGCGAGCAGCGCGTCGAAGTACTCCGTGCATCCGGCGTCGATCTCGACGGCCGAAGGCGCTGCGCTGCCGGTACGTTCTGCGCCCGCGCTCGGTTCCACGGGGACGGTGGAATCGGCGGGCGCCGAAGACCCCGCCGAACCCTCCGATCCGGAGGAACATGCGGCGAGGCAGAGTGCCGCGAACAGGACGGGGGCGACGAGCTTGGGCGACGAGGACCATTTCATGGTCCGCTCCCGTCGGCGCAGCGCGGAGAATGTTGCCTGGAAAATGTTCGCTCCGGCTCGACGCGTGACGACCGCGGACGGCGCATTCGACGCGATCGGGGAGGATGTTTGACGGGGGTGGACAGCCGTCGAGCTCACCTGCGAGGATCGAGGGTGTGAGGAGAGCCGTCCGTCGGCACGCAGCCGCGCTCGCCATGACCGGAGTGCTCACGTCGATCGTCAGCTGCGGATCTTCGTCACCGCCGCGCACGGTCCGGCAAGTCGACCTCGATGCCTGGACGGGCATTCCGCTGGTCGAGCTCGAAACGCATCCCCTGTTCTCGACGCTGCCGCGGAACGTCCGCGCCCTCTCGGACGGCACGCAGCTGTGGACGTTCTCGAACTGCAAGTCGATCGTCGAGATCTACTGCACGGGACCGACCGGCTTGATGACCTGCTCGGGAGGCGAGACGTGGCGTCCTTGCTGCCAGAACCAGTTCGTGGTTCGCGACGCGGAGGTCGAATCGTTTCGTGCAGTCGGACACTGTTACACCGACTGCACCGTTCGACCGGCGTCGAGGCGGTGTGGGAGCGAGGGCTCGTTCGAGATGAGCTCGACCGCGGCGTCGCCGAAGGAGGATGCGCGTCTCGTCGCCATCAGACGGTCGCCGAAGCCGGTGCCGATCGGCGCGACGGTCGCGGAGGCGAGGGTCATCTGCGAGCAGCAGCGCGGGCGTCTCGTGGAGAGCGACGGCGTCGTCGAATGTCACGTCGGTCGAGCGCCGGTGTTCGCCTGCAGGCACGGCGAGCAGCAGATGCGAACCTGCGATACGTACTACGAGGGCGCCGACCTCACGGCCTTTGCTCAGGCGGCGGAGAAACAGTACGGGCCGCCCCCGTCCGTGCAGGTCTCGAAGGAAGGGTTCCGGGTCTTTTCGTGGCCTGCCGTCGGCTACTCCGTCACGATGTACCCGAAGGGCGTGCGCGTGACCGTCTCGCGGCCGGATTGACGGACGGCAACCACGGGCGACGTCCCGATCACGCGGACTCGACGCGCTCGCAGTAGGCGTCGAACGTGCGCTTCCACGCCGGGCGATCCATGCAGCGCGCCAGGTAGCTGCGGACGTGCGCGTACGGCTCGAGCAGGGCCTGATCGGTGCTGCCGGCGCTCAGCACGTGCGTCATCAGGATGTCGGCGACCGTGAGCTCGTCCGTCGCGACGAACGTGCGGTCCGCGAGCCATCCGTCGAGCTGCGCGAGGCGCATGTCCGACCATTGCCGGAGCGCATCGTGCGGCTTCGTCCCCTTGCCGCCGGTGATGCCGACGAACCACATCGAGAGGACGGGGACCTCGACCGAGCTCAGGGCGGCGATGCTCCAGCGCAGCACCTGCGCTTCCCCCGCGAGGTCGTGCGGCATCAGCTTGCCGCTCTTCCGCGCGAGGTAGAGGAGGATCGCTCCCGACTCCGTCACCACCACGCCGTCGTCGTCGATCACCGGGATCTGCCCGAACGGGTTCTTCGCGCGGAAGTCGTCGCGATCGAGGTCGTGGTTCGGATGATCCATCCCGACGATCTCGTAGGGCAGTCCCATCTCTTCCAGCGCCCACAGCACGCGAAGGTCGCGCGTGTTGCCGCGCGCGAACGCGTTCACCCGGGAGAATCCGTAGACCTTCAGCACGGGCCGATCGTACCACCACCCCAGCAACCGATCCTTCGAGTCGCGGCCCGGTGCCGATTGGATCGTGCGTGTGCTCGATCACCTCGTGATTCCACACGCGCGCTCGCTCGACGACTCTCTCCGCGAGCGACATCGAAACGCAGATAGGCTGGGTGGATGCGGGTGACGCATCTCCTCGCCGGCATCGCAGCCGCGGCGGTCGCGACGACGGCGTGCAAGAAGACCCCGAAGCCCGCCCCGGACGACGAGTGGGCCTCGCCGTCGCCTTCGACGTCGTCGGGTGCGAAGCGCGTCGACTGGACGCTCGACGAGCTCGAGGGGCTGCACACGACGTCGCCCGTACAAGGCATCACGATCTGGGCGCAGCAGCTCGATCGCTCCAGCAAGGCGCTCGAGCATGCCGTGATGTTCGAGCACGGCCGCCGCTGCCTTCCCGGTGCCACCGAGAACGAGTGTACGAAGTCGTGGCGGCTCCTCGTCGACGAGCAACGTCGGGCGAACGCGCGCGTGTTCGCGATCGTGACACGCGACGTGGATCGTCACGAGCTCCTGACGGAGGAGGCGCAGCTCCGCGCGCTCCTCGGTCCGATCGACACGCCAGGGGAGGCGGCGATCCTCGCGAGCTTCCTCGGTGCATCGCCCATCTTCGTCCCGCAGTGCGACGGCTCCTCGCGGACCATCGTCATGGAGAAGGCGAATGGCGGGTATTCGATGGCCCTGGAGAAGCGCGTTCGGAAGGGCGAGCTGACGAAGCCGAACGGCCTCGGCTGCACGGACTGCATCATCGCCGAGAGGCGGAGACAGGTCGTCGTTCGGCCGAGCGGCGACGTCGATCTCGGCACGGCGGAAGAGACCGAATGGATCAAGCCCACGGGCTGCGGCCGCTCGCCGGGATGGTCGGAGACGGACGCGATGCGCTCACGCGCGCGATGTGCCGGCGAGTATCTCGCGCAGGCGGCGCATCTCGAAGCCGCGAGCGTCGCCGCGTTCGAGCGCATCGCACGGGAGCTCGCGGCGCTCGGCGCGCCCGCCGAGCTGGTGGCCCGCGCGCATCGTGCGGCGATCGAAGAGACCGCGCACGCCCGGATCCTCGGCCGGCTCGCGCGCGATCATGGCGCCCTGCCGCCTCCCTTCCACGCGCGTCCGTACGCGCTGCGGAGCGCCTTCGAGCTCGCGCTCGACAATGCGGTCGAGGGGTGCGTGAACGAGACGTACGGCGCGCTCGTCCTCCACGTGCAAGCGCTCCTGGCCGAAGACGCCGCGACGAGGGCCGCGTTCGCGCGCATCGCGGAGGACGAGGCGAGCCACGCCGAGCTCTCGGCGGATCTGGCGGACTGGCTCGACGCGCGGTTGTCGCGCGGGGAACGTGCGGCCGTTCGATCGGCGGCGATGACTGCGCGCGCGCAGCTCGACACGCGCCCGGCGATCGACGACGAAGCCGAGCTCCGCCGGTCGGACTACCGGACCCGGCGACGAGTCGCGCGCTTCACGCGCAGCTGGACGTCGCGCTTCGAGGCATGCGCTGACGAGCGGACCAGCGAGCCCGAGCGCGCGCCGACGACGATGGTGCGCACGGCAGCCTCGAGCAGCTCGGGCTTCAGCCGGCCCGGCGATCGCGCGTTCCACGCATCGACGACCGCCGCGACCATCCCCAGCAGCAGCCGCGGATCGGTGCCCTTCGGGAGCTCGCCGCGCGCGACGGCCCGCGTGACCATCGCGTACCAGGCGCCGCTGCGCTCGTCGACGGCGTCGCCGATGACGGCGCCGACCTCGGGGTCGTGCTTCTCCGCGAGGAGCCGCGCCCAGGCTCTCCCCTCGACGCGGTCCTTGAAGCTCACCCTGCGCCGGAAGGCCTCGACGAGGTCTCGCTCGAGCGAGCCCGTCTCGGGCAACGGCACGTCGTGCACGAACCTGCGCATCCACGCGACGGCGGCCGCGACCAGCTGCTTCTTGCCCGGCCAGCGCCGGTAGATCGTGGTCTTGTTCACCCCCGCCGCCGCGCTCACCACCTCCATGCGGAACGCCCGGTAGCCGGACTCGGCCAGCTCGGCGACGGTGGCCGCGAGCACCTGCTCGACGACGCGCTCGCTGCGCCCGCCGAGCACACCCCTCGTTCGCCGCGTCTTCGCACGCTGGGCCAACGTCTTCCAAGAGCTCCTTCGCGGCGAGGATATGCCCGTGCTCGACCAGAGGGCAACGGCGAGTTGCCATCAGGCGGCGTTGCGGTGCGTTCGGAGGTGGCAACACCGAGTTGCCATGAGGAGGTCCCATGTCGCGACCTCGTCGAGAAGAACGTGAAGCTGCCAGTAGAACGCATCACGTTGCGACGTGGGAACGACGAGCCTGGAGGGCATCGAACGGAGGATACCGATCGGCGCGGGGGCCGGATCGTCTCCGAAGCGCCGGCCGCGGGTCGACGTCGGATAGGATCGCGCCGTGAGCGTCGTCGATCTCCTCCCGTCGGGAAGCTGGGGTCCCGCGCTGCCGGATGCGGAGCAGCGGGTCGACGCTCTGGAGCGACGGCTCGGGCACCGACTTCCGCCCGATCTTCGTGCCATGTATCTGCGCTGTGACCGTGTCTCGATCCACGGTGGCCGCTACATCTTCGTCTCGCCTGACCAGGTCGCTCCGCTCGCGAAGTTGCAGATCGGGGACGACACGGACGACTACTGCCCGCGCACGTGGCTCGCCGTCATCGACCTGCAGGACGGAGACTTCATCGGCGTCGACGTCGTCCCGAGCGCCGATGGCTCGTACGACTGGCTCGACTGCTGCCACGAGACCATCGGCGAAGCAAAGGTCATCGCGACCTCGCTCGAAGAGCTCGTGAGCGAGGTGCTCTTGCATCCGGACGCGCACTACTGGCTCGTCGAGGGACACAAGGCCTACCGCCGCATCGTGTACGAGAATCCGCCGAGCTACTGGCGCCGTCTCCACGGCGACTGGTACCGCCGACTCGGACACGAGCTCGGTCCTGGCCGATGCACGACGCTCGACTGTCCGCGCTTGCGCATCCCTCAGAGCGTCAAATGCCGACGGCACCATTACGAGATGGTGCACAAGCGTCGCGAACGTCGCGAACGGTCGCGAAACGTCGCGCCGCTCGGTGACGAAACCGTGACGAAGTGCTGACGGTCCTCGCGGTCCGTCATCGCTTAGGCTGCCGCGGCCCGTGCTTCATTCGCTCGCCGATCATGCGGTCACCCATGCGCTGAACGTCGGGGTGCTCTATCGCCAGGGCTTCGGCGACCGTGCGCTCCTCTCGCGCGTCGTCTCCTTGATCGAGACCTACACGCGCGCGAGGCCCGCCGGGCGCATCGTCATGCGTGAGGAAGGCGTGCGGAGAGCGGTGCGAGACGGCGAGGTGCGGCTCGCGTCCTTCGAGAGCCCCGCGGCGACGCCGCTGCCGGCCGAGTCGCGCCGCGCGCGCATCGAGATCTGGACGCCGACGCGTCGCTTCTCCCGCGCGATGTGCATCATCCTCGCGATGACCGCGGACGAAGGCTTTCGTCTTCGCCAGCCGCTCGCCCGGCGGCTTCTCGCCGAGGGCATCGGATCGATCATCCTCGAGAACCCGTACTACGGCTCGCGGCGCCCACGCGGGCAGCGCGGCCCCGTTCTCCGCACGGTCGTCGATCAGCTGGCGATGAACACCGCGACCGTCGACGAGGCGCGTGCGCTGCTCGGCTGGATCCGCGATGCGGGCTACGTGCCCGGCATCACCGGCTACAGCCAAGGTGGCCTCATGGCGGCGTTCGCCGCGGCGCTCGTGGACTATCCCGTCGTCGTCGTGCCGCGCGGGGCGGGCACGCACGCCGGCCCGGCGCTGACGAAGTGGGCCTTCAGCCGCGCGATCCACTGGCCGTCGCTCGCGCGCGAATCGGAGGGGCTCTGGTATGCGCGCGCTGCGCTCGAGCGGCACCTCGTCGGCGTCGATCTCACGCGGCACCCCGCGCCCGTCGCACCCGAGCTGGCGACGGTGCTCGTGGCGCGCCACGACCGCATCTTCCCCGCGCAGTCCGGCGAGGCGCTCCACCGACACTGGGCGGGGTCGCGGCTGGTCGTCTCGAACGCCGGCCACATGACCTCCGCGCTCTTCACCGACGCGGCGCAGGTGGAGGCGATCGTCGATGGATTCCGGCGCGCGGCCGGCTCGTCGATGTCGACGGAGAGACCGTCGCCGACCGCGGCCGCGACCAGCTGCTTCTTGCCGGGCCAGCGCCGGTAGATCGTGGTCTTGTTCACCCCCGCCGCCGCGCTCACCACCTCCATGCGGAACGCCCGGTAGCC
>JBDHVD010000093.1:0-22265 GCA_039809525.1 Labilithrix sp. | reverse complement strand
GCGACGAATTCAGCGAGCCGATCGAGTCCGTCGTCCAGTTCACCTACGAGTTCCACCTCCCGCCGGAGCCGCCTCCGCCCGCACCCGCCGCGCCTGCCGCGCCGCCTCCGCCCGCCGCGCCGCCGAAGCCCGCGGACGTCGTCGAGCAGCGCGGCGCCGATCAGTCGACGCTCGTCCTCGCGCAGCGCCCGATCAGCGCCGCGTCGTCGTTCACCGTCCGCGATCGCGACTTCCGGCTGCGTCCGATCGCGTCGGTCGCGGACATCCTGCGCGTCACGCCCGGTCTCCTCGTCGTGCAGCACGCGGGCGGGGGAAAGGCCAACCAGTACTTCCTGCGCGGCTTCGACGCCGACCACGGCACCGACGTCGCGCTGTCGATCGACGGCATCCCGATCAACATGGTCTCGCACGCCCACGGCCAGGGGTATGCGGACACGAGCTTCATCATCCCCGAGCTCGTCGAGCGCGTGGAGATCACCAAGGGCCCGTACTTCGCCGAGCAGGGCGACTTCGCCACCGCCGGCGCGATCAACCTCGTCACGCGATCGGAGTTCGAGCACTCGTCGCTCGGCTTCGGCTTCGGCGGCTCGCCCGGTCGCGGCGGGCCGCTCTACCGCGGCCTGCTCGTCGCGAGCCCGAAGCTCGAGGGCGGGACGGCGAAGCCGCTGTTCGTCGCCGAGATCGGGCGGTCGAACGGCCCGTTCGCCAACCCCGAGCGCTTCGATCGCTACAAGGCGTTCGCCAAGGTCACGCTCACGCCCTCGCGCGCGTCCTCGGTCACCGTCGGCGCATCGAGCTACGCGGGTGACTGGTACGGCTCCGGTCAGATCCCGAACCGCGAGGTCGCCGCCGGCCGCCTCGACCGCTTCGCGACGCTCGATCCGTCCGAGGGCGGTGACAGCGCGCGCCACCAGGCCTTCGCCTCGTACCGCCTCCGGCCGACCGACAAGAGCCAGATCGACGCGTCCGCCTACCTCGCGCAGTACCGCTTGAACCTCGTCTCGAACTTCACCGGCTTCCTGAACGACCCGAACGACGGCGACCAGATCACCCAGAAGGACCGCCGCACGTTCTTCGGCGGCAAGGCGAGCTACCGCATCGTCGACGAGCTCGGTCCCGTGCGCCTCGACACGTCGTTCGGCGGCAACGTGCGCTCCGACTCGATCCAGAACGCCCTCGAGCGCTCCCGCCAGCGCGCGTTCCTCGGGTCGATCCGCGACAACCGGATCGAGGAGACGTCGATCGGCGCGTTCGCGAAGGAGGAGGTGTCGCCGACGCGATGGCTCCGCTTCATCGGCGCCGCGCGCGCCGACTTCTTCTCCTTCGCGGTCGACGATCCGCGCGAGCAGGCCGGGCAGGCGGACGGTCCGACGAGCGGCTCGAAGGGAGCGACGCAGCTCAGCCCGAAGGGCAGCGTGGTCGTCTCGCCCGTCGCCGAGCGCGACGTCCAGCTCGATCTGTACGGGAACTACGGCCACGGCTTCCATTCGAACGACGCGCGCGGCGTCGTGCGCGGCGCGGCGCCGGTCACCCCGCTCACGCGCGCCATCGGCTACGAGACGGGCGCCCGGACGCGCCTCTGGGAGCGATGGGATCTCGCCGCCGCGCTCTGGCGGCTCGACCTCGCGAGCGAGACGGTGTTCGTCGGCGACGAGGGGACCACCGAGCCCTCCGACGCCACACGACGCTACGGCGTGGAGCTCGAGTCCCGCTTCGCGCTGACCGAGTGGCTCTCCGCCGACCTCGATCTCACCGCGACGAAGTCGGCCTTCGTCGTCAACCGAGGCAACGGCGACGCCGTGGCGCTCGCGCCGCGATGGACCTGGGCCGGAGGCCTCTCCGCGCGTCATCCGTCGGGCTGGCGCGGAGGCCTCCGCGTCTACGGCGTCGGCGATCGACCGGCGACCCAGGACGAGGTCCTCGTCGCCCAGGGCTTCACGGTGTTCGATCTCCACGCGGGCTACGGCACGCGTCGCTGGGACATCGGGCTCGACGTGGAGAACCTCTTCGACACCAAGTACCGCTCCGCCCAGTTCGCGACGACCAGCCGGCTCCGCAACGAGCCCCCGGTCGGCGCGCCCCCGCCCGCCGGGACGTGCATGAACGGGAGCCGTCCGGTGCTCGACGGGGCGGGCTTCGCCGGCTGCGAGGACGTGAACTTCACGCCCGGCCTCCCGCTGACGCTCCGGCTGATGACCACCCTCTACCTGGATTGAACGCATGCGCCCGCTCCTCGCTCTCGCCCTCTCCGCCTCGATCGCGGCCTGTGAGCCGGATCCGGTCGAGGCGACGGTCTCGAACGAGCTCCCGGCCGGCACGATCGAGAAGGTCTGGTTTCGCACGACCCTGTTCACGCAGCCGCTCGAGGTCGGCCAGAGCACCGAGGCGCTCCGCGTCGGCACCGGCGTCGAGCCTGCGTACGCCCTGGTGCGCATCGGGGGCCGCACGTACGCCGCCCGCACCGCCGAGCCCGTGCGCGCGGAGGCCGGCGAGAGCACCCGCATCGTCTTCTCCGCCGCGAGCGCCCGGTCGATCTGCTTCGGATCGCCGATCCTCACCGAGGAGGACTACGCGTTCATCACGTCGCGCATCTTCCCCGGCGACGACGTCGCCCCGTACGATCCGGCGCTGTGCACCGCGCCCCCGCCGCCCGCGGCGGACGCCTCCACCGACTGACGACCTACCGCTTTCGCTGCGCCGGGCGCCGCTCGCGAGGCGGAGGATGCGCATGCGGGTGGTGGGACGTCTCGTCCGCCAGCGCGATGATCTCCACGCCGCCGTGCTTCACGCCGCGGGTCGCCAGGAGCTGCCCCGCCGCGCGCTCGAGCTCGCGCGAAGGTCCGCGCATCACGATCACCTCGAGGCAGTGATCGTGATCGAGATGGACGTGGAGGGTCGAGGTCACCTTCTCGCCGAGCGCGTGCTGGAACTCGGTGAGCTTCTCCGTCAGGTCCCGGACGTGATGGTCGTAGACCAGCGTGAGCGCCGCGACGGCGCGCCCGCCCTTGCGCACGCGCGCCTTGGTGACCTCGGCGCGGACGAGGTCCCGGAGCACCTCGCTGCGCGTGCTGCCGCGCTCCTCCACGAGGGCGTCGAGCTCCGCGAGGAGCCCTCCTTCCATGGCGACTCCGAAACGGACCAGGCTCTCCTTCATCGGAGCGCGATCCTACGACGTCGACGGTCGGCCGCCCACGAGCGTTCTCCTCGGGATGTACGGAAGACAGGCGATCAAGAAGAGGTCGTCGCCCTGGCGGAAGAAGAACAGCCGGCACTCGAACCGTCGCAGGAGATGCGTGTGCCAGTCCTCGCCGTCGTTGCACGCGAGCACCTTCTTCACCGCACGGTCCACCTCGACGGCGAACCGCCGGCGCCGGTCCGCGCCGTTGCCCTCCTCTTCTCCCGCCTCCTCCGCGAGGTGCGCCGTGTCGAGGAGCTCCTCGAAGGCCTCGTCCGGGACGACTACCCGCACTGGCCGAGGATCTCGCGTTTGGTCTCCTGCCACGTCCGCAGCCGGCGACGGCGCCCAGGGGTCGCCGGGATGCGGTCGTCCAGGTTCAGGCGCGGAGGCCTGGGCCCCTCCTCCAGCTCGCGGATGCATTCCTTCAGCAGCTCCAGTCCGGGTCGATTGCTCGTGCTCATCGCAGGTCTCCATCGTCGAAGGGTCCTTTCGTGCGTTCGCCGTCGAGGCGCCGCACGCCCCCGGACGATGCGATGCGCATGCCGGATCGCGATCGGAACGATCCCGCGGACTTCGCGATCGTGACCCTATGGCCGGGCCAGATTTCGCCTGGCCCGGGCCACGTTCGTCGAGGGGGGACCCGATCCCAATCGATCGAGTCGTTGGAACGATCGCCCGTCGTAGCTTCCGGCCATGGGCGTGTTCACCGCGATCGACTTCGAGACGGCCAACCGTTACCGGGACAGCGCGTGCGCCATCGGCGCGGTGCGCGTCGAGCACGGCGTGGTCGTCGAGCGCTACCATCGCCTCGTCCGGCCCGGGACACGCCGCTTCGATTTCACCTGGCTCCATGGGATCGCGTGGTCGGACGTCGCGCGCGCGCCGCCGTTCGAGAGGGTCTGGCCGGAGCTCCGGGCCCTCCTCCGAGACGTCGACTTCGTGGTCGCCCACGACGCGGGCTTCGATCTCGGCGTCCTCCACGCGTGCTGCCAGCGTGCGGGCATCACCCCGCCGAAGCTCCGCGTCGAGTGCACGCTCGCCCGGGCGCGAGCACGGGGATTTCGCCCGGCGACGCTCCCGGCGATCGCCCAGCATCTGCAGATCCCGCTGCGGCGCCCTCACGTCGCCGTCGAAGACGCGGAGGCGTGCGCGCGCATCGCGCTCGCGACGGGGCTCGGATGAGCGGACCCGCTCACACGCGGGTGCGCACGCGCGGGCCTTCGCCGTCGTGCCACTCGCAGAACTGCGCCTCGACCCGTCCGTCGCGTGCGTGCACGACGAGGTGCGTCCGGGGCGCGCGGTACGATCCGTCGCCTTCGGCCCACGAGCCGAGGTTGATGTACGTCGCGTTGCCCGCCGGCAGCGCCGCCGGGATGTGCGTATGACCCATCACCACGAGGCTCGCGGGGAAGATCCGCGCGAGATGCGTCGCGCGCTCGACGAGCTGGTCGGTCACGTCGATCACGCGGCCCCGCGCGACGAGGACGTACGCCCCGACCGCGAGCGCGAGGGCGCCCGCAAGGAACGGCCACGAAGCGCCGGCCGCGACGAGCACGCCGAGCGTCCCGACCGTCAGGACGCCGAGCGCGATCCGATCGAGCAGCACGCTCGCGAGGATCCCGCGGACGGAGTGGGCGATCGGCTTGGCGTGGAGCGCGAACAGCTGCGCGAGGCGCTCGCGCCCGACCTGCGTGACGTCGGCGAGACGGGCCGCCCGTCGGGCATGCTCGGCCCGGAGCGCGCGCGCCGCGTCGGTGAGGTACGCCCGCCGGATGCGGAACATCTCGACGACGGAGCCGATGAAGCGCGCGCCGAGGGCGAGCATCCCGCGCATGCCGAGCTTCACCCCGAAGCGGATGTAGCTCGCGACGCCCATGTCCTCGTGCCCGTACTCCTTCATCCCCTCCGTCCGGCGGACGACGAAGCGCACGAGCACGTCGCTGCACGCGAGCGCGATCCGGCGTGGATCGAGCGGCGAGACCGGGACGATCGGCATCGCCGTGCAGCAGAACGGATCGTACTGGTGCCCGTGCTCCACGTAGATGACGCCGTCGCGGTAATAGAAGAGAGGCGCGAACTCGACCCGCGCGTGGAACGCGTCGCGATCGCCCGGCGCGTGCTCCGGCCGGGCCTGGAAGAGGAGCGAGCGCAGCTCCTCCTTCACGCCGTCCCAGTGGAGCTCGATGTCGTGGTTGCCGCTGATGATGGTGATCGCGTGCCCTTCGGAGACGAAGCGCGCGAGCTCGGCGAAGACGTCGGCATGACGCCGCGCGACACGACGAAGCTTGAGCCTCGCGTGGTCCTCGGCGGTGCCGATGCCGTGCCGGCGCTCCTCGTCGGTGAGCGGGGTCGCGAGGGCGGACGCCTCGTCGCCCCGGGCGTCGATGACCATCCCCGTCAGATCGATGAAGTCGCCGGCGATGATGATCCGCCAGCGTCCCGACGGCGCCGCCTGCCCGCGGTAGTGCGCGACGAGACGCACGAGGTCGCGATCGATGCTCGCGCTGCGCGCCTCCACCGGGCCCGCGTCGTTGAGATCGCTGCCGAGATGAACGTCCGAGAAGACGAGGAGACTCTCCGTGGGCGCCGCCACTACCGTCATCGTGCCCCCCCTGACCGCAGCGCGCGGTCATCTCGCGGTCACGTCTCTGTCAGGCGGAGGCACGCGACGGGCCGAGCGCGCCCCCGACCCGGACCCGGACCCGGACCGGGACCGGCACGCGGCGCCGGGCCCTGGCGGCCGGACCCTGCAGCACCTGAGGGATCGCCGATCCAGATCAGGCCTGCGGCGGATCGCGCAGAGCCCGTATTTCACGGGCTTTCGTCGGCGGCGGATCATTCCACCTGCGCGGCATCCCACTTGCAAACACATGCGGTCGGAGCTCAACGATGATCCGTCGCCTCCTTGCCCTCGCGAGCACCGCCGTCGTCACCTCCCTCGTCGTCGCATGCGGAAGCGATGCGCCGGGGCCGGCCGAGTTCGGCAATCGACTGCCCGACCGCAACGACGACGACGGGAGCGGAAGCACCGGCATCGGCGGCAACGGCGACGGCAGCGGCAACGACGGGGTCAGCGACGCCTGCGCGACGTCGACCGCGAGCGCCGACCAGCTCCCGCTGCACATGGTCGTCGTCCTCGATAAGTCGGGCTCGATGTGCGAGTACACCTCGTCCACGAACCCGCGCGACTGCAACAACGCGGGCTCGAAGTGGCAGCAGGTCACGAAGGCGCTGAACGGGTTCTTCGCGAGCGCGCAGTCGAAGGGCATCACCGTCTCGCTCATCGCGTTCCCGGTGAACAACAACACCTGCGATACCTCGACCTACCAGACGCCGATCGCCGCGGACGTCGCGCTGCCGGACACGGGGGGAACGCTCGCGTCGAAGATCGCGCAGCTGACCGGCGACGGCTCGACGCCGACGCGACCCGCGCTCGAGGGCGCGATCAACTACGCGAAGAGCGTGGAAGCGAAGCTCGCCGGCAAGGGCAAGGTCGCGGTCGTGATGGCGACCGACGGCTACCCGCAGGACTGCAACAACAACTCGATCCAGGCGGCCTCGAACGTGGCGTCGGGTGCGAAGGCGACGATCCCCACGTACGTCATCGGCGTCGGCAACCTCCTGAACGACCTGAACTCGCTCGCCGCGGCGGGGGGCACGAACAAGGCGTACATCGTGTCGACGTCGAACACCGGCGCGGTGGGCAACGACTTCGCGGCGGCGCTCTCGCAGATCCGCGGCGCTTCGCTCGCGTGCGAATACGCGCTCCCGCAGCCGCCGGCCGGGCAGACGCTCGACTACGAGAAGGTCAACGTCCAGTACTCGGCGGGCGGCGCCGCCGCGCAGACGCTGAAGTACAGCGACGGCTGCGCGTCGGGCGACGGCTGGCGCTACGACGACGCGAAGAACCCGACGAAGATCCTCCTCTGCCCCGCCGCCTGCGACAAGGCGAAGGCGGACACGTCGGCGAAGGTCGACCTCGTCCTCGGATGCCAGACGAACGGCTCCGTCGTGAAGTGAGCGTGATCCGCACCGCCTTCATCCTCTCGTCGATCGGCGCCCTCGCGGGCGCGTGCGGCGCCTCGAAGCTGCCCGGCGTCGACGCCAAGGGCTGCACCGAGATCGGCTGCGAGAACGGCGTGAAGATCGATTTCTCGTTCCGCGATCGCGGCACGTACGTGTTCACCGTGGTCGTCGACGGCACGACCACCACCTGTCGCGCGTCGCTCCCGCTCCCGCGCGGCGCCTCCCAGGCGTGCGATCGCAGCGAGGTGTTCCTCGGGCTCGTCGGCTCCGAGCTGCCCGCCGACCAGCAGTCGATCGGCGGGCTCACGCTCCCTGCCGCGACGAACGCGAGCTCCATCACGGTGAAGGCCACGCGCGACGGCAACCCCATCGGCGACAAGACGTTCGTGCCCGCCTACGACGTCAAGCCCGGGCCGAACGGTCCCGACTGCGAGCCGAAGGAGTGCAAGCTCGCGACGACCACGTTCCCCTGATCGGGTCTGATCGCGTCGCTCAGCCGCCGCGCTTGCGGAGCCTCCGCCGCGCCTCGGCGTACGCGGCCACGACCCGCTGGAAGGTGGCCGCGTCGCCTCCCTGGTCGGGATGCGTCTCGAGCGCGCGCTTGCGGAACGCCGCCTTCAGCTCCGACGCGCCGGCGTACGGCGCGACGCCGAGCACGGCCCAGATCGACGGCTGGTTCGTCGACGTCGACGTCGACGCAGCCGACGGCGCGCGGGCCGCGCGCGGCTCCCGGCTCGCCTTCCCCGGCCACGGTTCCTGACCGCGCAGGATGCGCATCCACGCCTTCGCCCAGAGGGCGTCGATCTCGACGAGCGGCGCGCCCGCGCGCGCGGCGGCGGCCGCGAGCGCCTCCTCGCGCGTCTCCGCCGCGCCGTCGGACGCATCGGGCCTCCGGAACGGGACGTGCGCGGGCGGACCGCTCCACCACGCCGCCCAGAAGAAGCGGCCGCGCTTCGTCTTGGTGATCGAGCAGACCGGAGCGAACAGCGACGACACGGCGGCGTCGCACTCTACTCGCGATCGTCAGCGAGGGAACGCCGACGCGTCGTCGTACGTCTCGGCGAGCTCGAGCTCGCCGTCGGCGTCGACCCACCAGCGCGTCGAGAACGTCTGCGCCGCCTCGGGCATGTCGGGCGTGTCATCGCCGTCGGCGTGCGAGCTCAGCGACGCGGCGACCGTCTCCGCGTCGCTGCACGTCACCGCGCCGTCCGCGAGGCGGCATGCGCGCGCCTTCGTGAGCTGGACGAACCCCGAGCGCGCGTCCGCGTACCAGTCACGATCCGCGGTGGTGACGACGACGAGCACGCCGCGCTCGACGCGCACCTCGGCGATCGTGCTCTCGCGCTCGACGGAAGGACAGCCCGGATCGTCGTCCCACGCGACGAGGAGCGGCGCATCGACCTGCACCCACCCGTCCGCGGTGCGCACGACGAGGTACGTCTCCGTCCGTCCGTCGCTCGACGTCGTCTCCGCCTTCACGTCGAGGAACGGGGCCGTGAGCTCGATGCGCGCATCGTCGAGCGCCGACGACGCGCGTGCGGGCTCGCCCTCCACCGTGACCTCGTCGAGCACCGTGAGCTCGAGCTGCGTCTCCGGCTCGGCGGCCCTCGTCGCCGCCGGGACGGGCGCCGCCTCCGGGGCGCCGCCGCACCCCGCCACCGCCAGCCACGCCGCCACCGACCACGCGCCTCGCTTCGTCCTCGTCGTCATCTTCGTCATCGTCGCGAGGGGCAGGTACACGGCGCGTGCCGCGGGCGAACCGCGCGAAAAGAGCCGCCGGCGCGCGCGGCACGTGTCGCCGCGCCCACAGCGGTGTCCTATTTCGGCGAATCGACGTCCCGCGGATCGGCGCAGCAGCGAAAGCCCGTCTGGTAGAACGGGAAGGTCTCGCCGTGCGCCGTCGTCATCGGACGGCACGCATCGCGCACGCGACCCCAGTAGCCGCCCTTCAGGCCGCTGCGGAACGGCTTGCCGCCCTCGTTGACGACCCACTCGTCGACGTTGCCGGTGAGATCGAACACGCCGTAGCCGCTGACGCACGCCGGCCGCGCCCCGCTCGCCTCGCCCTGCCAGAGACGCGCGACCTCCGCGCCGCGCGTGGCCGGATTCGCGAGCGCCTTCTCGTCGACCTCGCCGTGCGCCCGGTCGATGTTGCAGGCGGAGGCGTCGCGCTTGTGGCCGTAGGGGTACGGCAGCCGGCTCGGCCCCTCGCACGCCACGGTCCACTCGGTGTCGCCGCAGAGCCGCTTGCCGCGCGCACGGCACGCGTCGCTCGCCTCCTGCCACGACTTCATGACCACCGGCCGCTTGCCCGCCTCGTTCGGGAACTCGAACTTGTCGATGCAGAAGTGACGCTTCGCGGCCGGCCCCGCGCACGGAGGCGTGGGCTCGAACTCGGCGCAGCGAGGCGGCGCGCCCTTCTCGGTGGGCGGGATCCACGCGAGGCACGTCTGCTCCACCGACGGGCAGTACTCGCCGTCGACCTCGACCATTCCGGCGGGGCACGGCGTCGGCTTCGCTCTCGGGCGCCGCGAGGGCTTCGCCGGCACCGCCGCCGCGAGCAGCACCACCGCGGTGAAGGAGAGCGCCGACGCGCGCGTGCGATTCATGCCCGCCCCGTCCATCGTAGCAGGCGAGTGCTAGGGTTCACGTGTCATGACCGATCCGTCGCCGCCGGAGAAGGCCTCGTGGGTGCATGTCGCGACACGTTTCGCGTGGCCCGCCGCGTTCGTCGCGATCGCAGCGATGGGCTTCGGCCTCCTGCGCGAGCGGGAAAAGCCTGCCGCCAGCGAGGTCCACGTCCAGGGATCGAACACCGTGGTGAAGAGCCTGCACGACCTCGCCCGCCTGGAGACGACATCGCTCCACGTCGAGAAGGTGATCGACGTGCGCGACCACCAGAAGCGCCTGTACGGCCTGGTCGAGTCGGAGGACGCGCTCCTCTTCATCGCGACCGGCGAGGTCGTCGTCGGCGTCGACCTGCGCCGCCTCCGCGACGACGACGCGCGCTTCGACGAGGCCACGAAGACCGCGTTCATCACCTTGCCCGAGCCCGAGGTCCTGTCGACGCGCTTCGACGAGATGCACTCCTACGTCCACTCGCGGAACACCGACACGCTCGCGAAGCGCAACGAGCAGCTCGAGTCGATCGCGCGACGCGAGGCGACCACCGCGTTCGACGCTGCCGGCCGGCAGAAGGAGGTCACCGCACGCGCGAAGGAGCAGGCGGAGCGCCAGCTGCGCGCGCTCGCCACCGCGTGGGGCGCGCGCGAGGTGGTGATCACCTGGCGCCCGATCGCCCGTCCGGAAACGGACGTGGCGGCGAAGCCGTGATCACCGCCGGCAAGAGCACGCGGAACGTCGTCCCCTCGCCGGGCACCGACGCGACCCCGATCTCGCCGCCGATCTCCACCACCAGCCGCTGAGCGATCGCGAGCCCGAGCCCGGTCCCCTGCCCCGCGGGCTTCGTGGAGAAGAACGGCTCGAAGACGCGCGGCAGGTCGGACTCCGAGATGCCGCGTCCGGTGTCGCTCACCTCGAGCAGGAGGCGCCCGTCGGTCGCGCGCCCGATGCGGACGACGAGCTCGTTCTGATCGCGCGGCTGGTCGCGCATCGCCTCGAGCGCGTTGCCCACGAGGTTCAGGAGGATCTGCGCGATGCGCGAATCGCTCGCGCTCACGAGCGGCGCAGGACGGAAGTCCTGGATCAGGCGGGCGGTCCGCTCGATCTCGCGTGCCGCGAGCGCGAGCGTCGACGTGGCGACCGTGCGCACGTCGATCGCGTCCACGGGTCCCTCGTCGCCGCGCGCGAGCATGAGGAGATCGCGCACGATCACCCGGATGCGATCGACGCCCTCCAGCGCGATGCCGAGCACCGTGCGCGCGATCTCCGCGCCGTCGCCCATGCTCGCGAGCTCCTTGCGCGCGATCTCGATGTTGTTGAGGACGTACGCGAGCGGGTTGTTCACCTCGTGCGCGACGCCCGCCGCGAGCAGACCCACGGACGCGAGCCGATCGGCGACGAGGAGCTTCTGCTGCATCCGCACGCGCTCGGTCACGTCTCGGCCGACGAGGAGGCGCGCCGGGATCCCGTCGAACACCACCGACTGCGTCGGCGCGATCTCGACGACCACCTCGTCGCCCGAGCGCGACAGGAGCGCCACCTCGAAGAGCTCCGGCATCGCGGGCGAGTCGGGCGCCTCGCGCATGCGCTGGAGCGCATGGGAGCGCGAACGCTCCGCGCAGATGTCGAGCAGCGCGCGGCCGGCGACCTCGTCGAGTCGCTCGTAGCCGAGGCCGGTGACGAGCGCACGGTTCGCCCAGATGATGGTGCCCGACGTGTGGATCAGGACGAAGTCGGGCAAGCGATCGAGCAGCGCGCGGATCTCGTCGCGCGCACGCTGCAAGGCGTGGACGTTGTCGGCGAGCTCACGGCGCTGCGACTCGAGCACCTCGAGCGCCGTCGGCGCGCCGATCAGCGCGCGCGCGGTACGCTTCACCCGGTCGATCACCGTACGGGACGGGGGGAGCTCGATGACCATGTCGAGCGAGCGCGCGGTGATCTTCCGCTCGCGCACCACCGACGGCGGGAGTCCGACGAGCCCGGGAACGTGGGTGAAGATCCCCTCGACCACGTGGAAGAACGGCTCACAAGCCGCATACGAGCGCGGGATCTCGCCGTGCACGCTCAGCCGGCGCTCGTCGATCCACCGCAGCTCGAACGGGAGGTGCGGCAGGTCCGTGGGGATCATCCACCGGCCGAGCACCTCGTAGAGCGCGCGCGGTGAGACGATGCTCCCGGCGAGCTGGTGCAGCGCCGCGAACGAGGGCGTCCCGATCATCACCCTCCCGAGCTCGCGGAGGCGCGCGGGATCGTTCTCGAGCCGCGCGGCGACGCGCAGGATCATCGGGACGAGCGTCGGCCACTCCACCTTCGCGCCGACCGAGGCGACCTCGTCCTCGCGTGCTCCGGCCGCCTGGATGATGTCGGCGCGAGAGAGTCCGATGGCTTCTGCAGCTTCGAGCAGGTTGCGCGTGATTCGGCTGTTCAGGAGCACGGTGCGCTCGCGATCCTATCCGTTTCCGGCCGTCCGGAAGCAGGGAGGAGCACACGAAACGTCGTCCCCTCGCCGACCTTCGAGGTCACCGCGATCTCGCCCCCGATCTCGAGCACCAGGCGCTGGGTGATCGACAGGCCGAGGCCGGTGCCCTGCCCCGCCGGCTTGGTGGTGAAGAACGGCTCGAAGACCCGCGACAGATCGTCCTCCGGGATCCCCCGACCGGTATCCGAGACCTCGATGACGGCGCGTCCGTCGGCCGCCCGGCCGACGATCACGCGGAGCTCGTTCGCGTGCCGCGGCGTGTCGCGCATCGCCTCGAGCGCGTTCGCGACGAGGTTCAAGAGGAGCTGCGCGATGCGCGGCTCGGTCGCCTTCACCGGTGGAGCGGGTCCGAGCTCCTCCACCAGCCGCGCGTTGCGCTCGATCTCCCGCGCCGCCAGGGCGAGCGTCGACCGGGCGACCGCGCCGACGTCGACGACGTCGAGCGGACCGGCGACCCCACGCGAGAGGAGGAGGAGGTCGCGCACGATGGTGCGGATCCGACCGACGCCCTCCAGCGCCACGGAGAGGACCTCGGTGCCGACCTCACCGGCCGGGCCGATCGCCGCGAGCTCCTTGCGCGCGATCTCGATGTTGTTCAGCACGTACGCGAGCGGGTTGTTCACCTCGTGCGCGACGCCCGCCGCGAGCAGCCCGACGGACGCCAGACGATCGGCGACCATGAGGCGCTGCTGGAAGCGGACGCGCTCGGTGACGTCGCGTCCGATCACCAGCCGTGCGGGGACGCCGTCGAACACCACCGCCTGCGCCGGCGACACCTCGACGATCACCTCGCCGCCGCGCGGCGTCCGGAGGACGATCTCGACGAGGCTCGACGCGTCCGCCGCGCCGGCCGGCTCACGCATCCGCTCCTCGACCCGTGGACGCGAGGCGGGCGCAACGACGTCGAGGAGGCTCGTGCCGATCACGTCGTCGAGCCGCTCGCAACCGAACGTCTGCAGGTAGAGGCGATTGACCCAGAGGATCCGGCCGTCGACGTGCACCACGACGAAGTCGGGGAGCCGATCGAGCAGGTAGCGGAGCTCGTCGCGGGCGTCCTGGAGCGCCTCGATGTTCTCGGTCAGGGCCTGGCGCTGCCGCTCGAGCGCCGCGCGGCGCACGCCTCCACCGACGACCGCGCGCACCAGGCCGCGTACGCGGTCGCGCATCCCGCGCCGGCGCGGGAGCTCGAGGACGAGGTCGGCGGTACGCGGGCCGACCTCGAGCTGGACGACGGTGCATGCCGGCAGGCCGAGCAGCTCCGGCAGGCTCGCGAGACGCCCGGCGAAGACGCGCAAGAACGGCTCGCACGCCACGTGAGGCTCGGGGATCGACGCGTGGAGCTGCACGCGACGGTCGGCGGCGAAGCGCGTGAACAGATGCAGGTGGCCGAGCTCGGGCGCCACCCAGCGATCGACGAAGGCATAGAGCGCGCGCGGCGAGACCATCCCCTGCGCGACGGAGCGAACCACGTCGGGCGTGCGCGCGCTCGCCATGCCCCGCCCGATCTCCCAGAGCCGGTCCGGATCGTCGCCGACGCGGCGCGAGAGCTCGACGAACACCGCGGCCATCGTCGCCCACTCGATCTTGCCCCCCTCGACGAGCACGGTGCTCGGATCCAGTCCGAGCGCGCCGAGCAGCTCGTCACGCGCGACACCGGCCGCTTCCGCGGACTCGAGCGAGAGCCGCAGCACGCGATTGCTGAGCAGCATCTCACGCGATGCTACCCTCCCCGCGGAGGCCACGAATGATCGAATGGAGCGAGACGCACCTTTCCATCCGCGACATGATGCGGAAGTTCGTGGCCGCCGAGATCGCGCCCTCCATCCGCGACCTGGAGCACGGCGACACCCCGCCCTACGACGTCCTCCGGAAGCTCTTCGCCACGTTCGGGATCCGCGACATGGGGAAGATGCGCGCCGACCGCGCGATCGCGCGCGCCCGGAAGCGGGAGGAGGCCCTCCAGCGGGGCGAGGACGTCCCGCGCAAGGGCGAGCGCCCGCCGAGCGGTGACGAGCTCGCGATGCAGATGATCCCGATCATCGAGCTCTCGCGCTGGTGCCCGGGCATGGTCACCGCGCTCGGGGTGAGCGTGGGCCTGACCGCGAACACGATCCTCTCGAAGGGGACGGCGCGCCAGATCGAGCGCTGGGCGGTCGATCTCCTGACGCTCGACAAGGTCGGGGCGTGGGCGATCACCGAGCCCGGCTCGGGGTCGGACGCCTTCGGGTCGATGCGCGCGACGGCGCGACGGACCGAGGGCGGCTACTTGCTGAACGGGAGCAAGACGTTCATCACCAACGGGCCGTACGCCGACACCATCGTCTTCATCTGCAAGCTCGACGGCGATCCGAACAAGGTCCTCTCGTTCGTCGTCGACAAGGGCACGAAGGGCCTCGTGCAGAGCAGGCCGCTCAAGAAGATGGGCCTCCACTCCTCGCCGACCGGCGAGCTGTTCCTCGAGGACGTCTTCGTCGAGCGCGAACGGCTGCTCGGCGAGACGGAGGAGGTGAGCTATCGCTCCGGAGCGAAGGAGACGTTCACCGCCGAGCGCACCGGGGTCGCCGCGATGGCGCTCGGCATCGTCGAGGAGTGCCTCGCGCTCTCGACGGAGTATGCGAAGACGCGCGTGCAGTTCGGGCGCCCGATCGGCGAGTTCCAGCTCGTGCAGCTCAAGCTCGCGAAGATGGAGGTCGCCCGCACCAACATCCAGAACCTCGTGTTCCGGATGATCGACCTCGCCGCCGCGGGCAAGTCGATGAGCCTCGCCGAGGCGAGCGCGTGCAAGCTGTATTGCGCGGGCGCGGCGGTGGAGGTGGCCCTCGAGGCGGTGCAGCTCTTCGGCGGCAACGGGTACATGGCCGAGTACCGCGTCGAGCAGCTCGCGCGGGACGCGAAGGTCCTCCAGATCTACGGAGGCACCGACGAGATCCAGATCTCGCAGATCGCGCGGAGCCTGCTCGCGTGAAGGTCAGGCGCTGAACGCGAGCACCACGGTCGTGGTGTTGAAGAACGCGTCCACGTCGCGGACGTTCCGCGCGATCTCGCCGTAGACGCACGCGCCGCCGATCGGAGCGCGGACGCGACGGCCGATCTCGGCGGGCTCGTCGGTGAAGCACTCGCCGAGCGCCGCGATGCGGCTGGAGCACGAGAGGACGAGCGCGCCGGCGACATGCGCGTCCGCGCGGAGGACCGCCGCGCTCGCCGCCTCGGCCGAGGCCTTCAGCAGGTCCTCTCGCGAGGAGACCACGAGGCGCACGTGCGTGCCCTCGCCGATCGCGCCCGACAGGCGGATCGTCCCGTCGTCCTCGATGTGCAGCGGCGCGCGCACGACCATCGGATCGTCGGACGACGACACCGGAGCCGCGCCCCGAGGCTCGTCGTGGATGCCGAACACGTAGCCGTTCGTGAGGTACACCGCGAGCTCGCGCCGATCGGCGGGCGGCTCGCCGCCGTTCGCCCGCACGTCCTCGAGCCACACCTCGAGCGCGGGGCGCCCGTCGAGCTCGAGGAGGTGGACGCCGTCGGCGCGCGTCACCGTCCGCTTCGGTCCGACGGCGTGCCAGCCGTGCCTCGCAGCGATGCCGAGCGGGCGCTTCGTGAAGAGCCCGGTGAGCGTGATCCGGTCGGAACGGAGCGCTCCGTCGGCCAGGACGCGCGGGCGATCCATCGTGAGCTCGTCGCCGGTGAGGCCGCCGACGAGCTGCGCGCGCGCCCCCGCTCCCTTGCGCACCGCCGCGACGAGGGCCTCGCCGTCCACCGAGAGACTCGGCGCGAACACCAAGCATGCATAATGCACGTACCCGCGCCGGGCGGCCTCGTCGGCCCGTTCGGCCAGCTCTTCCGCCACCGGCACGGCCTCGACCAGGGTCGGCGAGGAGATCGCGACGGTGCGCGAGGCGACCTCGACCCCCGTGCCGCCGACGAGCACGACCGAGACGCCGTGCGCCGCGCTGCCCTTCGGGCCGAGGACGCATGCCGCCGAGGTCCCGCCGACGATCGGGACGCCGGGGATCACCTCTGCGACGGCCGCGCTCACGCCGTCGGCGTCCGGGTAGCTCGCCGAGACGAACACGATCCCGAGCTTCGGAGCGGCCACCTCCGCGGCCGCCTGCGCCGCTGCGGCGCGTGCGGCGTCGCGCGCCGTCTCGCCTCCGCTCATCCCCGCCCCGAACGCCAACATGGCCTCGTTCAACCTCCGCGACGGCTGTCTACTCTGCAAGCGACGCGCCCGCCACTTGCATCACCGTCCGGGCGCGTTGCTCAGCCCGCGGCCTTCTTGAACAGGAAGAAGCACTCCTTCGAGTTGCCCCCGCGCTCGCGATCGAAGGTCGACACGAGCTCCCAGCCCTCGTCACCGACCCTGTTCAGCTTCGCCTCGAAGTCGTCGTCGCCGATCTCGAGGATGTCGAACATCACGCGCTTGTACGTCCACTTGGTCGCGGCCATCGGAGCCTCCGTCGTTCGAGGGTAGACCAAAAGCTGCACGGGCGGACATCCGAACGAGGGAAGGATCGGCCGCGTCGCGCGTAGCAGACACCGTGCGGAGCGCGCTTTTCACCGTCGTCGTCGTGGTCGTGGGCGGTCTCGCTGCGGCCTGCGCCGCCGGCGCCAGCGACGAGGACGGCACGCGCGCGGCGCCCGGTACGACCGAGGACGGCACCTCGATGACGTTGCCCGGCGGCTCGGGGTTCGACGTGCCCGCGCCGGCGACCGACGGCGGATCGAGCGCGCCCGATGCCGGCGCCGTCGCGAAGAAGGATGCGGGCGGCTCGTCGTCGTCGTCCTCGTCGACGTCTTCCTCGTCCTCTTCCTCGTCGTCTTCCTCGTCGTCGTCGTCCTCGTCCTCTTCCTCGGGCGCGTCGACGTCGAGCGGCGGCGGGACCGGCGGCGCGTGCGGGGTCTGCGATCGCGACTGGACGTGCAACGGGTTCACCGATGCGTGGCTCACCGAGGGCGCGCGCTGCGTGAACCAGCGGACGACCACGGCGCTCCGCTGCGACGGCAAGTTCGATCAGGGCACGAGCTACGGCGTCGGCACGTGGAGCGGGAACGCGTCGAAGATCACCCTCGTCTACCCGATGCTCGGCGGCGGGACGAAGGCGTACGACTGCTTCCCGTGACCCATTTTCCGCGTGCTTGACGATGTAGGTTCGGGTGCTACACCCCGACCATGAACGATCTCGCGGCCGCGGCGGAGCGCGCGAAGCGATCGTTCCTCCACGGGCTGATCCTGCCGTTCGTGCTCGTCGTCGCGACGGTGCGCGATCGCGATCTGCGCGGCCCCTATCTCCGGATCACCGCGGCGCGCCTCGCCGCCGTCATGCTCCTCTCGGCCTTCGCCCTCGCGACCGGCTCGTCGGGCAAGCGGAAGGACCATGGCAGACCGAGGATCGTCGTCCACCACGACATCGGCCCGCGCACCGGCGCGAGCGCGTCCGAAGTGCACGTGCACGTCCCGGGCGTCCACGTCGACATCGCCGACGGAGCCGGCGCACCGGACAAGGTGACGGTGCTCGGTCGAGACGTGCCCGTCGTCGATGCCGGCCGCGAGCCGGAGAAGCGGTCGCTCGTCGAGAGCCCGTGGGCGAAGCTCCTCGCGGTGCTCGGCGTGATCTCCGCGGCGTCGGGCGTCGTCGTCGCGCTCTCCCGCCGCTACGACGACTGGCTCTCGTTCGGCGCCTCGCGCCTGGCGTCGATCACGCCGGAGGATCCGATCGCGCCGTCGCCGAGGATCGCCGTCGATCTCCGATGGCTGATCAAGAAGGTGCGCCGCCGCATCCGCGGATACATCGTGTTCGGCGCGGGCGTCCCCGCGCTCGCGCTGCTCGGCCTCGTGCCGACGATCGGCGAGCACCTGTTCCACGCCGCGCTCACCGGGTGGGCGTGGTACTGGCTCGGCGTCTTCACCGCCTCGAAGACCGCGCACGCGTGGGCCGACGAGGGCGTCGCGCCGTCGCCGCGGATCATCCGCGAGCTGAACGAGCGGCTGGCGCCTCGCTGGTGGTCTCTGCCGCTCCGCGGCTACGCGCGGCTCTGGGCCTGGCTCACGCGCGGCGTGAACCCGCCGGCCGCGGTGTTCGAGCGGACGCCGGCGGCGTTCCTCGGCCTCGCCCTCGCGCGCGCGATCCTCGCGCTCCCCGGCCTCTATCTCCTCGCGCGCCCGATCGTCCCGGTCGCCGCGGGCAGGCTCTGCGCGGAGGGCGATCCGCACGGCCGCTTCACCACGCCGGCGCCGGCGCCGATCGCAAACGAGCCGCTCCACGTGCGCGCCGCGGCCTGACTCACGCCGGGAACGTCGCCGCGATGCGCGCGACCGCCTCCTCGAGCAGCGCGCGCGTGGTGCCGAGGTTGAGCCGCGCGAAGCCCTTCCCCTGCGCGCCGAACGTCGGCCCGGGCGAGACCGCCAGCCGCCCGCGGTCGCGGAGGGCACGCGCGGGATCGTCGCCCGCGTCCGGCACGGCGCCGAAGTCGAGCCACGCGAGGTAGCCGGCCTGCGGCGGGACGTAGGCGACGCGAGGCACGTGCGCGGCGAGCAGCTCGGCGAGGAGCGTGCGGTTCCGATCGAGGATGGCGTGCGTCTCGGCCAGCCACGGATCGCCCTCGGTGAACGCGACCTGCGCCGCGAGCACGCCGAGGTGCCCCGCGTGGTACGGCGTCTCGGGCGGGAGCTTCGCCAGCACCTCGCGCGGCCGCTCCCCGCTCGCGATCATCATCGCCGCCTTCAGCCCGGCGACGTTCCACGACTTCGAGGCCGACGTGAGGACGATCGCACGCTCGCGCGCCGCGTCCGAGACGCTCGGGAACGGCACGTGCGCGGCGCCCGGAAGCGTCAGCGGCGCATGGATCTCGTCGGACAGGACGAGGACGTCGTGCCTCGCGGCGAGCTCCGCGATCGCGGCCAGCGTCTCGCGCGGGTAGACGATCCCCGTCGGGTTCTGCGGCGAGCAGACGAGATGCGCGCGTGCCCCGGCACGGTACGCGGCCTCGATCGCGCCGAGGTCCGGCGACCATCGACCGCCGGCGCGGGCGAGCGGCGCCTCGATCACGCGCCGTCCGAGCGCACGCACCGTCCCGGCGAACGGCGGGTACACCGGCGGCTCGATCACGACGCCGTCCCCCGGCGCGGTCGCCACGCGGAGGATCTCCGCGATGCCGGTGACGACGTCGCACACGAGGTGCACGTCGTCGGGGCCGATCGACCACGCCCAGTGCCTCGCCGCCCAGCCCGCGAACGCGCGGCCGAGGTCACCCTTCGTCGCGTACCCGCAGTCGCCCCGATCCACCGCGGCGTGCAGCGCAGCGCGGATCGGATCGGCCAGCGGGTAATCCATCTCCGCGACCCACGCCGGCAGGACGTCCGCCGGATAGAGCGCCCACTTGGCGCTCCGGCGCCGGCGAAGGTCTTCGAGGGTGACGCGATCGAACGGGTGCTCGGACATCGAGACGGACGTTAGTCCGTCTCCCATCGTCCGTCGCGGAACGTGACGAACACGCCGTCGCGCGCGTCCCAGTCGCCGACGAAGTACACCTGGCCCACCGCGGCCGTGCTCGGCAGGTCCTCGACGCGCGACACGTGCTCGCCCGCGAAGAACGCCTCCGGACGCGCGGCGGCGGCCGTGTCGATCATGAGCTTCGCCACGCCGGTCGAGCTCTCCCATGCGCGGTACGCGTTGTACGCGCCGACGTACCGCTCGAGGTGATTGCCCGTGACGACCATGTGCCAGCGATTGAGCGTGGACGAACGGATCGAGCCCGCGTTGTACGCGGCCGCGATCTTCGGCGCGTCGTGGCCGTGCTGGTTCAGCTGATAGCTCGACGCCATGTACTTCGTGCCGATGTAGAAGGAGAAGTCCGGGCTCTGGTACATCTTCGTCTTGCAGGCGCTCGACGAGATCCCGCCGCCCGCGACCGACGCGCAGGTCGATCCGGTCACCTGCATCGGCCCCGACGAGAGCCCGTCGCTCGAGCCCGCGGGGTTCGTGCAGTTCGACTCGGTGATCGCCGTCGCCACGACGCTCGCGCGCGACATCTTGAAGGCGTCGGCATGCTTCCGGATCGACGCGCCGTACTTCTGCATGCAGGCGGCGACCGCGGTGACGCTGCCGGCCGGCGGGTTGACGACGCCGACCTTCTGGCTCTTCACGTCCCACGAGACGCCGCCGAACACGTTGTGCAGCGGGCGATCGGGATCGAGGAACCCGCGGTTGACCGGCGGAGGCGGCGGAGGCGGTGCGGCCGCGTCCTTGCCCCCGTCGGGCGCGTGGAAGGCGCCGGCGTCCCCGCCGTCGGGGAGCGTCGCGCTCGACGTCTTCGCGGTCACCTCGAGATCGACGCTCGCGGTGCGCTCGACGCCCTCGACGGTGTAGGACGCGACGAGGCGACGGCGCCCGGCGACGTCGAACGTCGTGGTGAAGCGGAAGAGCTCGCCGCGCCGGCACTCGTCGCTGCGCTCGCACGTCGACAGCTCCCGCCCGTCGGCGGTGAAGCGCACGGCGGTCGCGCGGGCGTCGTTGACCTTCGCCGACAGCTCGATCGGCTCGCCGGCCGCGACGCTCGATCCGGGGCTCGGCGACACCCACGCGATCGGATCGACATCGGGATCGCCCGCCTCGTCGTCGCTCGAGCACGCGGACACGACGCCGCCGAGGCACGCAGCCATCACCAACAGAGCCCAGACGTAGAGGCGCATGTCGCCTCGCGAGTGCACGGCCCAGGCCGGCGAAACGTCCGTCGTCGCTGCACGCGCGCGCGGCGAACTCCCGGCGAATGGCGCGTTCGCGCAGGACCTCGCGCAAGGTGCGCTCGCGACGGCTCGCGGGATGGATCGCGAATCCTCGCGGCCTCGAGGCGCGGATCGCGAGGCGCTTGACGATCGGACCAATTGGTCGTACCAATTGGCTCGCCCAATGAACGCGACCGAAGCGTCCGCCGTCGACACCTGCGCGCGCGCGCTGCGCGAGCAGATCCTCTCGGGCGCGCTGCCTGCGGGCGTGCGCCTCCCGCCCGAGCGCGAGCTCGCCGATCGCTTCGCGGTCAACCGGGTGACGGTCCGGGGCGCGCTCGCGCAGCTCGCGTCCGAGCACCTGGTCTCGGTGCGCCAGGGGAGCGGGTACACCGTCCGCGCGTGGCGCCGGACCGGCGGGCCCGATCTCATCGCCACCCTCGTCTCGCTCGCGCGGAGCTCGAGGGACCGCGCGACGATCGTGCGCGACCTCCTGCTCGTGCGCCGTCACCTCGCCCGCGCGATCGTCGAGCGCCTCGCGGAGGGCATCGAGGAGAGGGACGCGCGGGCGATCGAGGAGGCGATCGCCCGCCTCCATGGCGTGGCCGACACGGGCGACGTCGCGGCGATCGCGCGGGCCGACCTCGAGGTCGCCGGGGCGGTGGTCGAGGCGACGAGGAGCGCGGTGCTCGCGCTCTGCTTCAATCCGGTCGCGTCGCTGCTGACCGCGCTGCCTCGCCTTCAGCTCGCGATGTTCCGCGAGCCGGAGACGAACGTGGCCGCATGGCGTGCGCTCCTCGCCTGGGCCCGGCGTCCGAGCCGCGCCGGCATCGAGGCGATCGCCGACCTCCTGACCGAGCGCGACCAGCGCACCGTCGAGGCGTTCGAGCGGCTCGAGAAGAGGCAGCCGAAGGAGGAAGGGCGATGAACCGCGTGCGCACGTTCCGGCTCGTCTATGCGCTGCTCACGCTGAACTTCGTCGTTCCGGCGATCTCGTACGTCGTCGCGCCCGAGCTCGCGCTCGGGACGCTCGATCGCGTCAACCGCATGCTCGGCGGAGGCCCCTACCCGTTCGTCGAGTCCGGCCAGGTCTGGCACATGCTCGCGGTCGGCAACGTGATGACGCTCGGCGCGATGTGCGCGCTCTTGCTCGTGGACCTGCGGCGGTTCTATCCGGTGCTGCCTGCGCTCGACGCGCTGGCCGGACTGCTCGTCGCCGGCGTCGGCGGCACCGGCGT
>JBDHVD010000092.1:0-22415 GCA_039809525.1 Labilithrix sp. | reverse complement strand
GGGCCGGCAAGCGGATCGTCGATGCGGTGGTCGCCGGCTCGCGCGACGAGACGCTCCTCTGGGTGCTCGTGGAGCTCGGGCTCGTCGTCCTCCAGGCGACGGTCACCCGCGGGCTCGGCCTCGTGCGCAATGTGCTCGGCTCGCGCCTCGGCACGGACGTGAACGTGGCCATCCTCGAGCGCGCGACGAAGCTCGAGCTCCGTCACTTCGAAGACCCCGAGTTCTACGACAAGCTCACGCGCGCCCGGCGCGAGGCGTCGTCGCGGCCGCTGTCGCTCGTGCTCGACGCGTTCGGCCTCGTGCAGAACCTCCTCACGCTCGCCGGATACGCGGCGCTCCTCGTGCGGTTCAGCGCGTGGATCGTCCTCGCGCTGATGGTCGCCACCGTCCCCGCGACGATCGCCGAGATGAAGTACTCGAAGGCGAGCTTCCGGCTCCGCAACTGGCGCTCGCCGGAGTCGCGCCGCCTCATGTACCTCGAGTACGTGCTCGCGAACGACGAGCACGCGAAGGAGGTGAAGCTGTTCGGGCTCGGGCCGCTGTTCCTCGGGCGGTACCGGGAGCTCGCGGAGAAGTTCCATCGCGAGGACTCGAAGCTCGCGGTGACGCGCGCGTGGGTGACGACGCTCCTCGCGTTCATCGCCACGGGCGTGTTCTACGGGTCGTACGCGTTCATGGCGCTCCTCGCCGCCGCGGGGCGGCTCACGCTCGGCAACATGACGATGTACGTGCTCGCGTTTCGCAGCGGACAGAACGCCTTCCAGGCGATCCTGAGCGGGATCGGCAGCATCTACGAGCACAACCTCTACATGTCGAACCTGTTCTCGTTCCTCGACTCGACCACCGAGGGCGCGACGCCTCCGGCGCCGGAGGTGAAGGGCGCGGCGATGGCGACGACGGAGCAGGGGATCCGCCTCGAGAACGTCAGCTTCAAGTACCCGGGCTCCGAGAAGTGGGTGCTCCGCAACGTCGATCTCTTCGTCCCGCGCGGGCAGAGCGTCGCGCTCGTCGGGCAGAACGGCGCGGGGAAGACCACGTTCGTGAAGCTGGTGACGCGCCTCTACGAGCCGACCGAGGGGCGCATCCTGCTCGACGGCAAGGACGTACGCGCGTGGGACCGGAGCGAGCTGCTCGGACGCTTCGGCGTCGTGTTCCAGGACTTCAACCAGTACCAGCTGAAGGTGCGCGAGAACGTCGGCGTGGGCAGCGTGGGCCACCTCGAAGAAGAGGAGCGCATCGTCCGCGCCGTCGATCGCGGCGGCGCGAAGCCGGTCATCGAGGCGCTCGCGTCCGGGATCGAGACGCCGCTCGGGCGCTGGTTCCAGGACGGCGTCGAGCTCTCGGGCGGTCAGTGGCAGAAGGTCGCGCTCGCGCGCGGATTCATGCGCGAGCAGGCCGAGATCCTCGTCCTCGACGAGCCGACCGCGGCGCTCGACGCCGAGGCGGAGCACGCGGTCTTCGAGCGCTTCAAGCAGCTCAGCGCGGGGCGGACGACGATCATCATCTCGCACCGCTTCCCGACGGTCCGCATGGCCGACCGGATCCTCGTGCTGGAGGACGGGCGCATCGCCGAGGACGGCACGCACGCCGAGCTGGTCGCCGCCGACAAGACGTACGCGAAGCTGTATCGCCTCCAGGCCGAGGGATACCTCGATCAGCCGCTGGCACAGGCCACCCCGAAACTGGCCGGGCCATAGTGTCACGACCGCCAAGCGCGCGAGATCGTTCGATCTCGATCTTGGCGCGCGTCCTGCTCATGCAGCCCCGCATGAGCGAAGGCATGAACCTGGTCACTCTTCTCGGAAACCTCGGCGCCGATCCGGAGCTGCGTCAGACGCAGTCCGGGCCGGTCCTCAAATTCCGTCTCGCGACGACGGAGGTGTACTTCGACAAGGAGCAGAAGAAGCAGGAAAGGACGGAGTGGCACCGCGTGACGATGTTCGGTCGTCGCGCGGAGGGCCTCTCGAAGGTGCTGACGACCGGCTCGCGCATCGTGGTGAAGGGACGCCTCCACACCTCGAGCTACGAGAAGGACGGTCAGAAGCACTACTCGACGGAGGTGATCGCGGAGGACATCTGCTTCGCCGGCGGCAAGATGCTCTCCTCCCCGAGCAACGGTGCGATGCACCGCGCGCCTCCGCCCGAGGCCACGCTCGGCGACGCCCCGTACTGATCCGGCGGCCTTCGCGCGGCCGATCCATGCTGGATGCCCGTCCGGCTGCGCGAAGCGATCGACGGTGACGACGGGCGATACCCGTGCAACCACCCCGTGCAGGCCCTCCGCGTATGTGCGCGCGCGCGTCGCGGAGGGTCGTGCATCGTTCACCACGTCTTCCGTCAGTAGATCGACAGGGCGCCGCGCAGGATCATCCCGCACATCCCGCCGTCGGGATTGTCGCTCAGGCCGGCGACCACGGAAGCGCCGCCCGGGGCGCCCGGCGTCCCCACGACCTTGAACTTCACGAGCGGCGTTCCCTTCCCGTCGGGCAGCATCGTGTGCTGCACCTGGAGCGCGTCGCCGTTCGCGCCCTGACCGTTGGGGAACCAGTGCTCCACGCGGAACGAGAGATAGGGAATGCCGAAGTCGTCGAGGCCGAGATTGTAGTCGCCGAACTTCTGGATGTTGCCGTTGGTGCCCACCCATACGGAGTCCTGATGCATGACCTCCGGGACACCCTGCGTATAGAAGGTCACGCTGCGGACGTAGACGCCGTCGTGGCGCACCTCGCCGATGTCGAGCACCGCGGTCGCGGTGTAGTCGCCGCCGCACGAGCTCTGGTGGTACGGGTTCAGGTACTGCTTCTTCCGCTCGTGCACGTAGAGGCCGTAGCTCGGCGTCGTCGGGATCCAGCCGAGGAAGTTGTCGATCGTCGGCGGCGGTTGGTCGATGTCGACACCGAAGTTCCCGCCGAGCCCGAAGGCGAAGATCGGCGTGCGCGTGGCCGGGCTGCACGGTTCCATGATCCCTTCGGCGACGGCTTGCTCGACGCGGCCCGCGAGGTCGCGGTCCTTCGGGACGTCGGCGAAGCGCCCGGACGCGGGCGGATCGGAGGAGCCCGGGTGGGCCGCGCGCATCAGGAAGGCGGCCATCTGCTCGCGCGGCACCATGTCTCCCGGGCAGAACTCCGTCGGCGTGCAGCCCCTGGTGATGCCGTCGTCGGCGAGCTGCTCGATGTAGCCGATGAAGTCGGGGTTGCTCACGTCGCTGAACCGGCTCGGCCCGCCACGCGAGAAGTCGGGACCGTGGAAGAGGCGGACGATGAACGCGGCCATCTGCTCGCGGGGGACCGGATCGTTGGGCGAGAAGAATCCGGGGCTGGTGCCACGCGTGATCCCGTCGGCGTAGAGCTGCTCGATCCACGGCGCATGGATCGAATCGCGCGGCACGTCCTGGAAGACGCCCTGCGCCGGCGGCGGGGTGTAGTCGCGACCGCGCTTCAGGCGCTCGAGGTAGCGCGCCATGTCCTTTCGCGGGATGAGGTCGGTCGGGCAGAAGTACTGATTCGAGAGCGAGCCGCCGGACACCATCGTGCCCTGTTCGGCCGCGGTCGCAGCGGTGGACTGCGCAGCGGCATCGTCAGCGGAGCCCGACGAGCACGCCGCGGACGAGGTGAGAGCGACGGTGGACGCGAGGACGACGATCGATCGTTTCGACATGGTTCCTTCTCCTTTGCGGGCATTCGAAGCTCAGTGCGCGCACGGACCGTCGAACCGCGCGATGCCGTCGAGCGGGACGCCGTCCGCGACGGTCGCGACGACGGCGTCGGTCGCCGAGAGGCGATAGGCCCAGAGTCGGCCGCGCGCCGTCACCTCCTCGGTGCGGATGCCGTCGAGGTCCGTGTAGACGGTTCGCGTGTCGAACGTGCACGCGCCCGAGGGCTGCGTCTTGCACGGTCCGGCGGCGAAGCGCGGAACGTCCTCGAGGAGGATGCCGTTCGACGGCAGCGCGATCCGACCGAGATCGGGGCGGACGACATGGGAGAACCAGCGGCCGCGCGCGGTGATCGCCTCGATCTTCCCGGCCGCGGTCATTTCGAGCGTGCGCGTGTCGAGCACGCACGGGACGGTCGAGACCGCGAGCGCACACGGTCCGGCGGCGAACGCCGGCGTCTCGGGGAGCGCCTGGGGGAACGAGGGCGCCGGCACCGGGTTGCCCTGCGCGTCGAAGCTCCACACGTAGTAGTTGCCGTACGCGGTGATCGACTCGACCTTCGCCGCCCCGTCGAAGTAGACGACGCGCGTGTCGAGCACGCATCCCGTTCGCCCGTGACAGGGGCCCGTCGTCGCCGTGAACTTCGGCTCGGCGTCGACCTCGCGAGGGAAGCCGTCGCTCTCGACCGCGGTGCCGTCGCTCGCGAGGACGCGCACCCAGTACTTGCCGTACGCGGTGATGCTCTCGATCTTCTTTCCCGCCTCGACGTAGACGGTGCGCGTATCGAGCGTGCACGAGGGCGTGGGCGGCGGAGCGCCGGCGTCGACCGGCGCGGCGTACGCCCCGGCATCGGCTGGGGGCGCCTGCTCGGAGGCTGCGGGCGCGCGACGCTTCCCTGCGCCGGGCTCGTGGTCCGTCGTAGGGAGGAGGTCGGCGGTCGAGGTGCCGCCGCACGCGGCGACGGCCACGACGACGAGCGCGGAGATGCCAGGACACGTTCGGGCCATGTCCGCGGTCCTCGCAACGCACGTGCCGCGCAGATCTCCGCCGGATCGCGCAACGCCGCTTCGCGACCGGCGTCACCGATCACGACGATCGTCAACGATCGCTACGCTTCTGCGGACCCAGCTTGTTCTGGAGCGTGACGCGGTTGATCCCGAGGATGGCCGCGGCCTTGGTGCGGTTGCCTCCCGTCACGCGCAGCGCCGCGGCGATCGCCTGCGTCTCGAGCCAGTCGAGCCGCGCCGGGAGCTTCAGCACGTCGGAGGTCGCGTCCGCGTCGGGACGCGCAGCGGGAAGCTCCGCGAGCCGCTCGGGGAGGTCGTCGGGCGACACGAGCCGGTCGTCGCCCATGACGAGCGCATGCTCGATCACGTTCCGCAGCTCTCGCACGTTGCCCGGCCAGTCGTGCGCACGCAACCGATCGAGCGCAGGCTTCGTGAAGCCTTCGACACGACGACCGGCGGTCGGGGCAAGATCGGCGAGCATCCGCTTCGCGAGCATGACGACGTCCTCGCCACGCTCGCGCAGGGGAGGGATCGTGAGCGTCACGACGGAGATGCGAAAGTAGAGATCGCGGCGAAACGTCCCCGCCTCGACCATCGCCGCGAGATCGCGGTTGGTCGCGGCGAGGACGCGTGCCTCGAAGCGGAGCGGCCGGTTCGACCCGAGGCGCTCGAACCGGCGCTCCTCGAGGACGTGGAGCAGCTTCGCCTGGCCGGCGGCATCGAGCTCCCCGACCTCGTCGAGGACGAGCGTGCCCGTCCCGACGGCTTCGAACGCGCCGACGCGTGCGGCCACGGCGCCGCTGAACGCGCCGCGCTCCGCGCCGAAGAGCTCCGATTCGAAGAGCTTCTCCGGGATCGCCGCGCAGTTGATGATCCTCAGCGGCTCCTTCGCGCGTGCGCTCGCCTCGTGGATCAGACGCGCGGCGAACGTCTTGCCGGTGCCGCTCTCGCCCAGGATCAGCGCGGTGGAGTCCGAGCGCGCGAGCTTCGCGATCCGCGAGGCGACGCGCTCGGCGTTCGCCGAGCCGCCGAGGAACTCGCGCGCGCTGCCGACGGCCGCCGTGCGAAGCGTCTCCTTCTCGAGGAGCACCGCTCCGACGCGGGCGAGGACGGCGCTGCGCGAGCCGAGCAGGCGCGCGGCGACGCCCGCGAGCCCGAGCACGCTCGGCGACGGCGGCTCGCGGAACCGGATCACGAGCACGCGCGTGCCGTCGCCGAGAGGAAATGCGCTCGCATCGGCGGGCGCCGCGTCCGCGACGCTGCAGGCCACGCTCCCGAGGTGGGCGGTCGCCCAGCGGCGCACCACGAGCTCGGCCGCGTCCGCGTCGTCGCTCGCGTCGAGGTCGCCGAGCAGGTCGGTGACTGCCGACAGCGCGCGCGCCTCGTCGGCGATGCCGCCGCGCCGCGTGCGCGTCGCGGTATGAACGGGTGCCTGCTGGCTCCGTTCGCTCGCGAACGTCAGCACCGTGTCGCCGACGACGATGCGTGCTCCCGCGCGAACCTTGGCGCTGCGCTGCGCGCGTCCCTCGTGCACGAAGGGCGTCGCATCGTCGAGCGTGCGCACGTGGGCGGCGTCGCCCTCGGCGCGGATCTCCAGGTGCCGGCGCGAGACGCGCGGATCATCGACGACCACGTCCGCTCGGCGCGATCGACCGACGACGACGGCGGCCGGGCCGAGCGCGACTCCGTCGGAGGATGCACCGATGAGCAACTGAAGGGACATGCGGCGCGCCATCCGATTCTCACTGGCCGCGGAGATCGCCTCAAGACCTTTCGCTTCCGAGTCTCGCGTCGGAGGGGCACAATCGGCGCAGTGGAACCCACGGACCGCACGCTGACGGACGAGCACGCTCCGGCGTCGTCTTCGGACGTCGTGCTCGCAGGCCGTTACCGGCTTCACGGCATCCTCGGCCGCGGCGGCATGGGCACGGTCTATCGCGCGCGCGACGTGGAGCTCGGAGAGATGATCGCCCTCAAGGTCGTCGGACGCGCGACGTCCTCCGATGAGGGCCTCGAGCGCCAGCGCGACGAGGTACGCCTCGCGCGACGCGTCACCCACCCGAACGTCGCGCGCACGTTCGACATCGGGGAAGACAACGGGCTGCGATTCATCACGATGGAGCTCGTCGACGGCCCCTCGCTGCGCGACGTGATCGGGAGCGAGCTCCCGCTGGATCGAAGGCTCGCGCTCCTCGCGCACGTCGCGAGCGGCCTCTCGGCGATTCACGATGCCGGCATCGCGCATCGCGACCTGAAGCCCGAGAACGTCCTCGTGTCGTCCGCCGGGGTCGCCAAGATCACCGATTTCGGGATCGCGCGGCGGGCGGATTCCGTGGCGGAGGGGATGACGACGGGCACGCCGCGCTACATGGCACCCGAGGTCCTCGCCGGCGCGCCACCGACGCCGCTCGCCGACGTGTACGCGTTCGGCCTGGTCGCGTACGAGATGCTCACCGGCGAGCGCTTCCTCGGAGGTGACCCCGCGCCCGCGACGCGGGCGCTGCAGGCTGCCGTGGGCGGGGCGCACCCGGACGTCGTCGCCTTCGTCCTGCGGTGCGTCTCGCTCGCGCCGGATGCGAGGCCGCAAGGCGTCGCGGCATTCCCGCCGCTCGTCACGCGCGATGTGCGCGTGGATGCGGTGCCGGTGCGGGTCGCCGCGCCGGTGCGCGCGCGCCTCGCGGCGTGCGTGTTCGCAGCCGACGCGCCCGACGCCTGGCTCGCCGATTCGATCCCATCGGAGATCCTCCGCGCGCTCGCGCGGAACGACGCGCTCGAGGTCGTCACGAGTCTCCTGCCGGCCGAGGGTACGATCAGCGCCGCGCGCACGCTCGACATCGACGTCGTGCTGTTCGGCGCGGTGCGACACGACGGTGACGACGTCCGCGTGAGCGTGCGAGGCGTCTCCGCGGATGACGAGCTCCAGCTCTTTGCGCGTAGCGCGACGCTTCCACTGGACCGGATCGCGAGCGAGATGAGCGCGATCGCACAGCTCGTGACCCTCGCGGTGCTCGATCAATCGCGCGCGCATCCGACGACGCGCGAGCAGGATCCTCGCGCGACGGAGCTCGTCCTGCGGGCGTCGCACGAGGAGCACGATCCCTGGCACGACCTGACGAACGAGGCCGCGAATCTGCTCGAGCGCGCAGCCGCGATCGCGCCGGACGACCCCACGGTCCTCGCCCTCTACGCCCATGCGCTCGTCCGCGGGTTCGGTTCGTTCGACGCCGATCGCCATCGCCGTGCACGCGCGGCGGCGGAGCGCGCCGTTGCGCTGGACGGCGACAGCGCCGACGCCCAGCTCGCGCTCGCCGCCGCCCTGTTCGTCGCGAACGACGCGCTCGGAGCCGTCGCTTCGTTGCGGACGGTCCTGCGTCATGCGCCGTCCTTCGCCGACGCGCACGCGATGCTCGGAGCGATCACCATGGATGTCGGCCTCCACCGCGAGTCGCTTGCACGGTTCTCCTTGGCGATGGCGGTCGATCCCGCGGTGGCGATCGCCCGTGCGAACGCCGCGCTGACCAACGAGCTCCTCGGGGACCGTGCAGCCGCCGACGAGCTCGTGGAAGCCGGCCTCTCGAGCGGCTCACCGATCGCACGCGCCCTCTGTGGGATGCTCGCCGCGCGTTTCGCGATGTGGCGCGGGACGGAGGAGGACGTCGAGTCGGCGCTCCGGCGACTCGAGAGGCATGGCGGGATGACGATCCTTCGTCCGTTCGTCGCCGTGCTCTCGGGGGACGCCCCGACGCCCGATCTCCTGGCGGCGCTCGGCCCGCTCGGCACCGTCGCGCCGGAGTGGGCGAGGCAGCGCTGCATCCGCATGCAGTTCGAGGCCGAGCTCCACGCGCACCGTGGCGAGCTCGACGATGCGGCGCGGGCCGTCGCGGAGGTCGCGCGCGCCGGCAGCTACGACATCTCCTGGCTCGACGGCTGCCCCCTCGTCCGCCGCATCGAGCGCGCACGGGACCTCGGCGCGATCCGCGGGAGCATCGCGGCACGCGCCGACCGCGTCCGAAGGGCGCTCCGCGAGACGGGGCTGTCGGCGTCGCCGCGCCGTCGCCCGATTCGTTGACGATCGTCGTGCTCCGGTGTCAGAGCGCGCGGCGGGCGCCGAGGCGCTCCTCGGCCTCGTCGCGATCCATGCGCAGCGCGCGCTCGGCGGTCGCGCGATCGAAGCCGGCGCGCGCGAGGATCCCGAGCTCCTTGTTCCGCGCTTCGCGGTCGATCGCCGCCTCGCGGGCGAACGGCCCGATGCGTCGCTTCTTCGCGAGGACCAGCGCAGCGTCGAAATCGGCGTCGTGGTCGCGGGTCAGCGCCGTGCGCGCGACCTCCGAGCGGACGCCTTTCTGCGCGAGGTGTGCGGCGATCGCACGCGACGATCGTCCGGCGCGCTCGAGGCGCTTCACCCGCGAGGCGGCGAACGTCGCGTCGTCGACGAGGCCGACCTCCACCAGGCGCGCGACGACCTTGCGGATCGTCTCGCCGACCTCGTCGAGCTCGAGCCCCTTCTTCCGCGCCCGGCGCTCGAGCACCCGCGTCATCATCGCCGCCGTCGCCGGCCTCCGCGCGAGATAGGCGAGCGCCGCTTCGTGGAGCGCCGCGGCGTCCATCAGAACGACGAGTTCGGCTGCTGGAGGAACCGCTCTTCTTCGCCGCTCGACGCGCGTCCGAGGATCCGGTTGCGGTGGGGGAACCGACCGAACCGCTCGACGATCTCTTCGTGGCGCCTCGCGAAGTCGAGGCAGTTCTCCAGGTACTTCTTCAGGTCGGCGGGCGCCTCGGCGGCGAGCCGGCCGAAGGCCGCGACGCAGCGGTGCTGGAGGCCGACGTCCTCGGCGTGCATCAGCGGCATGTAGAGGAACGACCGCTCGATGGGCGAGAGCACGCGCTCGTCACCCGCGGTCATCGCCTCGAGCACGACGTCACGCGCGAGCGCGTCCTGCGCGAACGCCCGCGGCGTGTCGCGGAAGACGTTGCGCGGGAGCTGATCGAGCACGATGACGAGCGCGAGCCGTCCGCGCGGCGTCTTCCGCCACTCCGCGAGCTGGCCGCGCGCCGCCGCCTCGATCGTCGCGCCGAAGCGCTCGGCGCACTCCGCGTCGAACGCGGGGTCCTTGGTGAACCAGCGCTCCGAGTTGCGGAGCGGTGGGTCGCCCGGAGCTCCGAGCCAGAAGTGCAGCACGTCTTCGGGACGGGGAGTCGCCACGCCTCGGCTACGCCTTGCCCAGCAGGTCGTCGAACGCGCGATCGAACTCGTCGTCCGCGCCCACCGCCACCTGACGGAGGGGCGCCTTCGGCTCCGCCTTCGCGAGGCGGCGTACGCGCTCCTGCACGTCGCGGTAGTTCGGGTCCCGGCGCATCGCCTTCTGATAGTAGGAGAGCGCCTCCTTGTTCATCTTCTTGAACTCGTAGGCGGCGCCGATCTCGAAGCAGAGCACCGTCTCCTGCTGCGGATCCTTGATCGCGGCGTTGAGGCCCTGGAGGAACGCCTCGATCGCCTCGTTCACCCGACCGCGCTCGATCTCGATCATGCCGATCATCGAGCGGCACACGCACTCGCGCTTCGGATCGCGCGCGGCGACGTCGAACTCGCGGATCGCGTCGTCGATCAGCATCATCTCCTTGTAGGCGATGCCGAGGTTGTAGTGCGAGTCGGAGTCGTCGACGCTGATCTGCTTCTCGACGCCTTCCTTGAACTTCTGGAAGACCTCCTCGACGTCGACCTGCTGATCCTCGTTCGCGAAGCCCTCGGCGGGCTTGCCGTAGTCGAGGCTCTCGAGCGCATCGAGCGACGCCGCGATGTCGAACGCGCGGTCCTGCTCGCGGGGCTTCTCGCGCGCGCCGGAGCCGCGGGCGGCCTCCTGCGCGTCGATCTCGGCGAGGCGCTCGCGGAGGAGTGGGTTCTTCGGATGACGCGAGAGCTGCTCGGTGAGGATCGCGCGCGCGTCCTCGAAGAGCCCGCGCGAGCAGAAGAACTCCGCCTCGTCGAGCGCGTCCTCGAGCTCGAGGACTGCGCCCGGCGCGAGCGAAGGCGGGGGCGCATCCATGCCCTCGACCGGCGGCGCGGTCGGCGCGCGACCCGGCTGCACGCTCGGGAGATGGTGCGCCGCTTCCGCGTACGCCTCCTCGGTCTCGGCGCTCGGCTCGTCGAGCGGGAAGCTCGGGAGCGCGCCCACGTCCTCGCCGTAGCCGTCGCCGCCGCGCAGGTAGACCTGTCGCTCGTCGGCGTAGTGCGCGCCGACGTCGGCCGCGCCCATCTCCTCGAGGTCGTACGAGGGGAGCGGCGCCTGCGGGACGCCGTGACCGAGCTCGTGCGCCTCGGCTCCTTCGTGCGCGTAGTCCGTCTCGCCGCCCTGCTCGGCGGCGGCCTCCTCGTTCTCGTCGACGATCTCGTAGCCGAGCTCCTGGAGCATCTCGATCGCGCGCGCGTTCTGCGGATCGAAGGCGAGGACGTCCTGGAGCGCGCGCGCCGCCGACTCTCCGTCGAGCGCGTCGACGTAGAGCGTGGCGATCGCGAGCATCTCGAGCACGGCCTCCTCGGTCTGGCCCGACTCGATGAGGACGTCGCGATAGACCTCGTGCACGTCCATCGAACGAGGATCGACGTCGAGCGCGCCACGGAGGACGTCGAGCGCCTTGTTGTAGAGGCGCACGCGGCGGAAGGCGTTCGCGTCGGCGATCGCCTTCTGCAAGAGCTCGGTCGGATCCTCCGCCGGCGGCGGCTGCTCCTCGACGACGCCGGCGTCGTACGCGCCGTAGGCCTCCTGCTCGGCGTGGCCCTGATGAAGGTACTCGGCGTCCGCGGCGGCCTGCTCCTCCTCGGAGATCTCGTACGTCGCGCCGACCTCGTACTCGGCCTCGCTCGCCTCGACGATCGCCTCGGCATCCGCGGCGTCGGCGTCCTCGAGGACGTCGTCCGCCTCGACCTCTTCGTACGAGAGCTCGTCGACCTCTTCGAGCGCCTCGGGCGCGCCGGGCGGCGGGCCGCCGTGCGCATGCATCGGCGGCTGCTGGAGCGGCGCGCCGTACAGCTGCGGGCTGCCGGGCGGGCGCTGGAGCGGCTGCGTGCCGGGGCGACCCATCGGCCCTCCGCCGAAGCCCGGAGGCGGCGGCGCAGGGATCGGCGCGGGCGGCGCGTGCGGGTACGAGCCCGAGCTGGCGTTCGCCATCACCGGCGCGGAGCCGAAGCCGCTGTTGCCGTGGCCGGCCTGCGCACCGAGCTGACCGGAGAGCTTCTTCACGCCGTCGTCGTGCGGCGCGACACGCTGCAGGCGCTCGACGATCTCGCGGAAGAGATCCGTCTTGCCGGTGTCGCGCGCGACGCGCGCCATCTCCTTCTGGACCTCGATCGCCTTCGCGCCCTGGCCGATCGCGTTGAACGCGCGCGCGAGGAGGGCGAGCGTGTCGAAGTCGCGCGGGTTCGCCTGGAAGCAGATCTGGAGCTTCGCGAGCGCCTGCATCCCGTCCTGCGGCTGACCGCGCGACAGGTACAGCTCGGCGCAGACCTTCGCCTGCTCCGGATCCGCCTTGTGATGGAGGAGCCGCTCGAGGACCTTCAGCGCGTCGTCGCGGCGACCGATGCCCGCGAGCTGCGCGGCCGCCGTCTTGAACTCGAACACCGCGCCCTCGACGTCCTTCACGCGCGAGAGCGCCTCGGCGAGACGCAGGTGCGGGAGCGGGTTCGTGGGATCGAGCTCGACGATCCGACGGAAGACGTCGATCGCCTCCGGGTCGCGCTGCTGCCGTTGCAGACGCGTCGCGACCTCGTCGAGCGCCGCGAGCGCGTCGCTCGTCAGACCGAGCTGCTGATAGAGCTCGGCGAGCTTCGGCGCGATGTGCCCGTACCGCTCTTCGAGATGCGGCACGTACTTCGCGATGATCTCGCGGATCTGCTTGTAGACGGCGATCGCCTTGAGCGCGAAGCCCTGATGCGAATACAGCTTGCCGACCGACTCGTACGTCGAGATCGCGTCGGCGTGAGCCCCCTGCTTTTGCTGCAGGTCACCGATCTTCAGGAGGGTCCGAGCATCGTTCGGATCCGCCTGGATCAGCTTCTGCAGCTCTGCGACCGCCTTGTCGTATTTCTTCTTCTCGACGAACTTCTGGGCGGCTTCGAGCACCTTGTCGCGATTAATCGCCACGTTGACGAGGGCTCCTGTGTTGCACGGGGTGACTCGGAGGCCACGGTGACGCGGGTTCGAGTCGCGTGGCGATCGTCAGAATAGCGCTACTTCTGCCAGCTTGCCTATCTTCGCCGTGCCTTTCTCGAGCCCGACCGTGCCGGCCCGACCGGCGACGCCGAGACCCCTCGGAGATTGGTGCGCGAATGTAGGGCGATCGACACGGCTCGGCTGGAAGCGCCCGCGGTTCACGGCTACCTTGGCGGACCATGCCCACGCACTCTGCCCTGTACAAGGCGCCCTTCGGTCCGGGGGGTGCGAGCGAGGTCGACGAACAGATTGCGTCGAAGCTCCTCGCGGTCGCGCTCTCGCGCGGCGCCGACTATGCGGACCTCTTCTTCGAGTACCGGGCGGCAGGGGGGCTGGTCTTCGACGAGGGCATCCTCAAGAGCGCCTCGCGCGGCGTGTCGATGGGCCTCGGGGTGCGCGCCCAGCAGGGCGACGCCACCGGCTACGCTTATACCGAGCGTCTCGACTGGGATGCGATGAAGCGCGCGGCCGAGACCGCCGCGTCGATCGCGTCGGGCGGCGCCTCGCCCGCTCCCCAGAAGGTCGACATCCGTCCGCTGCCGAGCCGCTACGAGCTCGACGTGGTGACGCTCGACGTCCCCGGCATCGAGAAGCGCAAGATCCTCGAGCGCGCGGCGGCCGCCGCGCATGCGCACGACGCGCGCGTGGTGAAGGTCGAGTGCTCCTTCGCCGAGGAGATCCGCGAGATCCTCGTGGTCACCAGCGACGGAAGGCTCGCCCGCGACGTCCAGCCTCTCATGCGCTTCGGCGTCCGCGTCATCGCGGAGGAGAACGGCAAGCGTCAGGAGGGCTCGTCCGGCGGCGGCGGTCGCACGACCATCGGGTACTTCGACGGCAAGTCGCCCGAGTGGCACGCGAAGAAGGCCGCCGAGCAGGCGATCCTCATGCTCTCCGCGCAGGAGGCCCCCGCCGGTCAGATGGAGGTCGTCCTCGCTCCGGGCGACAGCGGCATCCTCCTCCACGAGGCGGTCGGTCACGGCCTCGAAGCGGACTTCAACCGCAAGGGCACGAGCAACTACTCCGGCCAGGTCGGGAACCTCGTCGCGAGCGAGCTCTGCACCGTGGTCGACGACGCGACGCTCCTCCAGTCGCGCGGCTCGATCAACGTCGACGACGAAGGGTACGAGCCGCGCGCGAGCACGCTCATCGAGAAGGGCAAGCTCGTCGGCTACATGCACGACCGCCTGAGCGCGAAGCACTACAAGCTCGGCCCGAGCGGCAACGGCCGCCGCGAGAGCTTCGCGTGCGCGCCGATGCCCCGCATGACGAACACCATCCTCATGGCCGGCCCGCACGACCCCGAGGAGATCCTGAAGAGCGTGAAGCGCGGCGTGTTCGCGAAGAAGTTCGGCGGCGGTCAGGTCGACATCTCGAACGGCGACTTCGTCTTCTCGCTCACCGAGAGCTACCTCGTCGAGGACGGGAAGATCACCGCGCCGCTCAAGGGCGTGAACCTGATCGGCAACGGCCCCGACGTCCTCCGCAAGGTCACGATGCTCGGCCACGACGTCGAGACGTCGGACGGCATCTGGACGTGCGGAAAGGACGGCCAGAGCGTGCCCGTCGGCGTCGGGTGCCCGACGATCAAGATCGGCTCGATCACCGTGGGTGGGACCAAGGTCTGATTGGTCAGGAGTTCAGGGGTTCGGGGTTCCGGGTAGGGTCGGTGATCGAGGGTTCGGGGCTGCCGATCGCTCGCGAGGATCGCGCCGCACCGTTGTCGTGTCTCGTCGACCGAGCCCGACGCGCGATCGTCGTCGCGATCGAGTCGTGCCAGGACATCGCGCACATGTTCGCGCCCGTGCGCGTGCGCGAGCTCGCGAGCACGTCGCTGGCGAGCAGGATCTGGACGCATCGCGATCCTCGCGGCGATCGGCAGCCCTCGACGCGCGACGCTGGACCCAGCTCGAAACCCACTGAACGATGAACCCGGAACCTAGAGAGGATCGCACGGCCCGTCGCACGCGTGGATCGCGATGCCGTCCGGGCGGAGGAACGCCTCCATCTGCCGGAGCGCCGCTTCGTTCGAGCGGAGCGTGTCGTGCAGCGGGTTCGGGTTCTGCGGGAGCGGCGCGTCGGTCGGGACCTCGAGGCCGTAGTCGAACAGGGTGATCGTCGCGCCGGGCTCGCCGCCGGGCGTCTCGTCGAGGCCGAAGATGCGGCGCGGCGCGGGGACGATCTGCTTCGCGCCGATCGAGCGCGCGTGCAGGAAGCCCGCCCAGCAGGGGACGGCGTTGTCGCCGAGCCCGACCTGGAGGAGCGCCTTGTCGCGCAGGCGCGGGCCATAGGCGACCGGATCGATCCGGTCGAGCGACGACTGCATCATCGACGTGAACGTCAGGCGCGTGAGGCTGTCGGCGAACGTCGACCGCAGCACGAGTGCGAAGGCGCCGAACGCGCCCGAGCGCGGCATGATGTGGACGAAGCCACCGCCGCCGACGTTGAGCACCGCGCGTCCGATGTCGTCGTCGATCGCCGAGAGCGTGCCGCCGAGGATGTGGCCCTGGCTCGCGCCGAAGTAGCCGAGGAAGGCGGGATCCCAGAGCGGACCGCCGTCCTTGCGCCGGAGCTCGGGGACGTCGACGAAGCGCGTGCGGACGAGCGCGGTCGTCACGATCCAGCTCGCCATCGCCTGGTGCACGCGCTCGGCGAAGTCGGTGACGTGCTCGGGATCGTCGGCGAACGTGTCGGCGAGGGCGACGATGTCTTCGCGGGCCATGCCTCGCCAGTCGATGCCGAAGAGGACGGCGCCGAGGCGATCGGAGATGAGGCGTGCGGGCTTGCCCTCGAGCTCGTTCTTGCCGCCGAAGAAGCCGTGGCCGTAGGCGAGGGCGCGGCCCGGCGCGGCGCCGCTCCGGACCGCGGCCGGCACGATCACCAGGACCTCGACCTTCGCCGTGCCGTTCTGCGCGACCTTCCCGTCGGGCGCGCGGAAGAGGCGTGCGCGCGCGCCGCCGCCGTCGAGGAAGCTCGGCACCGTGATGGTGAGCACGACGCGATCGTCGGCGGTGCTCGTCACGGCGATGTCGGGCGTGCTCGTCGCGAGCCAGGCGCGCGTGAGCTCGACGACGCGGAGGAGGTCCTCGGTCGGACGTTCGGCGCTGCCGGTGGTGAAGTCCCACGCGAGCTGGAGGCGGGAGCGCGCGACGCCGAGGCGCTCGAGCGGCGCGAAGACCTCGCGCTCGAAGCGCGCGTCGCTCTTCGCGTCGCGCATGCGCCGGAAGCCCTCGGCGGCGGGCGCGGGCTCGCCGCCGGTGGTGCGGACGCCGGCGAGCGCCGCGATGTAGCGCGTGCGCGGCCGGAGCGGCGCGAGCGGGCGGAGGACGATGCCCGGGTGGTGGCCGTCGTCGTCGTCCTCGTGGAGGTCCGTGTAATGTGCAACCAGCGCCCCGGTGTCCGCCTCGAGCAGCAAGGTCGCGCTCTCCGGGCGCATGCTCCCGGCCGGATCGGCGGTGATGCCGGGCAGGCCGTCGCGCGAGAGCGAGCTCGGCAGCGTGGCGATGACGGCCGGGATGGTCGAGGCGCCGTCCGCCAGGTAGCCGTCGTGGGGATCGGCGAGCTTGCCGTCGGTCTTGTGCAGCTTCGCGGCGCCGCGAAGGGAGACGCGAAAGCCGCTCGGCATCGAGGGATCGGCGACGCGATGGAAGTCCGAGGGGTACGGCAGGAGGCAGGTGGCCTGCGACACGTCGTCGTGCGACGTCGTCGCGAGCAGGGGCTGACAGCCGTCCTCGACGACGAGAGGAGCCTCGGCCGGAGGCGGATCGTCGCTGCAACCGAGGGCGAGAGAGGTCGCGATCAAAGCCACCGAGAACCGCACGGCCGCCAATGGTATATGCGTCTCACGTCGCATGGGCGCCTTCGTCGTCGTCATCGGCCATGGGCCCGACCTCGAAGCGCCGGAGGGGGCCGCGACGCTCCTCCGGACGCTCGGCGCCGACGTCCGCACGCTCGATCTCTGGGAGGACGGCCAGGGGCTCTTCACCCAGCCGGACGCGCGGGCGCGCGCGATCGTGATCGAGGCCGGCGAGCGGCCCGACCTCGCCGTGGCCGCGCTCCGCGCGGTGCGCAAGACGCCCGAGCTCGCGGAGACGCCGGCGATCGTCGCGGTGTCGCCGCGGCAGATCGCGGGCGTCGATCCGTCGAGCGGTTTCGACGACTTCATCGTGCTGCCGTGCGTGCCCGTGGAGCTCTATGCGCGCATCCGCCAGCTCGAGTGGAAGCACAGCGAGTTCGCGACCGAGGAGCGGCTCAAGGTCGGCACGCTCGTCGTCGATCGCGCCGCGCACGAGGTCGTCGTCGAGGGGCGCACCGTGCAGCTCACGGCGAAGGAGTTCGCGCTCCTCGCGTTCCTCGCCCAGAACCGCGGTCGCGTCTTCACCCGCGAGACGCTCCTCGCGCGTGTGTGGGGCGCGCGCTACGAGGGCGGGCCGCGCACCGTCGACATCCACGTGCGCCGGCTGCGGATGAAGCTCGGCGACGCGCTGCCGCTCGAGACGCTGCGCGGCGCCGGCTACAAGCTCCGCGGCGTCGGGGACAAACGATGAAGCCTCGGCTCGCGGTGAGCATCGGCTGCCCGTGCGGGATCGGACCCGAGGTCGCCGTCGCGGCGGCGGCGGCCGAGCGCGGGCGGATGCTGCTCGTCGGCGATCGGGGCGTGCTCGCACGCGCGGCGAAGATCGTGGGCGTCGCGCCCGAGCGGCTCGTTCGCGTGGACGATCCGTCGCGCGCGTGGAAGCTCCGCGGCGGGGCGATCGGCGTGTGGCAGCCGACGGCTTCGCTGACCGCCTCGGAGCGGCGTCCCGGCGCGCCCGGACGCGCGGCCGGCGCTGCGCAGCTCGCGTGGATCGACGCGGCGACCGATCTCGTCGCGCGCGGCGACGCCGACGCGCTCGTCACCGGGCCGGTGAGCAAGGACGTCATCGCCTCGTCGCGCGCGCGCGGATCGAAGGGGTTCCTCGGGCACACCGAGCACCTCGCGCGGAGGCTCGGCGCGCCGGAGGTGACGATGGCGTTCCACACCGAGAGGCTCACGACGTCGCTCGTGACGACGCACCTTCCGCTGTCGGCGGTGCCGCGCGCGATCACCGCGAACGAGGTCGCGCGCGCGGTCTACTGGACGGCGCGCCTGGTCGCCGACATGCAAGATACACGTACCGTCGCGGTGGCCGCGCTCAACCCGCATGCGGGCGAGAGCGGGCGGCTCGGCACGGAGGAGTCGCGCGTCATCGCGCCGGGCATCGCCCGCGGGCGCGCGCGGCTCGCGAAGGACCGCGTGCGCGTCGCCGTGGAGGGGCCGGTGCCGGCGGAGACCGCGTTCCGGCTCGCCGCGAGCGGCGCGTTCTCGGCGGTGGTCGCCATGTACCACGATCAGGCGACCATCCCGATGAAGCTCCTCGGCTTCGGCGAGGCGGTGAACGTGTCGCTCGGGCTGCCGATCGTGCGCACGAGCGTCGATCACGGCACCGCCTACGACCGAGCGGGCAAGGGCACCGCCGACCCGCGCGGGATGATCGAGGCGATGCGCCTCGCGGCGCGCCTCGCTCAGCGGCCGAGCAGGAGCTTGTAGAGGATCAACGCGATCACCAGGCCGAAGAGCAGCGCCGCGCTCGCCGTCCACGTCCACGGCGTCTTCGTGCGCGGCGGCGTCTTCGTCGCCATCAGCATCTGCGTCGCCGCGACGACGATCCCGTCGATCTTCTTCTGCGCGCGCGCGCCCTTGTCGGGATCGTCCTTCAGCTTGCGGTAGCGGCCCGCGAGCTCGGGGAGCTGCTGCGTGGAGAGCGCGTGCTGGAGGAGCGCCTGGTGGGGCTTGTCGTCGTCCCAGCTCTCGACGACCTTCGACCACAGCGCCTCGAAGAGCGCGTCGGGGCCGGGCTCTTCGTTCGTCGCTTCGTCCTTCGGTGTCTCGTTGTCGCTCATCGGTTCGCCGAGTCGATCCAGATTGTGACCGGTCCGTCGTTCAGGCTCGAGACTTTCATGTGCGCGCGGAAGCGCCCGGTCTCGACGCGGAGCCCCTGCGCGCGCGCGTCGCGCACGAACGCCTCGTACGCGCGCTCCGCGTCCTCCGGCGGCATCGCGCCGTCGAAGCTCGGCCGCCGGCCCTTCTTCACGTCGCCGTAGAGCGTGAACTGGCTGACGACGAGGAGCGCGCCGCCGACGTCGACCACGCTCCTGTCCATCTTGCCCTCGTCGTTCTCGAAGATGCGGAGCCCCGCGATCTTCGCGAGCAGCCACGCGCGATCGTCGTCGCCGTCGCCCTTGCCCGCTCCGAGATAGACGAGCAGCCCGCGATCGATCGCGCCGGTGATCTCTCCGTCGACCTCGACCTTCGCCCACGTGACCCGCTGGATGACCGCTCGCATGTCAGATCCGGAGCGCGCGCCGGAGCTCGGCGACGCGGGCGAAGTACTCCTGGCGATCGTACGGCTCGTTCAGGATGTGGAAGTCCTTCTTCGTGAGGCCGACGCAGCCGAAGCAGTAGGTGCAGCCGCTGCAAGCGAGGCACCGGACCAGATACGCGCTCTGCGTGCAGCGCTCGCATCGCTCGCAGTGCGAGCAGGCGAGGCACGACGTGCAGTCGGTCGAGTGCGAGCACTCGGTGCAGTCGACGCAGCCCTTGCAGTAGTTCGACCGGACCACGTTCCGGCAGTCCTCGAGGAAGGTCGAGTCGTGGCATCGCTCGCACCGCTCGCACGCGAGGCAGCCGGTGTTGCCGGTGCCCTCCGCCTGCTCGGCCACGAGCTCGCGGAACCTTCGCTCGAAGTCCAACGCGTTCATCGCGCGGGCCTTTCTATCGCGCCGGAAAAAAAGAGGCGTCGTTTAGTTGGCCAGGGTCGCAGGATGTAGGACGTTGTGGTCCACGCGCGGCGGAGGCCGGCGCGAGAAAGCCCTGTCGAGGAGGACGCCCCCATGAAGCCCGTCGTTTCGTCGCTCGTAGCTCTCGCACTCGCGATCGTCCCGCTCGCTGCGATGGCGAGCACTTCCGAGAAGTCGGCGCACCATGGCAAGGCGACCATCGCGAAGGTCGTCAAGCACAAGCCCGCGAAGCTGGCGAAGGCCGACGTCGAGGTCTCCGCCAAGGCGGAGAAGAAGGTCGAGAAGCCCCTCGCGAAGGTGAAGCACTCGGGCAAGAAGCCCGCGCTGCACCACGCGAGCAACGTGGACGTCAGCGGCGGCGGGCACAAGGAGCCGAAGATCGAGCGCGGCGTCTCGGTCGTCCCCGCGTCGCTCATGACGAAGACGAACGCGAACGCGAACGCGAACGCGAAGCTCACGAAGGTCAGCGCCACCTCCAAGGCCGGCGATCTGCCGAAGCTCCCGAACCCGAACGCGCAGAAGCCGGGCGTGAAGAACGCGGCGGAGAAGGGCGCGCGCAAGACCGCCGAGAAGAAGAACGACGACGCCTCGAGCGACGGCAAACCCGAGCGCGACGAGGACTCCGCCGAGCTCGTCGCGCGCATCCGTGGCCCCAAGAGCGCGCAGAACGAGACCACCGACAAGACCGACAAGAACGAGCCGAAGGGCAAGCACGGCTCGCAGGGCAAGCAGCCCACGTGCGCGAAGGACCCCGTGGAGGTCATCCGCGGCCCGGAGATCGCGAAGTTCGAGCTCACGAAGTGCGACGGTTCGATCGCGCCGCTCGCGGTCGAGCAGCTGTCGATCCTCATCCGGCCGGGCAGCGCGGCGCGTCCGACGACGCCGCTCGCGGAGCTCGCGAAGAAGAAGGGCCAGGAGCTGGCGCACGGCATCCGCCGCGTCGACCCGCGGCTCGTCGAACGCATCCAGGCGGTCGTCGATCACTTCGCCAAGAGCGGCGCGTCGCCGAAGCTCTCGATCATCTCCGGCTACCGCCCGACGTCGGTCGGCAGCATGCACTCCACCGGTCGGGCGATCGACTTCCGGATGGAAGGGGTGAAGAACGAGGACGTCGTCGCGTTCTGCAAGACGCTCGGCGACACCGGCTGCGGCTTCTACCCGAACAGCTCGTTCGTGCACATCGACGTGCGCGACGCCGGCTCCGGTCACGTCGCCTGGATCGACGCGAGCGGGCCGGGCGAGACCCCGCGGTACGTCTCCGCATGGCCCCCGCCGGAGAGCCCGAAGGCGAAGGACGCGGGCGAGATCAAGCGCCCGGCCGACGTCCTCGAGCACACCAGCGCGAGGCGCGTCGATCCGCCGCTCGATCGCGAAGCCGCGTCCGAGCCCGTCGACGAGCACCCCGCCGACGCGGACGACGAGGACCGCGAGCGCAACCCCTGATCGCGGCGGCACACCGGGGCCGCGATCACGACAGGACGATCAGCCCGCGGCACACGCGGTCCCAGCTCCGGGGCCACGTGTTCGCCATTTTTCGCGGGATTTCCTGGCAGGCACGCGTGCTGCAGAAGCACGCCGTCATGACGCGCACGATCGCCTGGGTCCTTGCTTCCGTCGCCATCGCCGGCTGCTCCGCCACCACCACCGAGTCCGCCTCGTTCGAGGGCGCCGACCGGAACGCGGGGGCACCGTCCCAGAATGGCGGCACGTCGAACGCCGCGCCGGGCAGCGGGTCGTCGTCCGGATCGTCGTCGTCGTCCGGCGGAGAGGCCGCCGGCACCGACGGGCCGCAGCCGGGCACGACGCAGCAGTCCGGGCAGCTGACCGCCGGCGTCTGGGACGACAACCTGAACTTCGACTTCTTCACGAAGTACGCGAGCGGCGCGGAGCCGAAGCTCGACGGGCTCCCGGTCTTCTCCGCCGCGGAGCGGACGGCGGCGCGCGACAAGTGGAACCAGCGCTCGGCGAAGGAGCAGCTCGACGTCGCGTTCCTCTTCGACACGACCGGCAGCATGGGCGACGAGCTGTCGTACCTGCAGGCGGAGATCGACGCGATCGCGTCGAGCGTCGCGGAGAAGTTCCCGAGCGCGACGAAGCGCTACGGGCTCGTCCTCTACAAGGACCACGGCGACTCGTACGTCACGCGCACGTTCGACTTCACCACCGACCTGACCGACTTCCAGTCGAAGCTGAACGCGCAGTCCGCGGGCGGCGGCGGCGACTACCCCGAGGCGGTGCCCGAGGGGCTCGAGCAGGCGATGGCCCTCGGCTGGCGCAGCGAGCCCAACGTGGCGCGCCTGACGTTCTGGATCGCCGACGCGCCCCACCACGTCCCTGACGCGGCGAAGACGAAGGCGGCGATCGCGAGCGCCGTGCAGCAGGACGTGCACGTCTATCCGGTGGCCGCGAGCGGCACCGACCCGCGCGCCGAGTACACGATGCGCGCCGCGGCGCAGATCAGCGGCGGCCGCTACATCTTCCTCACCGACGACTCGGGCGTCGGCGGGACGCACGCCGAGCCGCACATCCCGTGCTACGTCGTCACGCGCTTCGATCGCGCGATGGTGCGCATGGTCGAGAGCGAGATGACGGGCAACCACGTGTTCGCGCCGGAGACCGAGGTCCTCCGCACCGTGGGCACGCCGACCGACGGCAAGTGCCAGACGCAGTCGAGCGGCCAGGTCGTCCTCTACTAGGAAGCTTGATGCTCAGCGATCTCGACGGTGACTCCCA
>JBDHVD010000091.1:0-22561 GCA_039809525.1 Labilithrix sp. | reverse complement strand
CACCAGCACGACGTGAGCCGCACGCCGCGGCCGGTGCGGATCGGCGACGGCGTACGCCTCGGCGCCGGCGTCGTCGTACTGCGCGGCGCCGTCATCGGCGAGGGCGCGCGCGTCGCCGCCCACAGCGTGGCGTCGCGGTACGTCCCTGCGCGATCGCTCGCCCGGGGCGTGCCCGCGCGGCCGCTCAGCGGCGGCTGATGGTGACGTAGTGCGTGTGACCGCCGCGCGGACCGCCGGCGGTCGACTCGAACGTGATCTCCGCGCCGTCGGCGATCTCCGCGAGCTCTTGCGCCGAGACGTCGACCTCGTGCGTGTGCAGCTCGCCGAGCGCCCCGCCGCCGGCCGTGAGCACGTAGCGCCCGCCGCGCAGCTCGGAGAGATCGCGCGCGGGGATCACCAGCGTGTGCGGCTCCGGATGGTTGAACGAGATCGCGCGCGCCGAGGCGCCCGTCGCTCGCGCGATGTCGCGACCGTCGTCGACCGCGCCTCGGTCGTCGTCCGCCGTCGCGCCTTCGCCGGCGAGCAGCGTCGGCTCGGTGCGGCTCTGCTCGGTCGTCGGCTCCTCGGATCCCCCCTCGCTGGCGCAGGCGAAGAGCCCGCAGGCCGCGACGGCCGCGAGCGCCTTCAGGAACACATTGCCGGTGATGCGCATGGCCACCCTCCTCGGATGGCCGAGTCAGACCACGAAGCTCGGCCGTGGGCCCAATTTGTGTCAGCGGGTCAGCGCGTCACGGGCGCGGTCGTCGCCAGCTCGCGGAACAAGGCGATGGCGTCCTCGACCGCGTTCTTCGCGAGCGGGCTCTCCTGCGCGACGAGGCGGCGGGCGTCGTCGAGCTTCGGGACGAGCACGCCCTCGAAGCGTCTTCGCGCGGCGTCGGGCGCCGACTCGAGCTTCATCTCGACGGCGTCGACGAGCCGTTCGAGGTCGACGAGCATGTCCTCCGCCGAGCGCTCGAGCTCGGTGGACGGTTCGGGGAGTACGCTGAGCGGGTCCACGACGTCGCACCGAGCACGCCGCGTGCCCGATCGCGCGGCGTCACTTCACCGGCAGCGCTCGCTTGCCGTCGGCCGAGCCGGTGAGGCTGGAGAAGAAGTCGTTGCCCTTGTCGTCGACCACGATGAACGCGGGGAAGTCGACCACCTCGATCTTCCAGACCGCCTCCATGCCGAGCTCGGGATACTCGAGGACCTCCACCTTCTTGATGCAGTCCTGCGCGAGCCGCGCGGCCGGACCGCCGATCGAGCCGAGGTAGAAGCCGCCGTGCTTCTTGCACGCGTCGGTCACCTGCTGCGAGCGGTTGCCCTTCGCGAGCATGACCATGCTCCCGCCGCTCGCCTGGAACGTCTCGACGTACGAGTCCATGCGCCCCGCGGTCGTCGGTCCGAACGATCCCGACGCGTAGCCCTCGGGGGTCTTCGCCGGCCCCGCGTAGTACACCGCGAAGTCCTTCAGGTACTGCGGGAGCCCCTGCCCCGCGTCGAGCCGCTCCTTGATCTTCGCGTGCGCGATGTCGCGCGCGACGATCATCGGACCGGTCAGCGAAAGGCGCGTCTTGATCGGGTACTTCGAGAGGAGGTTCCGGATCTCGCTCATCGGCCGCGAGAGATCGACCTTCACCACCTCGCCGCCGAGGTCCTCGTGCGTGTGGTCCGGCAGGTACTTCGCCGGATCGCGCTCGAGCGCCTCGAGGAAGACGCCGTCCTTCGTGATCTTGCCGAGCGCCTGACGATCGGCCGAGCAGCTCACCGCGATGCCCACCGGGCACGAGGCGCCGTGGCGCGGCAGGCGGATGACGCGCACGTCGTGGCAGAAGTACTTGCCGCCGAACTGCGCGCCGATCCCGGTGCGCTGCGAGATCTCCCAGATCTTCCGCTCGAGCTCCACGTCGCGGAAGCCGCGCCCGAGGTCGTTGCCGGTCGTCGGGAGCGTGTCGAGGTAGCGCGCCGAGGCGAGCTTCGCGACCTTGAGCGTCTGCTCGGCGCTCGTGCCGCCGACGACCACCGCGAGGTGGTACGGCGGGCACGCGGCGGTGCCGAGGCCCTTCATCTTCGCCTCGACGAACGCGAGCAGGCTCGCGGGGTTGAGCAGCGCCTTCGTCTCCTGGAACAGGTAGCTCTTGTTCGCCGAGCCGCCGCCCTTGGCCATGAAGAGGAACTTGTAGGCGTCGCCGTCGGTCGCGAAGATCTCGATCTGCGCCGGCAGGTTGTTGCCCGTGTTCTTCTCCTTGTACATGTCGAGCGGCGCCATCTGCGAGTAGCGCAGGTTCGACTTCGCGTACGTCTCGTGGACGCCGCGCGCGATCGCCGCCTCGTCGCCGCCGCCGGTCACGACGTACTGGCCCTTCTTGCCCATCACGATCGCGGTGCCGGTGTCCTGGCACATCGGCAGCACGCCACCCGCGGCGATGTTCGCGTTCTTCAGGAGGTCGAGCGCCACGAACTTGTCGTTCGCCGAGGCCTCCGGGTCGTCGAGGATCTTGCGGAGCTGCGCGAGGTGTCCGGGGCGGAGCAGATGCGCGATGTCCCGCATCGCGTGCTCGGTGAGGAGCGTCAGCGCCTCGGGATCGACCTGGAGGAACGTCCTCCCTCCTGCCTCGAACGTCGAGACGTGGTCCTTGGTGACGAGGCGGTACGGCGTCTCGTCGGCGCCGAGGGGGAGGATGTCCTGGTACTGGAACGCGGCCATTTCGGCGCGGACTATAGCGCAGCGGGGCTCAATCGTTCCCGCGCGACGTCCGGAGCGGGAGATCGAAGCGGATCATGACCCCGCGGTGGCCCATCTTCTCGACGGGCCGGTCCGACAGCTCCGCAGCGAAGAACCCGAGCGTCGGCTTCAGCGGCCACTTCGGATCGACGTAGGCGATGCCCCCGGTGAGCTTGCGCCACACGCTCATGCCTTCGCGCTCGAAGTCGAGCGGCGCGATGTCCCTCGAGGGGCGCTCGCTCGTCGGTCCGCCGAGGAGGAACGGGGCCATGATCAGCTCGCCCTCGAGCGCGACGCGACGGAAGAACGTGACGCGCGCTTCGGCGCGCCCGCCCGGGCCGATGCCGCCGTCGAGCAGGTACATCTCGCCGACGCGCGCCGACAGCCCCTTGTCGCGCTCGCCCTGGAGGGTCGGATGCATGTGCCCGTTGTGGAGACCGAAGTAGACGCCCGGTCCGGCGAACAGGCGGAGCGCGACGGGCGCGTCGGGATCGGTCTTCAGGTCGTAGAACGCGGAGATGGGCGTCAGCACCCAGCTCGACTCGGCGACGGTGCGGTACTGATCGTTGTAGACGCGCTGCTGGATCCAGCCGCCGCCCGCTTCCCACCACCAGCGGCGCCCGAGTGGACGGATCGAGACGAACGAGAAGTTGCCCACGCCGACTCCGCAGCCGCCGTATGCGCCGGGACGCGGGCACGCGGGCAGATCGGTGCCGATCATCCAGTCGGTGCGGTACGACGCCTCCGCGAGCCAGTCGAACGATCCGCCCTTCGCCGCGACGACGGCGAGGCTCTCGAGAGAGAGCATCACCGTCCACGACATGCCGTAGAGGATGCGTGTCGAGTACTGCCCGATCGTTCCCCACGGATACGGCGCGTCCCAGGTGCGGTTCGTGAGGCTCGTCGCGACGTGCGTCGAGAGCGACCACATGCCGTCGAGCACGAGCGCGTTCGGTGCGGTGTCGATGAGGTCGGCGCCCGCGCGGAGCTTGCGCCAGAGCGACTTGTCGTTGCCGGCCTTCGCGGGCGGCTCGTCCGCGCGCGCATCTCCGCTCGCGAGGCCGAGCGCGGCCGCGGCGAGGAGGAAGCATGCGGCTCTGGCGAGCGTCACCGGCGACGCACGCTATCAGGTCGACTCGCCGTCGTCGTCGATCGGCGCGCTCTCGGTGAGGAAGGGACCACCGAGCTCGTCGAGCGCCATCTCGTCGCGCGCGTCCTCGCCGAGATGCTCCGCCGACGTGACGCCGGCGATGAACTCCTCGGCGAGCGACTCGGCATCGTCGACGACGATGAAGATGCCGCTCTCGACGGGATCGGGGACGAACGCGTGGCCGGTGTCTCGACGCGAGGGACGCCGCGGAGGAGCGATCTTCTTGGCCATGCGCGGAAGTGTGCATCACGCATCCGATCGCGCAATCGGCTCTTCCGTCGCAGTAACCCGGCGGTAACGTCGAAGGTTGCGCGGGCGGCGCGGCCGCGCTACGTGGCCGCGCGATGCAGCAAGGCTGGCCGAAGGCGTGCAGGTGCGGCGAGACCTGGTCGCGCGACGAGTGGAACGAGCTGCCTCCGGTCGGCCGCTATCGCGCCGAGGAGATGCTCGAGCTCCGATCGTGCGTCTGCGGGGCGAACCTCGCCGTCACCACGCGGGACCTCGGCGAGACGTCGCACGGCTCAGCGGGCGGCGAAGCATAGCTGGTCGCCCGCGCGCGTCTGATCGCCCGGCGCGCCGGTCGACGATGCGCGGAAGCGCACGTACACGCCCGCGTCGGTCCGGCCGATCGCCGCGCGCCATCCGTCGTACGGACCGCCGGTGAACGTCGCGTGCGCGCCCTCGAGCGCGTAGCTCCCCTCGCCCCGGAGCGTCGCGTACCGCGGGCCCTCGAGCGTGAAGTCGTCGAGCGCGCTCTTCTCGTAGCGCCCGCCCTCGACGAGCGTCTGACAGCGGTACGTCCCCTCCGGCAGCGCGCCCGTGGAGGGGCGCCGGCACGCGATCAGGACGAGCGCGACGAGCGCGACGAGCGCCGCGGCATCGACGACGCGGCGAGCGCCTGACGCGTGACCGAGTCGATGCGGCAGATGGTCGTCATCGCGATGGTCGGCTCGGTGTGCGCGACCTCGCATTCCGCCCTCACGCATGCGAGCGCCGCCTCGAGGATCGCGATGCGCGTGCGCAGGGCGTCCGGATCGTCGCCGAGAGGATGATCCATCGCCTTCGAGTGAAGCTCATCTTCCGCAGCGATCAATGTGGCGGATGCTCGGGGCCGCGTTCGAGACGTCGCGCTGCGTCAGAAGATTGCGCCGCATTCAGGTATGCTGCCGCCATCATGGCGGACGATCAACGCCTCCTCTCCCGACGACGCGTCCTTGCCCTCGCAGGTGGTGCCGCGGCCGTGGCTGCCGGGGGCGCGGCGCTGTTCCGGCGCAAGCTGAAGAACCGCGTCGCAAAGGCGACGCAGCTGGCATCCTTCACCGCGACCCCTCCCCTCGTCCCGCACGACGACGCGCGCGATCGGACGAAGCTCTGGATCGCCCGCGGCGGCGCGGGCCCGGCGGAGAACGTCGACACCGTGCTCGCGAAGCTCGGAGGCATCGGCACGGTCGTAGGCACGGACGACGTCGTCATCGTCAAGGTCAGCGCCCAGTGGTGGAACCAGGGCATGACGAACGTCGCCGCGGTGAAGCGCCTGATCGAGCACGTGCTCGAGCGGCCGGGCTTCGCCGGCGAGGTCGTCGTGTTCGAGAACACGCACTTCCGCATGCCCGACGGCTCGGGCCTGTCGCGCGCGTGGACGCACGCATCCGAGCGCAACGTCGACGTGCCCGGCTGGAACAAGCTCGGCGATCTCGTCCCCCACTTCCGCGAGCGCGGCGCGCCGGTGAGCTTCGTCGGGCTCGTCGATGCGGGGCCGAGCGCGCTCGCCGACGATCCCTGGCACGACCCGACCCACGCGCACGGCGTGTACGGCGGCGACGGGCGCGGGCCGATCGAGCCGGGCGACGTCCGCGACGGCTACCACTGGGACTTCACGCGGACCTTCCGCCTCGCGCGGAGCTGGATCGACGAGGCGAAGACGCCGCTCACGTGGCCGCGGTTCACCTCGCCGCGATCGGGCCTCGTCGTCGACCTGAAGGACGGCGTGCTCCGGCGCGAGGGCGGCAAGCTCGTGCCGGCGGGGCGGAAGCTCACGTGGATCAACATGACGACCGCGAACGAGCACGGCTCGACCGGCCTCACCGCGGCGTGCAAGTCGACGATGGGCGTGGTCGACATGAGCGCCGGCGCGCTCGGCACGCACCCGCTCGCGCGGGATCACGTCGCGGTGCACTACTTCGGGCGCGGATCGCCGAGCGCCACGTGGCGCATGGCGGGCCCGCTCGCGCAGCTGGCGCGCGACGTGCGCGAGCCTGACCTCGTGCTCAGCGTGGCCGAGTGGGTGGCGTTCGAGCCCGGCGGGTACGACGCCGATCGCGACGGCGACATCCGCCACTCGGGCAAGACGTGCACGCAGGCGCGTACGATCGTGGCGGGCAAGGATCCCGCGGCGATCGACACGTGGCTCGCGCGCAACGTGATGATGGACCTGCCGTGCCCGAACAAGGGCGCGCTGTTCGATCTCGACAACCCGGACGCGCTCCTGACGAAGTTCCTCCGCTACTACCGCGAGGTGCGCGGCGTCGGCGGGGCGACCATCGATGCGCGCCTGATCGACGTGGCCTGAGCGACGGCGCCTCAGCGGAGCGCGGGGACGAGCTTCCCCTTCGCCATGTCGCGCGCGGTGTGGGCGACGCCGCTCGCGAGGTCCTTCGCCGCGGCCGCCGCCGCCTTCGCCGCGTTCTTCGGGACCAGCGCGGGGTCGGAGCCGTAGATGCCGTCGGCCTTCTCGACCGCGACGCCGTGCGTGTAGACGAGCTTCCCGCCGTAGTACGCGCTCACCGAGACCGCGGCGATCGCGCCGAGCCCGGCGAGGAGGTACCCGACGGTCGGGCGCTTCATCGCCGCACGCTTGATCGCGAGCGCCGTCACGACGCCGAGCGCGGCGATGTTGAGCGTGCGATGCGTCTGGAGGATCGGCTGCGAGGCCTCCTCGATGTTCGCCTCCTCCTGCGCGATGAAGCCGAACACGCCGGCGATCGCGGCCGAGGCCGCGGCGAGCCGGATGCCGATCCGGCCGACGGAGTAGAGCTCGCGATTGCGCGTCAGGTTGCCGACGGCGTCCGCTCCGACCGCCACGGGCAAGAGCGCGATCGGGAAATGGACCAGCGCAGGGTGGAGCTCCGTCAATCGCATCGCCATGGTCGTCCTCCGTGGCGGGGAGCGCTGCAATGCACGTGCCCTCGAGACGGCGTATCCTTCCCGTATGAGCGCCGCGACGCGTCCTCGCTACACGATCGAGGAATACGTGCGCCTGGAGGAGTACGCGAACCTCAAGCACGAGTACCTCGACGGTCAGATCTGGGCCATGGCAGGCGGGACCCCCGAGCATGCCCGCATCGCCTTCGCGGTGGGCGCCGCGCTCATCGCGCAGCTCCGCGGAAGACCGTGCGCCGTCTATTCGTCGGACGCGCGCGTGCGGGTGACCGCGTCCGGCCTCGACACCTACCCGGACGTGACCGTGGTCTGCGGAGGCGAGCAACGCGACGCAGGCGATCCGCTCGCGCTGACGAACCCCGTGGTCCTGGTCGAGGTCACGAGCGACAGCAGCGAGGCGTACGACCGTGGCGAGAAGCTCGAGCACTACAAGCGCATCGCGACGCTCCGCGAGGTCGCGATCGTCTCGCATCGCGAGCGGCGCGTCGAAGTCGTACGCCGCGCCGACGGCGGGACCTGGCAGCACGCCGAGGACGCACGGCACGGCCAGGTCACGCTTTCGTCGATCGGATGTGTCCTCGAGCTCGACGAGATCTACCGCGATCCCTTCGCCGGATGAGCAGTCACACCGCGGCGCTGACCGAGGCCATGGTGAAGTCGTGCGTGCGCAGCGCGGGCACACGCCAGGTCGAGCCGTAGGCGCGTACGCGGAACGTCTCCTTCGTCATCGCGTCGACCTTCGCGAGCACGTTCACCGGTGACTCGTTGTAGCGGAAGTTCTGCACGGGCTGCGTGATGCGACCGTCCTCGACGAGGAACACGCCGTCGCGCGTGAGCCCGGTGATGGTCACGCTCTGCGGCTCGAGCATGCGCGTGTACCAGAAGCGCGTGACGAGCAGCCCCTTCTTCGTCGTACGCACGAGCTCGTCGATGCCGGCGGCGCGGCCTCCGAGGAGGTGGAACACGCTCTGATCGCCGGTCGGGGTCTTGCCGGTCTTCTGCCCCCAGTAGCGCGAGACCTCGAGGTCCTTCACCCGGCCCGCCTCGATCCACGCCTGCGGGCGGAGGGCGAGGCCCTCGTGATCGAACGGCGCGTGCGGCGTGTCCGCGCTCAGCGGATCGCTCTTCAGCGTCACCATCTCGGCGAAGAGCTTCTCGCCCACCTTCTTCGCGAAGAACGAGCGGCCCTCGTCGGCGGAGCGCTGGTCCATCGTGCCGAGCAGGTACTCGAGCATCTCCTGCACCGCCTGCGGCTCGAGGATGACCGTGTACTTGCCCGGCGCGAGCGGCTTCGGGCCCGCGGACGCGCGCGCCTTGTCGATCGCGGTCCTCGAGATCGACGCGTCGTCGAGATCGGCCGCGCGCCACGCCTCGCGGCCGGCCCACCCCGAGCCGGTGCCGTCCGGCGTGCGCGCGGTGGTGGAGTACGCGACGTCCGTTCGCCGCGACGACGCCGCGAGCCCGGTCGAGGTGCGGATCGCGTGGGTCACCGCCTGGCGCTCGAAGAAGCCTGCAAGATGCAACTTGGCGGCGTCACCGAGCTCGCACGCACGCGCCGCCACCGCCGCACGGGCCTCCGGCGCCATGAAGGCGGCCGCGTCGTCCCACGCGCGGGGCGCGCCCGCGTAGGCCTGCGGCGCGAGCAGCGGCATGCTCTCGGGGTCCTCCGGCGATAGCTTCGCCATCGCCACCGCGCGCTCGGCGAGCCGCGCGAGCGACGCGTCGTCCGCCTGGTTGATCGAGGTGTGCGCATGGCGGTGTCCGAGCTTCACGAAGAGCCCGACGCTGATCTCCTCGCCCGCGCCGCTCGTGGTGATCGCGTTCCGCGCGAAGCGCACGTTCGCCGAGCCGCGCGACAGGACGTTCACCCGCACCTCGGCGCCGCGCCCCGCGACCTTCGTGGCCACGGCGAGCGCCCGCTCGGCGAGGCGGTCGTGATCGTGTCCGGGCTCGGTCCTCATGTCCGCCCTCGCGCGTCGACGTTCAGGATGTTCACGTTGCGGAAGCGCGCCGGCGGGCAGCCGTGCGAGACCGCGTTCGACTGGCCGGGCTCGCCCTTGCCGTCCCACAAGGTGCCGTGGAGCTCCCAGGTGTCGCCGCCCCCGATCATGTCGCAGGACGCCCAGAACTCGGGCGACGTGGACTGGTAGGCGACGTCGCGGAGCGTGCCGGTGATCTTCCCCTTCTTGATCTCGTGGAACATCTGCCCCGAGAACTGGAAGTTGTAGCGCTGGTGATCGATCGACCACGAGCCGTCGCCGGTGATCAGGATGCCTTCGTCGGTGGCGGCGACGATGTCCTCGAGCGTCGTGCCCTTCGCCGAGGGCGCCAGCGACACGTTCGGCATGCGCTGGAACGCGACCGACGCGTGGTCCTGCGCGTACGACGTGCCGCGCGACTCCTTCTCGCCGATGAAGGCCGCCTGCTCGCGGGTCGTCTGCCATCCGACGAACGTCCCGTCCTTCACCAGATCCCACTTCTGGGTCTTCACCCCGTCGTCGTCCCAGCCGCAGGTGGCGAGGCCGCCGGGCGTCGTCTTGTCCGCATAGAGCGTCACGATCGGCGCGGCGTACCTCAGCTTCCCCGTCTTGTCCGGCGTCAGGAACGAGGTGCCCGCCAGGTTCGCCTCGAGGAGGAGCGCGCGATCGAGCTCCGTGGGGTGACCGACCGACTCGTGGATCGTCAGCCACAGGTTCGACGGCGCGAGCACGAGGTCCCTCTTCCCCGGCACCACCGACGGCGACTTCAGCTTGCGGACGGCGTCCTCGGCGATGCTGCGCGCGAGCTTCTTCAGCGGCGACCTGGTCGCGTACTCCCAGCCGGCCTGCATCGGCGGGACCTCGGCGTTCCGCGACTCGAACTGCCCGCCGTCGACCGCGGTCACCGAGAACGCCGGCCATACGCGCGTCTGCGACTGCTCGATGCGCGAGCCCTCGCTCGAGGCGAAGACCTTGTGCTCGTCGAGCGCTTCGAACACCGCGCTCGCGAACTTCACGTGCGGCACGTCCTTCACCAGCGGCCAGAGGTCGAGGAGGAGCTGCGCCTTGTCCGCGAGGGGCACCGCGAACGGATCGATCTGCATCGCCGTCCGCCACGTGCCCTTCGCCACCGGCGCCGGCGCGAGCTCGACGCGCTGCTTCTGCGCGACCTTCGCCGCGCGCGCGACGGCGATCGCCTCCTCGGCGGTGCGCGTGCCCGCGCCCGCGTCCACGACGCCGCTCGAGGCAAAGCCCCACGCGCCCTCGACGAGGACGCGGACGCCCATGCCGTACGTCTCGCCCGACGTCACCGACACGACGTGGTCCTCGCGCGTGGCGATGCGCTCGACACGGCGGCGGACGAGGCGCACGTCCGCGTAGGACGCGCCGCCCTTCTTCGCGGCCGCGAGCGCGGCGCCGATCGCATCGTCGGCGGACGCAGCCGACGCCGCCGGGACCGCGCCCTTCGCCTTCGGCGCGAGCGGCTCCTTCGCCCTGCACGAGGTGAGCGTCGCGAGCGCGGCGCCGCCGACGAACCGGCGGCGGGTGAAGGGCGAGGCGGGCATGGCGCGCGAAGCGTACGTCGGGTGTAGAGTTCCCGTCGATGGGCACCTACGGCCGCTTCTGGGGACTCGCGCTGTCGGCGACGATCGTGATCGGCGCCGCCGCCGCGTGTGGAGACGACGAGGACGCAGGATCGAGCAGCGGCTCGCCGAGCGGAGACGGTGGACCGTCGGCCGACGGCCGTCCGCCGCCGACGCGATCGGAGTTCGGCCTCGACACGCGTCCGAAGAACACGACGTGCAAGGCGCCGCCGCGCCCGCCGAGCACCGCGCCCGTCTCGTTCCAGCAGGTGTTCTCGAACCTCGGGCTCCCGATGGTGCTCGCCCAGCGACCGGGCGACGGCTCGCGCTGGTACGTCGCGCGCCGCGGCGGGATCCTCGCGTACTTCCCGACGGCGACGCCGCCGACGAACGTGAACCAGCTCGTGACGGCCACGAACCTCGCCACGATCGCGGGCTCCCCCGGCTTCACGCAGGACGGCGAGGGCGGGTTCCTCGGCTTCGTCTTCCACCCGAAGTTCGCGCAGAACGGCAAGGCGTACGTCTCGTTCACCGCGCCGGCGATGGCGAGCGGCACGATGAGCTCGGTCGTCGCGGAGCTGACGAGCACCGACGGCGGCGACACGTTCACCGGGTACAAGCAGGTCCTCCGCTTCGACCAGACGAGCGCGACGAACCACAAGGGCGGCGGCCTCGCGTTCGGCAAGGACGGCCTCCTCTACGCGAGCTTCGGCGACGGCGGCAACGGCGACGACTTCTTCAAGAACGGTCAGACGACGACCGGCTTCTTCTCGAAGGTGCACACCATCGACGTCGACAACGGCGGACAGCCGCAGACGTTCGCGAGGGGCTTCCGCAACCCGTTCCGCATCTCGATCGATCGCGAGACCGGCGATCTGTGGGTCGGCGACGTCGGCCAGAACCAGTGGGAGGAGATCGACCTCGTCAAGAAGGGCGGCAACTACGGCTGGCCCTGCCGCGAAGGGAAGCACGACTACATCACGACGGCCGACGACAGTACCAAGTGCCCGAGCATGAGCGGGCTGATCGATCCGCTCGTCGAGCACCAGCACGTGCCCGCCAACTCGCGCTCGATCACCGGCGGCGTCGTCTATCGCGGCAAGGCGGTCCCCGACTTCGTCGGCACGTACGTGTACGGCGACTACGAGAAGCAGGAGCTCTGGGCCCTCTCCTTCGACGTCGGCACCGGCGAGGCGAAGACCGATCAGCTCAACCCCAACGGGGTCCCGGTCGCCGCCAGCTGGGTGTCGTTCGCGGAGGACGTCGACGGCGAGGTCTATGCCGTCGCGCTGAACCAGAGCACGGTCTACAAGCTCGTGCCGAAGGCGGCCGGTCAGCCGACCTCGACGTTCCCCGAGCTGCTGTCCAAGACCGGATGCAAGGACACGAGCGGCCTGGTCCCGTTCGGCGTCAACGCGCAGCTGTGGAGCGACGGCGCGGCGAAGGAGCGCTTCATCGCCATGCCCGACGACGCGAAGATCAGCGTGCTGCCCGACGGCGACTTCGACTTTCCGATCGGCACCGTGCTCGTCAAATCGTTCAAGCTCGGAGGCAAGTACGTCGAGACGCGCCTCTTCATCCGCCACGACGACGGCGAGTGGGGCGGCTACACCTACGAGTGGAACGACGACCAGTCGGACGCGGTGCTCCTCCGCGGCAGCAAGACGAAGGCCGTCGGCGCGCAGAGCTGGTACTTCCCGAGCCGCAGCGACTGCGTGCGCTGCCACACCAAGGCGGCGAACCGCGCGCTCGGCCCGGAGATCGGCCAGCTCAACGGCGATTTCACCTACGACAGCACGAACCGCATCGCGAACCAGCTGAAGACGCTCGAGCACATCGGCATGTTCTCCGCGCCGTTCGGCAAACCGGTCGACCAGCTCGACGTCATCCCCCAGCCCGAGGGCACCGCACCGCTCGAGGTGCGCGCCCGCGCCTATCTCCACGCGAACTGCTCGAACTGCCACCGCCCGGAGGGTGGCGGCCGCGGAACGCTGGACCTCCGCTTCACGACGGGCTTGAAGGAGACCACGGCGTGCAACGCCGACGCGGAGGCCGGCGACCTCGGTGTCGCAGGCGCCAAGCTCCTCGTCCCGGGCGATCCGAGCAAGTCGCTGATCTCGCTCAGGCCGCATGCCATCGGCGCGAACCGCATGCCGCCGCTCGCGTCGAGCGTCGTCGACGATGCCGGGCTCGCGGTGGTCGACGACTGGATCAAGTCGCTCGCGACCTGCCCCTAGCGCTGCTAGAGACTTCGGCCTCATGGCCGACGTCCACGTGCGCCGAACCCTGTACCCCGAGATCGAGCCCTACCGCACCGGACGCCTGAAGGTGTCCGGCCTCCACGAGATCTACTTCGAGGAGAGCGGCAACCCGAAGGGCAAGCCCGTGGTCTTCCTCCACGGCGGCCCCGGCGGCGGCACCGAAGCGAAGCACCGCCGCTACTTCGATCCCGACACCTACCGCATCGTGCTCATCGATCAGCGCGGATGCGGGCGCAGCACCCCGTTCGCGTCGCTCGAGGAGAACACCACCTGGCACCTCGTCTCGGACATCGAGGCGGTGCGCGAGCACCTCGGCATCGATCGCTGGCAGGTCTTCGGCGGCTCGTGGGGCTCGACGCTCGCCCTCGCCTACGCGCAGACGCACCCGAACCGCGTCACCGAGCTCGTGCTCCGCGGCATCTTCCTCCTGCGCAAGGAGGAGATCCGCTGGTTTTACCAGGAAGGCGCGAGCTGGATCTTCCCCGACGCGTGGCACGACTACCTCCACCACATCCCCGAGGCCGAGCGCGGCGACCTCTTGCATGCATACTACAAGCGCCTGACGTCGCCCGATCCGGTCGTGCAGCGCGCCGCCGCCAAGGTGTGGAGCGTCTGGGAGGGTCGCACGAGCTGCCTCATCCCGAACGCCGATCTCATCGCGCGCACCGGCGGCGACGAGTTCGCGCTCGCGTTCGCGCGCATCGAGTGCCACTACTTCGTCAACGACGGCTGGCTCACGAACGGTCGCGAGATCTTGAACAAGGCGAACGTCGACAAGATCCGGAACATCCCCGCCGTGATCGTGCAGGGACGTTACGACGTCGTGTGCCCCGCGAAGACCGCGTGGGACCTCCACGTCGCGTGGCCCGAGGCCGATCTCCGCATCATCGGCGACGCGGGCCACGCCGCGAGCGAGCCCGGCATCGTGCACGAGCTCGTCAGCGCAACCGATCGCTTCCGCTGATCGCTCGCCCGGCTCGCCGCGGGGTCTCTCCTGGCCGCGGGGTCTCTCCCCGCCGCGCGTCTCTTCTGCGAGTGGCGCTCGTGCCGGCAAGACAAGAGGAGGGGGACGGGTGACCCGCCCGGCCCCCTTCGCTTCACCGCAGAATCGAAGGCGGCCGCCTCGTGCAATTCCGCGCACTTCGGCATCGACCCTTCACGGCTCAAACGACGCACGCTTCTGCGCAGAAGCCGCGCCGCGCGCGCCGCGCCGCGCGCGGTCACGCTTCTCTTCTCTACAGAAGCCGGACCGGGCTCGCTTCTCCGGAGAACCCGTGCCCGGACGCCCGCGCTCACTTCGCCGCCGGAAGCCGCGCCGCGCGCGCGGTCACGCTTCTCTTCTCTACAGAAGCCGGCCGGGCTCGCTTCTCCGGAGAACCCGCGCGCGCTGGCTTCTCTGCAGAAGCGACGGACGCTTGCGTGGTGAATCGTCGGGGACGGTCTCGAGCGATGTCGCGCGGTTACCGCCTCATGCTTCTGCGCTGAAACGAGCGGGGCGCGGCGAGGCCCCCCCGGCGGCGTGGGCCGGCGGCGTGGGCCGGCGGCGCCGGCCGGCGGCGTGGGTCATCGATCGCGAGAACGCGCAACCGATCAGGATCGTGCGCAGCGATCAGGATGCCGCGGACGAGCCGTTGCCGTCACGGACGAGCGACGCGATCTCGGTCGGCGTCACGCGACGGCGCACGGCGACCGGCGCGGCGCCCACGAGCCGGTAGCGTTCGCCGTCGTGCGCGAGGCGCACGTCGCGCGCGAGCGGGCGGAGCGAGTCCTTGAGGCGCGTGAGCGCGACGTACACCGCGTTGCGATGGCGAAGCGGGTGGAACGCGCCCCGCCAGACGAGCGCGAAGAGCTCCTCGAGCGTCGCACCGCCCTGCCCCGACTCGGCCAGCGCGACGAGGAGCTGGATGCGCTGCTCGGGCATCGCGACGGCCTCGCCACCGGGGACCTCGACCTTGCGATCGTCGACGTCGACGGTGCACGCGATGGTCGCGGGAGGGGCTTCGGCGCGGCCGCGGAGGAACGTGCGGTCGCCGACGCGCCAGAGGATCTCCGCGGGACGCGCGAGCCCGAGGCGCTCGACGATCCCTTCGAACGGCTTCGCCGGCGACGCGTCGGCGCGCGGCGCGGAGACGGCGACGCCGAGCCTCCGCGCGGCGCGTGCGAGCGCCGCGTCGACGATGCCGGCCTCGGCGGCGACGCGCACCGCGTCCTCGACCGCGGCCGCCGCCGCGGCGACGTCGCCTCGGCCGTCCGCGACGTAGGCGCGGACGAGCGCAGCGGAGGCGGCGAGCAGCGGATACTCCGACGAGGCGCCGCCGATGACGCGCTCCGATCCGTCGTCGGCGCGGGGGGCCGGCCTCTTCTTGTTCTTCTTCGTCGCGCCGCGCGCACGTGCCTCGGCGAGGACGAGCGACGCGCGGGCCGCCTCGTAGCGCATGTCGGCGTCCTCGTGGAATCGCTCGGCACGCTCGGCCTCGGTGATGGCCTCGTCGATGCGGCACTCCGCGATCGCGAGCTCGGCGGCGCGGAGCGCGGCGTAGGCGAACGCGACCGCGGGGTCCTCGTCGCGCGCCACGGGGCGCTCGCCGTGGATCGCGGCGCGATCGACGGCGACGTAGGGCGAGCGCGGGATCGCCCCGTGCGCTCGATCGATCGCACGCCGGGCACGGGCGTCCTCGCCACGCGCCTCGGCGAGACGCGCGATCTCGGCGTCGCAGATCGGACGGAGCGCGGCGAGGCCCGGCTCGTCGGCGCCGGCCTCGGCGATCCGCAGCATCTTCGCCGCGCGCGCGAAATCGCCGGTCGCGATGGAGGCGCGTGCGAGGTCACGCGCGACGACCGAGCGGAAGAGGAGATCGGCGCGGCGGTCGAGCGACGCCAGCGCGGCCTCGCCGGCCGCGAGCGCGCGCGCGAGCTCGCCGCGGCGCACGTAGAGCGCGACCTCGAGCATCGGGCCGTGCGGGCGACCGGCGGCCTCGCGCGCGAGGACGTCCTCCGCGCGGCTGATCTCGCCGAGGCCGAGGAGGGCGTGCACGTCGAGGATGGTCGCGACCGGCTCGACCGGCATGCCGGCGGCCTTGCTCGCGGCGCGGGCGCGATCGACCCAGTGGTGCGTCTCCTCGTAGCGCTCCTCGTACAGGTAGCTGCCCGCGATCTGCACCGCGCGGCGCGCCTCGAGCGGAGGGACGTCGCGCGTCTCGGACGCGAGGTCCTCGAGGATCTTGCGCGCGCTCGCGAGCTCGCCGCGGAGGATCGCGAGCTGCGCGCGCGTGAGGATCAGCGCGGCGCTCGGCTTGCCGCGCTTCGACGGGACGGCGTCGATCGCCGCCTGCGCGGCCGCGGGCTCGCCCGCGCGGATGTGACACTCGGCGCGAAGGAGCGCGGCGCGCTCGGCGTCCTCGTAGGTCTTCGCGCGCGGGAGATCGTCGAGGGCGCGACGGGCCGCGTCGTAGTCGCCGACACGGAGCGACTCGCGTGCGAGGACGAGCAGCGCCATCGTCCGCTGCTCGGCGCTGCGCGCGGCGACGTCGCGGAGGAGTCGCTCGAGCGCGGCGGGATCCGACGCGGCGCGTGCCAGATGATGCGTACGCAGCAGCGAGAGCGCCCCCTCGGCATCGCCGAGCTCGAGGCGCGCGCGCGCGCCGCCGAGCAGCGCGGCGTCGTCGTGCGCGTTCGACGCGAGCGTGCGATCGGCCACGCGCTGGACGGTCTTCCACGTCGGCGCACGCGGCGCGCCGAGCGCTTCGCGCGCGATGGAGGCGACGGCGGGCGCGAGCGCGAGGCGATCACCTTCGCGCGTCACGACGAGACGCTTGCGGAGGAGATCGATCGCGCCGTCCGCTCCGCGTCCGACCGCGCGCGCGAGCTCGCGCTCGTCGAGGGGACCGTTCGCCGCCGCGAGCGCGGCGAGGACGGTGCGCGCCTCGCCCTCCGACAGCGCGTCGATCTCCCGGCGCAGCGCCGGCGCCGCGTCTCCTGCCTCGGCGATCGGCCCGCGCGGGCCGGCGAGCGCGAGGCGGACGAGGAGCGGGTTTCCTCCGCTCGCATCGGCCACGTCCTCGGCGAGCGTACGTCCGCGCGCCTGCTCGAGGGCGCGTACGAGCGCGACGGCGTCCTCGCGCGACAGCGGCTTCACCTCGAAGGCGCGCGCGCGCACGCCGGTCTCGCGCGCGGTGAAGAAGCGGCGCGCCACGAGCACGACGCGCCCGCGCGTCGCCGACGTCGCTGCGCGCGCGACGAGCGGCGCGAGCGAGGTGTCGGCGACGTCGTCGAGCACGAGCGTCCGCGGGTGCGCCTCGAGCAGCGCCGCGAGCGCGCCGTCGCGATCGCCGTTCTCCAGTGCGGGGGGCGGACGCGTGCCGAGCGCGCGCGCGACGCGGGCGACGGCCGCGCGGGCATCGTCCACGTCCGCGACCGACACCACGAGCAGGGGCGGGGTGACAGCCGCGAGCGCCGTGCGCACGAGCGTCGACTTGCCTACGCCCGCGGGTCCGTAGACGAGGACCACGCGGTTGTCCGCGACGAGCGCAGCGAGCTCCGAGGCGTCGCGCGCCCGGCCGACGAGCGGCAGATCGAGCGGGTCCACGCCCCCGAGGATAGCCTGCTACTTGAGCGGCGGCGGCTCGTAGATCTTGCGAACGTTGGCCCCGCCGACGAACGCGTAGGATCCGCGCGAGCCGTACCCGTAGGCCACGATGCCGAACGGCGCGTTTCCGGCCATCCGGTGGGCTCCCTCGCCCACCGGGCAGCGCCGGGCCTCGTACGTCTTGCCCGAGACCACGCCGCCCGCGTTGCCGGCCGGGGCGACGACGCAGCCGGCGGGATCGGCGCCGTCGATGGTGACCTTCGAGCCCACGGGCGCGGCGATGACCACCCAGTTCTTCTGCCAGGACGAGGGCACGTTGAAGAGGTAGTCGCGGCGATACTGCTCGACCGGCGGGAAGATGGTGAGCGACGGATCGCCGCCCTCGGTCGGGTTCTCGGTGAAGCCCTGGCTCACGAGGACCTGGCCGATCATGACCGGCTCGGTCGCCTCGACGGTGATGTCCTTCGTCGTCCACGTGTCGCGGACCTGACCCGGCTCGAGGGTGAACGTGTCGTCGGGCGCGGGGAGCGACGTCTTCACCGTCGTCGTCGCGGCGACGCCCATGAAGCGGAGGAGGTCCGGCTCGACGTAGCCGCCCGTCGATCGGATGGGGCTGCGCGTGATGACGAAGGAGCGGCCGCCCGCGGTGACCGGGAACAGCTGCTCCTCGAGGTGATCGGTGCAGCAGAACCCGTCGCGCGTGTAGCTCGGCGGCTTCGGCGGACCGTCGGCCATCGGCGCGATGCCACGCTCGCCGCCGGTGAAGACCGCGACGGGCGCGTTCGACTCGACGATGGTGCCGGAGAGGTCGCCGGGGATGCCGCTCGACTCGAGGTTGAGGACGTCGAACGGCCCGAGGACCTGCTCGACCACGCCGCCCTTCGGCAGCGCGGCGATCCCGCCGCCCCCGACGATCGGACCGCCGAGCGTCACGCGGACCTTCGTCCCCGCGGCCGTCCCGACGATGGTGACGAACGAGTGATCGGGGATGCCGTCGATCTTCGGCGCACCCGGGATGTCGATGGCGATCGGGTTCGCGGTCGGCCAGCCGAGGACGCGGTACTGGCTGCCGAGACCGTTCTTCGGCACGAGCAGCGATGCGTCGTTCGAGTACGAGTGGCGCATCGTGTTGAACTGGTAGACGACGACCGGGACGTCGCTCTTGATGCGGTACGCGTTGCTCGACAGCATGGTGCCGGGCCCGTCGTCCTTCGACTTGCTGCCGTCGACCTCGCGCGTGGGCAGCTCGATCTCCGCGAGCTGGCCGGGGGCGATCGCCTTGGTGAGCACGACCGCCGTCTGCGCGGCGGCGCCGACGGACGCGTCGTTCCGCTCGATGATCACGTTCGCCGGCGTCTGACCGAAGTTCGAGACGACGACGCCCCACGGCTGGCCGGCGGCGTCGTTCATCGAGGCGTACTCGTTGTCGAGATCGACCGCCCAGAACTCGCAGCCCACGTTGGTCGGCTGGCTCTCGGCGGCTTCGCAGCCCGATCCACACGCGCCGCCCATGCAGAACTCGCCCGTCTCGTCGCAGCTCTTCACGAACGCGCCGACGCCGCCGTCCTCCGCGCATTCGTGGATGTCGTTGCCCACGCAGGTCTTGCCGCCCTTCGTGCAGCCCCCCTGCCCGAGCCCGCCGTTCGCTTCGCCGCCGCCGAGGCCGCTCGGATCGGTCGGCGACCGATCGCTGAAGCCGGCGCGCGGCTCCGATCCACACGACGCGACGACCAGCGCGATCGCAGCACAAACCAACCCCGACCCGAGGACCCGCTCCATGCGCGCCCGCGTAGCACCGCGGCCGCGTCGGGCGTCTTTCAGCGTCTTACTTCGGCCGCGGGCGTCAGCCCTCGTCGCGCCGGATGCTCTTCTTCTTCGGATCGATCCGCCGCTCGACGATGCGGAGGTTGCGCTGCGCCTCGAGGAGCGCCGGCTCGAGCTTCACCGCGCGGACGAGGAAGCGATGGGCCTGGTTCACGTCGCCTTCGTCCATCGCGAGCTCGCCCAGCACCGCGTGACCGAAGCCGAAGTTGGGGTCGGTCTTCACCGCGGCTCCCGCGAGGCGTTTCAGCTCCTGGCGCTCGAGCACGTGGGCCGGCTCGCTCCGCGCACGGATCGCGCACCACTTCGCGTACAGGCGATACTCGTCCGACTGCGGGAGGAGCTTCGACGCCTGCTCGAACGTCGGCGCCGCCTGGGCGTAACGCCCGCTCCTCAGCTGGTCGAGCCCGCGCTGGAACAGACGCTCGCCGAGGAGCTTCGCCTCGTGCTCGCTCGTCGGCGTGCGCGACGGCTCGGTCTTCACCCGCTGCGCCTCGAGGGCCTGGAGGATCTGCGCGGCCCGCGTGACCTGCGGGCGCACGACCTTCTTCGGCGCCGCGGCCGGCGGCGGCGCCGCGGCCGGCGGGGGCGCCGCGGGAGCCGGACGCGTCGGCGGCGGCGCCTCGACCGACGGCGGCGGCGGCGAGGGATCCGCCGTGCGCACGGTCACGCGCGACGCCTGCAGCTTCACCGGCACGAACGGGCGGTCGGGCGTCGGCAGCGGCGCGGTGCCGGCCGGCTGGAGCGCGCGCGTGAGGAGCAGCGCGGTCGCGATCGCGTGGGCGTCGACCGCGTCTGCCTCGGGCGTCGCGAGCAGCTCGCGCAGCGGACGCGAGCCGTCGAGCGACGCGACGAACGTCTCGTCGTCGTCGTTCAGCTCGAAGGAGCCCACCACGAGCGGGACGATCATCGGCTCGACCTTCATGCGCCTGTCGAGCGCCGCGCCGAGACCGAGCTCGAGTCGGTCCTCGTCGTCGACCCAGCGCATCGCGTGGAGCACGAGGGCCTCGATCGACATCGGGAACCGCCCGACGTCCTCCAGGCGCGACACCGACTCCTCGAACTCCCACGTCGCGTCGGGGCGCTGCAGGACGCGCACGATCTTCCAGCGGACCTGATCCGCGAGCGCCTTCGCGACCTGCTCCTCCGTGAGGAAGCCGAGCTCGACGGCGAGCTCGCCGAAGCGGAGCTGCTCGTTGATGAAGAGCGCGTCGGTCATCTTGGCGATGACCTCGACGTACTGCTCCTGGGTGAGCTTCTTCTGCTTGAGCAGGAGGCGCCCGAGGGTCTCGCCGTGGGTGCCCTCCTCGGCGAAGACCGGCGTCCCCTCGTCGAGGTAGATGAACGTCTTGGCCGCGCCCTCGGGGGTGACCGTCAGCACGCCCGATCGCCGCTCTTTGCGGAGGGTCAGGAGCGAGCGGACGAGCGCACCACAGGTCGACATCGGGTCTCGGACGGCGCCCCGCGTGACCCCCGGCGACCGCCCCTCGGAACGTATCACGGCCCGGACGCGCAACGGCGAAAGTCCAACGCGGCTGCGCCTTTATGTGCGGCAAACAAGGTGCTAAACGCACCGCGACCATGTCCGACGCTCGCCCCCAACAGTCCGCCGAGGACGCGCTCATCGCCGCGCGCCGGGCGAAGGCCGAGAAGATCCGCTCGCGCGGAGAGAACCCCTTCGCCAACGACGTCGTTCCGACGAAGGGCGGCAAGACGCTCGACATCGCCGAGGTGCGCGCGCGGGCCGAGGCCGCGAAGGGCGCGGACGGCAAGTACGCCGAGGACAAGGTGAAGGAGGCGCTCGGCGGCGAGGCGGTGCACGTCCGCGGCCGCGTCGTCGCGTTCCGGTCGGCGGGAGGCCTGTCGTTCCTCCGCCTGCGCGATCGCACGGGCGAGATCCAGCTGCTCGTCAGCGAGGCCGCGCTCGGCGGCGACTACGCGCGGCTCGACGAGATCGACCTCGCCGACATCGTCGAGAGCGAGGGCACGGTCACCGCGAGCAAGCGCGGCGAGCTCTCGATCGAGCCGTCGCGGATCCGCGTCCTGACGAAGGCGCTCCGTCCGCCGCCCGAGAAGTGGCACGGCCTCCAGGACGTCGAGACGCGCTACCGCCAGCGCTACGTCGATCTCGTCGCGAACCCGCACGTCGCCGACGTCTTCCGCGCACGCAGCCACATCGTTCGCGCGACCCGCCGCGTGCTCGACGACGCGGGGTTCCTCGAGGTCGAGACGCCGACCTTGAACACGCTCATCGGCGGCGCGGTCGCGAGGCCGTTCGAGACGCATCACAACGCGCTCGACATGCACCTCTTCATGCGCATCGCGCCCGAGCTCTACCTCAAGCGCCTCCTCGTTGGCGGCCTCGAGCGCGTCTACGAGATCGGCCGCTGCTACCGCAACGAGGGCATCTCGACCCGGCACAACCCGGAGTTCACGATGCTCGAGTACTACTGGGCCTACGCCACGTACGAGGACCTGATGAACTTCACGGAGAAGATGCTCCGGGGGATCGATCAGGAGCTCGCGAAGGCGATGCCCGAGGCGCAGGCGAAGTGGAAGGCGGAGCGCCCCTTCACCTTCGACGAGCCGTTCGCGCGTGTGCCGATCGCCGATGCGGTCGCGAACGCCGCGAAGGTCACGCAGATCGCCGACTGGCAGGGCAAGAGCGGCATGGAGCTCGTGCACCTGCTCGGCGCAGACTTCGGCGATCGCATCAAGGAGTGGGCGAAGTCGTCGCCCCGCGCGAAGGCGCTCGACTGGGGCAACTTCCGCAAGGGCTGGCAGAAGTGCGAGAACGACGGCGAGCGCCTGTTCGCCGCCTACGAGTACCTCGCCGAGCCGTTCCTCCCGGAGGACTACAAGGCGTCCGACGGCAAGCGGAGCCTGCCGGTGTTCATCAAGGACTATCCGTTCGAGACCTCGCCGCTCGCGCGCCGGAATGACGCGCGCCCCGACCTGGTTGACCGCTTCGAGCTGTTCGTCCACGGCCGCGAGCTCTGCAACGCGTTCAGCGAGCTCAACGATCCGGACGATCAAGCCGAGCGTTTCCGCGAGCAGGTGCGGAAGAAGGCAGCCGGGGCGGAGGAGACGATGGACTTCGACGAGGACTACATCCGTGCGCTCGAGCACGGCATGCCGCCGGCGGCCGGGTTCGGCATGGGCGTCGATCGCCTCACGATGATGCTGACCAACGCGCCGTCGATCCGCGACGTCATCCTCTTCCCGCTCCTCCGGCCCGAGACATGAGCGACAAGCGCTGGGCGACCGAGGACGTCGATCAGCCGTGGAACATCGGCGAGGCGATCGGCCTCGCGATGCG
>JBDHVD010000090.1:0-22585 GCA_039809525.1 Labilithrix sp. | reverse complement strand
GTCATCGCGGAGCCGGCGCCTGCACCGGCACCGGCACCGGCACCGGCTCCGGCTCCGGCGCCCGCGCCGGCGCCCGCCGCGCAGCCCGCCTTCCCTGCTCCCGCTCCCGCTCCGGCTCCTGCGCCCGCTCCCGCGCCGGCCGCGAACCCGCGCGCGTCCGCGCCGATGATCGCGGCGCCGCCGGCTCCGGTGATGACGGAGGCCGAGCACCGCCCGTCGTCGCAGCACCCCGCGGCGGGGCAGAACATGGTGCGCACGCCGTCCGGACGCTTCGTCCGCGGGCGCGTGACCGGCGACGAGCTCATCACGTCGCTCTTCGAGTCGATGCACGATCTCCACTTCCTCCGCGACGCGCTCGACGGCGGGCAGTTCTGCCTCGCGCTCGCGACGGAGGTGCTGCCGGCACGCGCGGCCCTCATCCACTTCTTCGACATCGAGAAGCGCGAGTGGGTCGTGGCGTGCACGCGCGGGAAGGACACGCAGCGCCTGCTCAACGTGCGGACGCCGGAGGCCGACGAGCTGCTCCGCTCGGCGGCGCGCAAGCGGAGGGCGGTCGTCGTCCCCGACGCGTCGGAGCACGCGGGCCTGTCGCGCCATCAGACGGTCGGCGGCGGCAAGAGCCTCATCGTCGCGCCGGTCATGCAGGCCGGCCGTGCGCTCGGCGCGATCGAGATCATCAACCCGCTCGACGGCATGCCGTTCACCGAGGACGAGGGCAACGCGATGACGTACATCGCCGAGCAGTATGCCGAGTACCTCGGCTCGCGCGGCATCGTGCTCGATCGCGCGCGCATCGAGTCCGCCGCCGCGGCGCGCTGAGTGAGGAGCCGGCTCGCGATCGTCCTGATCGCGGCCGCCGTCGCGAGCGCCGTCCGCACGGCGCACGCGGAGGAGACCGTCGAGGCCACGGTCTGGGCCGCGAGCCGCCGTCCGCTCGCGCCGCCGGAGCTGCAGCGGAACGTCGCGGGGATCGGCGTCGAGTGGATCGACGCGCCGGCGCGCGCGCGCACGGGGTGGACGCTGCGCTTCGGCGCGGCGGTCGAGCACCAGGCGGACTGCGCGCGCGTCGAGGCGGAGTGCGCGTTCCCCGGCGGGGGCGACGCTCACGTGGAGGGCGGCGCGCACGTGCGCGTCGGCTGGATGTGGCGTCACGTGCAGCTCGAGGGAGGGATCCTCGCGTTCAGCCGGACGACGCCGGCGGCGCCTGCGCCGATCGCCGAGTCGAAGCTCCTGCCCGACGCCGTCGTCCGCCTCGGCACGCGCACCGTCTTCCTCGCGTTCGGCTACGGCACGCATGCCGCGCCCACCATGCTCGCGCCGCTCTTCTTCGCGCAGGCGGAGATCGGATTCGCCGAGCGCTGGACGACGACGCTCACCGCCGGCACGCGCCCGCTCGACGACGTGCTCCGCCACGATCGCTACGACTTCGGCATGCGCTACCAGGTCACGAAGGCGATCCGCATCGGCGAAGGGCTCGCGCTCGCCTCCGCGTACGGACGCCTCGGCGGCGAGGCGCGGCTCGAGCTCGGCTGGTCGTTCTGACGGGCGCGTCTGCTAGGCTCCGTGCGAGGCGATGTCGCGCGCCCGCGATCGGCTGAAGTCGTTCTTCCTCCTCCCGGCGGTCGTCGTCGCGGTCGGGGTGCTTGCGTATTACACCTTTCGCACGACGCTCCAGACCGACACCCTCCGCCAGCAGTCGGTGCTCGAGGCGACGCTGGCCCTCGCGACGGAGAAGGCGAGCCGCCTCGATCGACAGATCATCGACCAGGACAACGTCGTCGTCGCGGTCGCCGACCCGGCGAAGCTCGAGGAGCTCTCCGATCGCTGGCTGCCGACGGCGCGCCGCGAGACGCCGACCGTCCGCGCGATCCTCGTCCTCGACGACACGCGCACGGTGGTGGCGTTCGCCTCGCGCGCGAGCGGCGCGTTCGCCGAGGAGGAGGCGTTCCGGCGCCTGCTCGTCGATCGCATGCTCGGGGACATGGAGCTCGCGACGCAGCCGCCCGACGAGCTGCGCCACCTGCACCGCGAGTACCTGCTCCCGAGCGGCGCGCTGGGGATCGGCTCGCAGAGCTATCTCCTCAGCTACTGGCAGCGCGTCCACCAGGGGCGGCGCTACGTCGTCGTGGCGTGGCACGACATCGGACGCATCGTCCGCGAGGCGCTGCCGACGCTCGCGAGCGATCCGAACCAGTCCGCCGGCGCGCCGAGCCGCGTGAACGTCGTCGACGAGGAGGGCCGCATCATCTACGGCCCGCCGCTGCATACCGGCGAGTTCACCGTCGGCGTGCGCTTCCCGACGACGCTCTACAACTGGCGCGTGCAGGTCTCGCCGCAGGCGAGCGAGGAGCTCGCGTCGCGCGTCCAGAACCGCCGCCTCCTCGAGATCACCATGGTGAGCCTCTCGGCGATCGTCATCGTCGCGGGCGCGATCGCGATGGTGCTCGTCGCGGAGAAGGAGCGCCGGGTCTCCGCGCTGAAGAGCGAGTTCGTCGCGAACGTCAGCCACGAGCTGAAGACGCCGCTCGCGCTCGTGCGGATGTTCGCCGAGATGCTGCAGTCCGGCCGCGTCCAGAGCGATGCGAAGAGGCAGGAGTACCTCGACATCATCGTGCGCGAGAGCGAGCGCCTGTCCGCGCTGATCGAGAACGTGCTCGACTTCGCGCGCCTCGAGCGCGGCCGCGGGAGCTACGAGTTCACCGAGGGCGACGTGGGCGACGCGGTGACGCGCGCGGCCAACGTCCTCCGCTACCGCGCCGAGCGCGAGGGCGTGAACCTCGTCGTCGACGTCGAGCCCAACCTTCCGCGCGCGCGCATCGACGAGCGCGCGATCCAGCTCGCGGTGGTGAACCTCGTCGACAACGCCCTCAAGTACGCGCCCGACGGCGAAGAGATCATCATCCGCGCGAAGCGCGAAGCGGCCGCCGTGCGCGTCGACGTCGTCGACCGCGGCCCGGGCGTGCCGGCCGAGGATCGCACCCGCATCTTCGAGCGCTTCGTGCGGCTCTCGGGGAGCCGCGGCGCAGGTCAGCCGGTGCGCGGGAGCGGCATCGGGCTCGCCCTGGTGAAGCACATCGCCGAGAGCCACGGCGGGCGCGCGTGGGTCGAGAGCGACGACGCGCCCGGCCCGGATGGCCTCAAGCGTGGGTCTACGTTCAGCTTTTCGATCCCCGCCGGGGGAGGGATCCCCGATGCCGCTTCGCAAACGGCTCAGTTGACGGCGGGCTCGCAAACGATATCGTGACGTTGGTCACAGCCCACGCAGGGTGTGGTACGTCCAGGGCTGTCGATCGAAGCATCGACGAAGCATTTTTTGGCGAAGCGTTTTTTGGGAGGTCCGTTCAGGTCAATTGGTCATGGCAGGCGGGAACGAAGAAGCGAAGCTGTTCGTAGCAGGACTCCCAGACAGCGTTTCGGAAGAGGTGCTGAAGCAAATTTTCGAAGCGACCGGCGGAAAGGTCGTGAGCGTCAGCCTCCCGAAGGACCGCATGACGGGCCGTCCTCGAGGGTTTGGGTTCGTGACGATGTCGACGCCCCAAGAGGCGCAGTCGGCACGCGACTCACTCGATGGATCGCTCCAGGGCGGGCGATCGATCTCGGTGCGCCCGTTCCAGGCGGAGCCGCCGCGCAAGGGTGAAGGCGGTCCGATGTCGAGCGGTCCGCGCTCGGCCGGCCCCGGCGGCCCGCGCAGCGGTGGTCCGCAGCAGGCGCCCGACCGGACGCTGTACGTCGGCAACCTGCCGTACGACTGCACGCAGGCCGACGTGGAGACGCTCATCAACGGCGTCGCCGGCGACGGCTCCGTCGTCCGCGTGCATCTCCCGATGGACGCCGCGACCGGTCGTCCGCGCGGCTTCGGCTTCGTGACGATGTCCTCGTCCGAGACCGCGAAGACCGCCTCCGAGCAGCTGAAGACCGCGGAGCTCCGCGGCCGGCGGCTCGTCGTGAACATCGCGCACCCGAAGGGTGAGCGTCCGCCGCGTCCCGAAGGCGGCTTCGGCGGCGGCGGCTACGCCGGCGGCGGTGGCGGTTTCGGCGGCGGTGGCGGCTTCGGCGGCGGTGGCGGCGGCTTCGGCGGCCCGCCCGCGTTCGGCGGCCCGCCTCCCGCGTCACGCAAGACGTTCGACAGCGACCGACGCCGCAAGGGCGGCGGCGGCGAGGGCGGCGGCGAAGGCGGCGGCAAGAAGGGCCGCGGTACGCGTCGCGAGCGCCTCGAGCAGAAGGAAGACTTCGACTGGCGCGGAGCGCTTCCGGACAAAGACGACGATTGAGCACGCGGCCACCGTCGTGCTTGACGTGGAAAACCGCACGACTAGATTGCCGCGACCCGGAGCCTTCCCATGCGTGACATCATCAAGATGACGTGCGCGAACTGCAATCGCGCGAACTACGTGACGACCAAGAACAAGCGCACGATGGCGGAGAAGTTCGAGATCAAGAAGTTCTGCTCGAGCTGCCGCGCCCATCACCCGCACAAGGAAGGCAAGATCTCGAAGGGCTGATCGCCCTTCGCGGTTCTTCCTCGCGGAGGCCTGCGGTCCACTCGGATCGCGGGCCTTTCGTGCTCCATCGGACCTGCTCGTCCGCGCAGCGGTCGGGGCTTTGCGGGGTAGACAGAGGGTCTGCCTGTGCTATTCAGGCCGCGGCCTCGCCGCCTTCGGCCGCAGCTCGCTGTTCGCTGTTCGCAGCGCGCAGTCTCCCCGCAGCACCCTCCTCCCCCCTCCCCGATGATCTTCGACTGGGTCCACGGCCTCTTCTCGAACGATCTGGCGATCGATCTCGGGACCGCGAACACCCTCATCTACGTGAAGGGGAAGGGCATCGTCTCCTGCGAGCCGTCCGTCGTGGCGGTCCAGCGCGACGCGCGCGGGGGCAACAAGGTCCTCGCTGTCGGGCGCGAGGCGAAGGAGATGCTCGGGCGCACCCCGGGCAACATCAAGGCGGTCCGCCCGCTCCGAGACGGCGTCATCGCCGACTTCGAGATCACCGAGGCGATGCTCCGCTACTTCATCGCGCGCGCGCACAACCGGCGCACGCTGGTGAAGCCGCGCATCATCATCTGCGTTCCCTTCGGGATCACCGAGGTCGAGAAGCGGGCGGTGAAGGAGAGCGCCGAGAGCGCCGGCGCCCGCGAGGTGTACCTGATCGAGGAGCCGATGGCGGCCGCGATCGGCGCGGGCCTGCCGATCACCGAGCCCTCGGGCAACATGGTCGTCGACATCGGCGGCGGCACCACCGAGGTCGCGGTCATCTCGCTGGCCGGCATCGTCTACTCGCAGTCGGTCCGCGTCGGCGGCGACAAGATGGACGACGCGATCCAGGCGTACCTGAAGCGCAAGTACAACCTCGCGATCGGCGAGCAGACCGCCGAGCGCATCAAGATGGAGGTGGGCAACGCCTACCCCCTCGAGACGCAGAAGACGACCGAGGTGAAGGGGCGCGACCTCGTCGCGGGCATCCCGAAGACGGTCGTCGTCAACTCGGACGAGATCCGCGAGGCGCTCAGCGAGCCGATCAACAGCATCGTCGAGGCCGTCCTCCTCGCCCTCGAGAAGACGCCGCCCGAGCTCGCGGCGGACATCGTCGACAAGGGCGTCGTGCTCACCGGCGGCGGCGCGCTGCTCGCGAACCTCGACGTGCTCCTGCGCGAAGAGACCGGGCTGCCGGTCATGGTGTCGGACGATCCGATCAGCGCGGTCGTCCTCGGGAGCGGCAAGACGCTCGATCACATGGAGCTCCTGAAGGAAGTCACCATCGGCTGACGCCGAGGTGAGCGCGGAGTAGGCAGTGTCGGCGTTCAAGCGGTACCGGGACGTGGGGGTCGTCGTCGTCCTCCTCGCCGTGCCGTTCTTCTTCTTGCGCGCGAACATGAAGTCGCCGCAGAACCTGAACGCGCTCGATCGCGTCATCCTGCGGATCAGCGCGCCGATCGAGTTCGCCGCCTCGAGCCTCGCGCGCGGCATCTCGAACGTCTGGGAGAGCTACGTCTATCTGGTCGACGTGAAGGCGGACAACGACCGCCTGGCCTACGAGAACGCGCGGCTCCGCGAACAGGTACACCGCCTGGAGCAGAAGGAAGCGGAGAACCGCGAGCTCAAGCGCCAGCTGCAGCTCAAGCAGTCGGTCGCCGGCGAGCTCGTCTCCGCCCAGGTCGTCGGGCGCGACGTCACCGAGTTCTTCCGCATCACGAAGCTGGTGCTCGATCGCCAGTCGCAGAAGGTCCGCGAGCACATGCCGGTGATCTCGCCGGACGGCGTCGTCGGCTCCGTCCTCCACGTCGAGAGCGACTCGGTGCACGTCCAGCTCTCGGTCGACGCGCGCTTCGGCGTGGACGTCGAGGACGAGCGCACGCACGCGCGCGGGTTCGTCCGCGGCACGGGCGACGCATCGAAGTACTACTGCAAGGTCGAGAACGTCGACTCGCGCGACGAGGTCGAGATCGGCGACCTCCTCGTCACCAGCGGCAAGGGCAAGTGGTTCCCGAAGGGGCTGCCGGTCGCCCGCGTGACGAAGGTGCTGAAGCGCGAGCCCGGCCGCGATCAGGAGATCGAGGCGACGCCGACGGTGAACTTCTCGCGGCTCGACTCCGTGCAGATCCTCGTCACCCCGCCGACCGACGAGGGCGAGGAGCCTGCAGGAAAGAAGGGGTCGACCGCCTCGGCGAAGAGCAAGCCATGAGGAACACCGCGTTCTTCGTGGCGGGCGTGGTGCTGCTCCTCGTCCAGTCGAACCTGTTTCGCATCGTCGGGCTGATCCTGCGCCTCGTCGGCTGGATGTTCTCGGCCAAGCACGATCTCGTCGTGCCCGGCCTCGTGCCGTCGCTCGTGCTGCCGCTCATCATCTTCATGGGCGTGCACGAGTATTCGCTCGTCCGCGGCGCATGCGTGGCGTTCGCCCTCGGCTACCTGACCGATCTCGTCGGCGTCGCGCCGATCGGCCTCTACACCTTCACGTACGTCGCGATCTACGTCCTCGCCCGCGCGGCCGGCGTGCGGCTCGCGGCGCAGACGACGCTGATGCAGCTCGTCCTCGCGCTCGCGTTCACGCTCGTGCACTGCGTGATGATCCTCGTGCTGATCGCGATCTTCGGGCGCGATCCGTGGGTGCCGCGCTCGCTCTATCCGATCACCGTCCCGCACGTGCTCGCGACGGGCGCGGTCGCGCCCATCGTGTTCCGCATCGCGCAGCGCATCCACACCGCGACGATGACCGGATCGCAGAAGGAGGCGGCTCGGTCGTGAGCAACCTCCTCGTCCCGCGCTCCGACGTCAGCGAGTTCCGCAAGCGCTATCGCTGGATGGCGCTCGCCGCGTTCGCGGCGTTCGCCGCCGTGTGCATCCGCCTCTTCCACCTGCAGGTGGTCAAGGGCGCGGACTACGCGCAGACCGCGCACGAGAACGTCATCCGCCGCGTGACCATCCCGACGACGCGCGGGATCGTCCGCGACGCGAACGGGCGGATCCTCGCGTCGAGCCGGCCTTCGTTCAACGTGATGATCGTCCCCGGGCGCGTCATGCCGAGCGCACGCCCGCAGAAGCGGACGCGCGCCTCCGACGACACGGACAGCTGGACGCGCATCGCCGACACGCTCCGTCTCAACCCGGACGAGCGCGCGCGCATGGCCGACCGGATCCGCGAGGCCTGCACGACGGACGAGGATCGCTCGCCCTGCTGGCGCCCCATCCTGGTGAAGGAGGACGTGGCGCGCGACATCGTCGCCGAGGTGAAGCAGCACCAGGCGGAGATGACCGGCGCGGAGGTCGTCAGCCAGCCGATCCGCTACTACCCGTACAAGAACCTCGGCGTGCACATGCTCGGGTACACCGCCGAGATCGACGCCGAGACGCTCGCGAAGTACCGCCCGAAGGGCTGGGAGCAGCTGCCGGCCGACGAGCGGCAGAAGCTCAACCCGCTCAGCTACGAGCCGGGCGACATCGTCGGCGCGACCGGCGTCGAGCGCGCGTGGGAGAGCTACCTCCGCGGCCAGCGCGGCTGGGAGAAGCGCGTCGTCGATGCGCGCGGCCGCTACCGCACCGGCCCCGACGCCGATCGCCTCCTCGACTCGCCGTCGCGGCAGGAGCCGCTCCCCGGGCGCGACGTGCGCCTCACGGTCGACATCGACCTCGTGCAGGCGGCCGAGCGCGCGATGCGCCCGCACGCGGCGGGCGCGATCGTGGTGGTCGACGTGCGCACCGGGCGCCTCCTCGCGCTCTACTCGAAGCCGGACTTCGATCCGAACGATCTCGCGGGCGGCTCCGGACGCGATCGCATCCGCGAGACGTTCAACAAGCTCTACACCGACCCGCTGCGGCCGATGCTCGACAAGACGATGTCGGGCGTCTTCCACCCCGGCTCGACGTTCAAGCCGTTCAGCGCGCTCGCGGCGCTCGAGGACCACCTCGTGCCGCCGGGCGAGAAGGAGCGCTGCGACGGCTTCCTCTACTTCGGCCGGCGAATCTTCCGCTGCGCGCACGTGCACGGCAAGGTCGACATGCACGACGCGATCGCCGAGTCGTGCAACATCTACTTCTTCAAGCTCGCCGAGACGGTGGGCATGGACCGGATCGCGCGCGTCGCGAGCGAGTTCGGCCTCGGTCAGAAGACGGGCATCGGGGTGAACCCCGAATCGCCGGGGCGCATCCCGACGCGCTCGTGGTACGCGCTCCACTACAAGGGACAGTTCCGCATCGGCTTCACCCTCAACACCTCGATCGGCCAGGGCGCGACGACGGTGACGCCGCTCCAGCTCGCGCTGGCGTACGCCGCCCTCGCGAACGGCGGGACGGTGTACTCGCCGCAGCTCGTGCGCGCGGTCGAGACGAGCGACGGCGCGGTGGTGCAGGACTTCCCTCCCCGCGTGCGCCAGAAGGCGAAGATCGCGCCCGAGAACCTCGCGCGCGTGAACGAGGCGCTCTACGCCGTCGTCAACGACGACAAGGGCACGGCGTTCCCGGTCCGCGACAAGAACCTCGAGGTCGCCGGCAAGACCGGCACGGCGCAGACCGGCTACGTGAACACCGGCGCCGACGATCCGAAGAAGGCCTGGTACCTCTCCCGCGACCACGCGTGGTTCGCCGCGTACTCGCCGGCGAAGGCGCCCGAGATCGCGGTGGTCGTCCTCGTCGAGCACGGCGGCTCGGGTCCCACGGTCGCCGCGCCGATCGCGATGCAGGTGATCCGCGACTACCACCGCCTCCAGCAGGTGCGTGCGGCCAAGGCGGTCGCGTCGAAGGACGGCGGCCGCGACAAGAAGCCGGACGCGAAGGACGCGCCCGCGCCGAAGCCCGTCGCGCCCGCGGCCGCCCCCGCGCCCACGCCCGCGCCCGATCCGGACCCCGCCCCGCCGCACGACGACGAAGAGAAGGACCCTCCGTGATGCGCTCGAGCCGCCGCGACACCGCGCGCTTCTTCGGGATGCCGCGGGACAACTTCGACTGGACGCTGTTCCTCACCGCGAGCGCGCTCGCCGTCATCGGCGTCGTGAACCTCTACTCGGCGACGAGCGTCTCGAAGGCGGCGCTCTCGGAGATCTACATCCAGCAGGTCTACTGGCTGGTCTTCGGCGGCATCCTCGCGGCGGGCGTCGCGGTGATCGACTATCGCCACTACGAGCGCCTCGGATACCTGCTCTACGGCATCGGCATCGTCCTGCTCATCCTCGTGTTCATCCTCGGCAAGGACATCCGGGGTAGCTCGCGGTGGATCCAGATAGGCAGCTTCAGCTTCCAGCCGAGCGAGTTCATGAAGCTGTTCATGATCATCGCGCTCGCCAAGTACCTGCACGACGATCCGCGGACCGAGGCCCGCTCGCTCAAGGACCTCGTCGCGCCCGCGGTGCTCGCCGCGATCCCGACGCTGCTCGTCCTCAAGCAGCCCGACCTCGGCACCGCGCTCATCCATGCGCTCATCTTCGCGACGATCGCGCTGCTCACGCGCATCCGCTGGCAGAGCCTCGTCACGTTCGTCGTCGCGACCGCCATCGCGCTGCCGCTGCTCTGGACGTACGTGCTGAAGGACTACCAGAAGCAGCGCGTGCTCGTGTTCTTGAACCCCGAGGCGAACCTGCTCGGCTCGGGCTGGCACGCGCACCACGCGCGCGTGGCCATCGGCGCCGGCGGGCTCACCGGCCAGGGCTTCATGCGCGGGACGCAGAACCAGTTCCTGTTCCTGCCGGACCAGCACTCCGACTTCCCCTTCGCCGTGTTCGCCGAGGACTGGGGCTTCATCGGCTGCGTCGTCCTCGTCTCGCTCTACGGCTTCCTCGTGCTGTGGGCGATCCGCATCGCCGCGACGGCGAAGGACCGGTTCGGCGCCGTCCTGGCGATCGGCGTCGGCTCGCTCATCTTCTGGCACGCGTTCTTCAACCTCGGGATGGTCACCGGGATCTTGCCCGTCGTCGGGGTCACGCTCCCGCTCTTCTCCGCGGGCGGATCGAGCGTGCTCACGATCATGATCGGCATCGGCCTGCTGATGAACGTCTCGATGCGCCGCTTCTACGTCTCGCCCACCCGCACCACCGGGCTCCTCACCAGCATCTGAGGGGAGCGCTCCGCCTTCGCGGACGTATACTCCGGGGAGACGCATGTACGCGCCGCCCCCGCGAGACTCCGCGCAGAAGTGGGCCGCGTTCGGCGTCGTCGCGATCGTGGCCGTCGGCGTCTCCTTCGGCGCGCACACGCTGAAGAAGCGCTTCAAGTCGGCGCGCGTCGAGCCGGCGCCGCACGAGGCGCCGTTGCCCTTCGCGTCGGTCGCGCCGATCGCCGACGAGCCGGACGAGGCGAGCGACGTCGGCGATCCCACGGCGCCGGTCGCCGACGAGCCCGCGCCTCCGCCCGGCACGCCGGCGGCGAGCCTGAAGGCGCGCCCCGCGTGGGCCCGCATCGATCCGACGCTGCGGGGAACACCGACCCGCCCGTATGCGCCGCAGCATGCGCAGCCGCTCGACGTGTTCCTCCGCGCGTCGCCGCTCTCGGGCGACGTGCAGCGGGGGTTCGTCATCTGCCGCGCGCAGACGTTCAACAAGGCGGACACGTTCGCCGGAGACGACGTGCACTTCCGCGCGGCGTTCGGCGCGACGCCGGAGGTCGCGGTCGACGGCCCCGAGGACGGGAACCTCGCGTTCGTGTCGGCGCCGCTCGTCACGCTGCGCAAGGGCGAACGCGTCCAGCTCCAGGTGTTCGATCGCGACGTGCTCGAGCTCACGCTGCTGTCGCGACAGACGCTCACGCGTGCGGACGGTCCGCTCACCGCGATGGACAAGGGAGCGGCGGTGGAGTGCCGCGAGCTCGCCGGTGACGCGCTCCGCGCGGCGGTCACCGGCGAGACGGCGAAGGCCGACGCGGCGATCGCGACGCTCTCGCGGAAGCAGCTCTCCGGCGCGACGTTCGACTGGGGCTGGCCGCTCCTCGAGATCGCCCACGCGCGGAACGCGACGAACGACGCCGCCGCCCTCGCCGGCTGGGACGACGCCCGGGTGGCGAAGCGCGTCGCGGCGGCCGATGCCGCCGTCGCGCGCCTCGAGGCGCAGCGCCCGGCGATCTTCGATCGACTCCGCGCCACCGCAGGCGATCGGACGAAGGTCGGCGACGTGCAGGCGTCGTTCGTGTCGATCGCGTGCGGTCCGAAGGAGGGCCACGCGGGATCGTGCGCGGTGAAGGTTCGCGTCACGAACCACGGGGCGCGCGCGACCCGCCTGAACGGCTTCGACGGGCCGCGCCTGTACGTGGCCTCGGCGAAGACCGGCCCCATGCCCGTGTCGCCCGAGCCCTACGAGCTCATGATGAAGGACATCGCGCCCGGCGCGGAGCTCGAGGCGTCGTTCGTCGTCGCGGCCACGGACCGATCGGCGGCGTCGCTCGAGACCGAGCCGGTGATCGTCGGCGTGTGCGTGCGCGAGCGTTGCGGCGTGCTCCGCGCGCGCTGAGCGACGGTGCGCTCAGTCCGTCGCCGCGGCGTCCTCGGCGTGGACGAAGCCGGCGTCGTTGTACTTGTCCGGCGCGCCGTACGCATTGCACTGGGCGCGCGGGTCGCCCATCTGACAGCGCTCGACGCAGCCGAGGAGCGCGCGACCGACACAGGCGAAGGCGAAGAAGAAGACGACGGCTCGTTTCACGCCGGCGAAGCTAACACGGGATCTCGCGCGCCCGTCGATCTGCGCTGCCGATGTGCGCGGAAGTAGTTGTCACCATGAAGTCTCGATCACCGGATCGAGCCCGATCCGCTGATGCCTGGTTGCTACAGTGCAAGCCCATGCGTAATACCGCGCCCGTCTCGCGTCGTCCCTCGCTCAAGCTCGCCGTCCTCGTCGGCGCCAGCGCCCTCGTCGCCGCGCTCGCGGCGTGCGCGGCGTCGCCGGTCGACGACGACCTCGGCGCGCCGGCCAGCGACACGAGCAAGGCGGAGCCGGAGGGCGAGAGCGCGCGCTTGCCGCCGTCGAACCCGCCGGCGCAGCCGCCGGCCGATGCGGGGTCGGACGCGAAGACGGCCTCGAAGGACTCGGGGACGACGCCGAAGGACGCGAGCACGCCTCCGCCGGACGCGGGCAACACGGGTACGGGCGGAAGCTGCGACGCGAACGATCCCTTGTTCGTCGTCAAGGCGCTCGCCGAGATCAACAAGTCCACGCCGCGCACGTGCGGACTCCTCGGCGGCTCGTGCAAGGCGAGCGAGTGCTGCTTCGACGCGTACGGCGTCTGCGTCGATCTCTGAGCGCGCGCCCCTCGCATCGGGGCCCGAACGAACGAAAGGAGCCGCGTCGTCGAGACGCCGGCTCCTTTTCTTCGTCGCCCCGCGGCGCGGACCGCGCGGGCACACCGTCGGGCGCCTTCGCGGGCTACTTGCGCGGGCTACTTGCCCTGGAGCACCATCAGGTGGAACTTCGCGAACTCGGACTGGCCGAGCGTGAAGAGCACCTCGGTGAGCAGGCGGTACGGCGTACCGGAGTCCGCGATGACGATCGCCTCGCTCGCGCTGGGGTCCTTGCCCGTCGCGAGACGGACCTGCCGATCGCGCTCGCGCCAGCTCTGGAGCGAGTTGGCGAGCGGCACGATGTAGAGGTCGGTCGGACCGCTGCGCTTGTACTTGCCCTCGACGCCGTGGGTCGCGTCCGCCGGCACCGGGCAGATCACGTTGTCGTCGACGATGATCTGGCTGCGCGAGATGAGGACCGCGACGCCCTCCTGCGAGGCCTCGGTCGTCAGCACGCTCTTCGGCATCGTCAGGTCGCCCGACTGGGGCATCGAGGCGGCCGACTGGCTCATGCTCTTGAGCAAGAAGACGAGGATGATCGTCATCATGTCGAGCATGGCGGTGATGTTGAGAAAGTCGATCTCCGGCTCTTGGTGCCGCTTCGTGATCGCCTTGCGGAGCTCGCGCTTGTACTTCGCCATGCTCGCCGGCTTCTGACGAGCGGGCGGCGCGCCCCCACCGGGCGGCGGGGTCCCTGCAGGCGGTCCGCCGGGTCCCTGGGGAGCGCGGTTCTGCGGAGGCTGGTTCATCGGGCGACTCCGAAGGTGACCTCGGGGAACATGTCCTCGCCCGCCTCGTTCTTCCGGACCGCATCCATCGTGCTGATGACGGCCTGGTACGGGATCGGCGGGTTCGCGCTGACGGTGACGCCCATCTCGTCCTTGAACTCGGGCGCGGCGCCCTTCAGCTTCGCCGCGCACGCCTTCAGCGCGACGTAGTCGTAGTCGCCGTCCTTCTTCGGGATGGCGATGCCCGGACCGGTGTCGTTGCATCCAGGCGCGACGTTGCCGCCGCGCGCCTTCATGCTGAAGCCGTCCGGGACGACGAGGATGGTGAGGCCGAGCGTCGGCGTCGTCGGCGCGCGTGCGCCGGCGCCCGCGCGCGGAGGGAACGTGTCGATCGTCGCGGTGAACGTCACGCTGATCGTCGCGAGCACGAACATCAGCACGTTCGTGACGATGTCGAGGAACGGGACGATGTTGAGCTCGCCGCCGGCCTCGTCGGGAGAGTGCTCCCTCGGGGCGGAGAGGCGGCGGATCTTGCTCCGCTGCGCTGCGCTGAGTTTCTCCTCGGCCATCGCCTTGACCTCGTGAGAGGGTCGATCAGTAACCGCCGGGGCGGGTCTGGATGGTCAGGAGGTTGAACACGCGCTCCTGCGTGGCGTCGAGGTCGTGCTGGATGGTCTTCGCGCGCTGGTGGAGAATGAGGTGCGCGATCATGCACATGACCGCGATGCCGAGGCCGAGCGCGGTGTTGTACATCGCTTCCGCGATACCGTTCGCGAGGATGCGCTGACGGTCGGCCGCGGAGAGACCGGGCGCGGAGACCGCGCCGAACGTGTGGATCAGGCCGAGGACCGTTCCGAGGAGGCCGACGAGGGTCGCGATGTTCGCCAGCGACCACAGCGAGCCGATGCGCTTCTCGACCTGCGGCTTGAGCTCGCCGATCTTCTCGCTCATCGCCGCGTCGATCTCGTCGGCGCCCTTGTTCGCGTGCGTGAGGCCCGCCTTCACGAGCTGCAGCGTCGGGTAGTCGCCGGCGTCGCAAAGCTTGATCGCGCGGTCGATGTTGCCCGCGGTGACGAGCTTCTTGATCTGCGCGAAGAACTCCTTCGAGTTCACGCGGTACTTCCCGAGCTGGAACGCCGCGCGCTCGACGATGAGCGCGATGACGATGGCGCTCACGACGAAGTTGATCGAGAGGAAGGTGGGGTTCTCCTTGAAGGCGGCCATGAAGCCGACCTCGCCACCACCACCGCCCGACGCCGCAGGCGCGCTACCCAGGCCGCTCAAGAGAGCCACGAACATCCCCGATGCTCCTTTCTGATCCCGAACACTCGAAACTCGAATGCGCGCGCGCCGCACGAAAGCAGAGAAAAACGCGGGTCTCTACATGTATTTCGCGAGCGTAGTCCAACCGCAGCGAGCACGATACCTGGGGTGCTTTCGCGAAGTCAACGACGGGCGCTCGCGGACCGGGGCGCTCATTTTCCGTTCCCGTGTCGTTTGCCCGGCGGGTGACGGCGCGCTTCGCGCACCGGTCGGCCGCCGCTCCTTCGCGAAGTGCTTCGCGAAGCGACTGCATGCAGAATGCATGGGCCCGACGTCCCACACGTGGTCCGCCCGGCACCTCGCGCGGTTCCCGCGGGGCCTCTCCCGGACGGCGCTCCAGATTTCACCCACAAGCTGGAGTGTAGGCATTACAGCGTGTCTGCAACATTCGCCAAGCTAGCGACACTGCAAACGTTTGCCGCCATCTAAAACGGATCCAGCGGCCCAAACTCTATTGACGGGTCCATGTCTGAACCGTCAGACTTCCGCCCGGCCGCGCAGGATCACGCGATCGGATCGCAAGACCCGTCGCGTGACGGACCGCGGAGGCTGCGGACGAAGGCGAACGAGCAAACGGAGAGAGTCGGGAAGTACCAGAGGACGCTTGCGTCGTTTGCACGAGCGACGATATCGTTCGCGCCCCCTGCACGGAGGCGCGGCATCACGGGCGGGGACGAATCAGAGACTTCTCTCTCGCACCACGCGAGAGACATACACGGACGACAAACTTCACCTCGCAACTTTCTCCTCACAGAGAGGGCGAGGCAGCGAAGATCACAGCGGGCAGATAGAGCCCCGAGAAGGACGGAGCAACATGGCTGGTCTGTGGAAGGCATACAAAGAGGGCGGCGTGCTCATGATGAGCATCATCCTGATGTGGTCGATCTTCACGATCGGCATCATCATCGAGCGCGCGCTCTACCTGTACGGCTCGTCGATCAACAAGGACGTGTTCCTCGCCACGATGCAGAAGTGCATCCTCGCCGGCGACGTCGCGAAGGCCGTGAAGATGTGCTCGGCCGCGAACGCGCCGCTCGCGCGCATCGTCCAGGCGGGCCTCGTGAAGGTGAACCGCCCCGACGAAGAGGTCCAGGCGGCGATGGATGAAGCGGCCCTCCGCGAGATCCCCAAGATCGCGAAGCGCACGGGCTTCCTCGCCCTCCTCGCGAACCTCGCGATGCTCACCGGCCTCCTCGGCACCGTCACCGGTCTGATCATCAGCTTCGGCGCGGTCTCCGGCGAGAGCGTCGACCCGGCCCAGAAGGCGCGCATCCTCGCGGAAGGTATCTCCGAGGCCATGCACTGCACCTGGTTCGGCCTCTTCGTCGCCATCATCGCGCTCATCGGCTTCGCCATCCTCAACGGCAAGACGCAGCAGCTCGAGGACGACATCAACGAGGCGAGCGTCCAGGTGCTCAACCTCGTCGTCACCAACCGCCAGAAGGTGAACCTCTCTGCGGTCGCCGCCTGACGGCACCTCCCTGCGGGAGCTCGAGAGAGCACGTGCTCGAAAGAGCAGCTCGGAGAGTCACCGCAGGGAACTTGGTTCGGTAACGGTGTTCTGTAGTGAGACAGCCATGAACGCGGGGCTCGTTTGCGAGGCGAGCCCCGCAATGCTCGATTCGGAGTGAAGCATGGGTGGCGTAAACGTCGGCGGAGGCGGTGGAGGGCGGAGGACGCTCGATTCGGAGATCAACATGATCCCGTTCATCGACCTCCTCATGGTGACCATCTCGTTCCTGCTCATCACGGCGGTGTGGACGCACATGGCCCGCATCAACGCGGATGCCCAGGTGCCCGGTCCTCCGCGCGAGGTGGAGCCTGACAAGGTCGAGCCGGAGAAGCAGCTCCACGTCGAGATGCGCTCGCCGGACAAGTTCGTCCTCATCTGGAAGCAGTCGGGAACGGTCATCAGCACCGTCGACGTGCCCCGGAAGGACAACCTCGTCCTGAAGGACGGCAAGAAGCAGATTCGCTTCCCCGAGCTCGCTCAGAAGATCGAGGCGGAGTGGAAGACGGTCGGCACGCACCGCGACGCCTCGGACAAGAAGTTCGACCAGGCGATCCTGCACACCGACAACGAGACGGCGTACGTCTACCTGATCGGCGTCATCGACGCGATCTACCAGGCGAAGCGCCCCTTCAACATCGCGGGCAAGGCCGAGCAGGTCCCCGCGTTCAACGTCACCTTCGCGGTGAACTGAAAGGAGCGAGCCATGGCGATTCATGAACCCGGCCGCCGCCTGATGCATGCAGTGCCGCTCAAGTTCGTCCAGAAGAAGGTGACGGGCCACGGCGCGCGTGCGACCAGCGCCTCGCTCTCGCTGACGAGCATGATCGACTTCCTCGTCGTCACGGTCGTCTTCCTCCTCATCTCCTTCAACGCCTCGGGCGAGACGCCGACCGCGAAGAACGTGAAGCTCCCGGACGCGGAGAACACGCTCGACATGATCGACGCGCCGATGGTGGCGATCGCGGGCAGCGCGATCCTCGTCGACGGCAACCCCGCCGGCAACACGCGCGCGATCGAGGACTCGAACCGCCTCCAGCGCATCGACGAGCTCTTCAACATCCTCAAGAGCAAGCGCGAAGTCTGGAAGCAGCTCCACCCGGGCAAGGACTTCCCGGGCGTCGTCGTGCTCCAGATCGATCAGGACGTGAAGGCGGTCGTCGTGAAGAGCGTGTTCCAGACGGCGGCGTTCTCGGGCTACCCGAACGTCAGCTTCATGGTGAACGGGCTCCCGAAGACGGATAACCACGGCGGTGGCTGAGAAGGACGAGAAGCCGCGCGCTGTCGGCCTCAAGGCAATCGAAGACGCCCGCTCGCTGCGGGGTACGAAGAAGTCGAATCGGATCACCGGCCCCGTCGCGCTCGTCGTTGGCGGGGTCGCTCTTTTGACGCTGACGAGCGCGTACTTCATCTCGACGCACTCGCTCGCGTCGAAGAAGGAGGAGCTGCTCGAGAAGCAGCGCGCCGCGGTGAAGACGGTCGGAGCCGAGTGGTTCCCCCTCCGCGAGAAGATCGAGAAGCTCACCGTCGACGCCGCGACCGGCGAGTTCAAGGGCGACATGGTCGCGCCCGACGCCGCGAGCTGGGACTTCCGGAGCTCGCCCGGCATCTACCTCCGCTCGCGCGTCGCCGACGCGAAGGACGTCGAGTCGCTGCGCAAGCAGGCCCGCGAGTCTGCGCGCGATGCGTTCGCCGCGTGTCTGCTCCGCCAGAACAACCCGTCGATCGCCGCGCTGGCGAAGGGCGAGGACGCGGGCACGGGCGACGAGGACCAGCCCTGGAACCTGCGGCTGGCCTACCAGTCGACGCGCGTGCTCGAAGACGGCTGGGCGCAGGAGGTGAAGGACGCGCCCGACGAGCTGCGGGTCCGCGCCTTCGAGCTCCAGTACGAGAAGGCGCAGAAGACCGAGATCCCGATCGCGATCAACATCGTGAAGCGCGCGCAGTTCTTCCTCCTCGTCCTCGACGAGGACGTGCCGGAGGCCGAGGAGCTCGCCGTCGACGGCGGGAAGGTCACCGGCGCCGAGCTCCAGCAGGTGGCCCACCCGGTCCGCGTGCACATCCTCGATCTGAAGAAGGGCGTCGAGATGGTGCGCCTGCGCCGCTCGGCGGAGGCCGGCTTCGTGTTCGCCGGGGAGCGCACGGTCACCGATCCGCAGGTGCGCGCCGCGATGAAGCGCCAGGTGAACAACTGCGCGCTCGCCCAGACGGTGTGGGCGGCGATCCAGCCCGCTCAGCCGTAGAGGCGCGCGAGCAACGTCCCGACGGCGATCGCCGTGGCGAAGCCGAGCGCGCGCCGCAGGCGGAGGCGACGGAGCCCCACGACGCACGGAGAGGTCGTCACCCGCCCGTCCTCGCGCACGTACACGTCGACGAACGGAGGTCGCTCGAGACGCTCCTCGAGGAACGCCTCGGCCTCGACGCGATCCATCGCGTGTACGTCGATGACCGTCGCCCCGCAGCGCCCGCACGTACGCTGGCACTCGCCGCCGTCCATGAGCGCCCAGGGCTCCGGACACGGACCGGGCTTCCCGAGGACGTCGAGACAGAAGCGCAGCACCTTCGTGCGCGGCGGAGGGGGAGCGCGATAGGGCACGACCTGACCTTGGCACGTCCTCGGACACGCGGGGAGCGGCGTGCTTGGCGGGCGCGTTGACGCGTGGCGCTCGCCTCGCTACGCACGAGCTCCGATGACGGCGGGGCGACAGCGGCGACGGCTCGCAGCGGCGGCCCTCGCGGCCGTCTCGGGCGCGATGGTCCCGCGCGTGGCGGACGCGGCGCCTGAACGCGTGCTCCTCCTGGGCCGATCGGATGCGCCGCTCGGGCAGCGCCTCGAACGGAACCTCGTCGCGATGCAGCGCGAGGTGATGACCGCGACCACCGCGCTGTGCACGCGCGACGTCGTCGTACGCCTGCTCGACGAGCTCCCCGCGCCCACCGCGGTCTGCTTCGACGGGGACGCGATCAGCGTGTGGCGCGCGAGCGACGGCAAGGTCGTCCTCGTGGAGACCTTCGCCATCGGCGGCACCGACGATCGCGCCGAGGAGCTCGCCGCCGCCCGCGCGGTGCTCGCCCTGCGCGGCGACGCCGATGCCGCGACGCCACGCTCGCTCACCATCGTCGCCGGCGGCACCGACGCGGCGCCGGGCGCCGCCACGACGACCGCTCCTCCGCCGAAGGACGCGGTCACGCCGAAGCTCGAGGGTCCGAAGGAGCGCAGCGCGCCGCGTTCGCTGGTGGGCCTCGGCCCGGCGGTGCTCGCGAGCAGGGACGGCGCGCCGTTCGCGATCTCCGCCGACGCGGAGATCGGCATCACCCGCGTCGCCGCCGCCGTGCCGTGGATCATGTTCGCGCCCGCGCCGATCGACGTGAGCACCGCCGCGGGGAGCGCGACGTACCGTCCGACCACGTTCGGCTTCGGCTTCCTCGCGTCGTTCCTCCCGCAATCGGCGATCCTCACGCCGCGCCTCGGCGCGGGCTACGCGATGCTCTGGATGCACGTCGCCGCGGGCGGCGCGAACGCACCGAACGTCGAGCGCTCCTCCGAGGACCTGGTCGCCCCCGGCGTGTACGGCACGTTCGCCACGTCGGTCCGCGTGACGCGGAGCTTCCGCATCGTCGGCGAGGCCGTCGGCATGGCGACGACGCACGAGATGGTCGTCCGCATCGCCGGCGTCCCGGCCGCGCGCTGGGGCGGGCTCATCGGCGCGCTCGCCCTGCGCGGCGAATGGGTGATCGCGCCATGAGCCGTTCGCGACGATGGTACGCGGCGCTCGTCGCGCTCGCGGGCGTCGCCTGCGACAAGCTCTACGCCGATCCGATCGCGCCGCCGCCCCCCACCACGATCTCGCGCGCGGACGGCGGGTTCGTCACGCCGCGCGTGCCCGCCATCCCCTGCCCTCGCGGCGAGGCCGAGGAGAACGCGCCGTGCACGCAGAGCGGCGCGATCTGCGAGTACGGCGGCCAGCCGGATCCGGGGTGCAACGCGACCTGGGTCTGCGTCGCCGACACGGCGTCGTCCACCTCCTCGGGAGCGCGGCCGCTCTACTGGACCGAGCAGACGGCCGCAGACCGGTGCGCCGCGCGCTGCCCGCCCGCCGAGCAGATCGTCGACGGCGCGCCGTGCGACCTCGGCGCGCTCGGCGAGGCCGACGCCGGCGACGAGGACGAGCTGCACTGCACGACGGAGCGCGCGACGTGCGCGTGCACGACCGGTCGCGACGGTGCCCATGCGCATGCGCGGATCTGGGTGTGCACGAAGCCCGCCGAGGGCTGCCCCGTCGCGCGCCCGATGCTCGGACGGGTCTGCCTCGGAGAGAAGGACTGCGACTACGGTCAGTGCTCCTCGAAGCGCGGCACGCGCATGGTGTGCCGCGACGAGGTCTGGCAGATCGAGGCGGCGCCGTGCGACTGACGGCTGCGACGCTCGTCGGGATCGGTCTCGTCGCCTACGGCGCGCTGCTCGTCGCGGCCTGCGACTCGGACAAGTTCTATCCGAGCACCGGCTCGCGCGGCTTCGCGCCGGCACCCGTGCCGTTCGACGCGGGCAACTCCAAACCGGCCGAGGTGCCACCGTCGCCGTGCGAAGCGGCGCAGGCGGGGTCCGTGTGCACGTACTCGGGCCCGCAGTCGTGCGAACGCGGGGACGCGGCGAACGTGGGGTGCAACGAGGTGCTCACGTGCACGAGCGCGGAGTGGCGTCGTGGCGTCGGGCGCACGTGCGCAACCACGTGTCCTTCCACGTTCGGCGACGCACCGGACGGCGCCTGCGAGGAGCCCGCGACGGCTCCGTCGGTCCTCTGCGAATACCCCGAAGGCCTGTGCGGATGCGTGCATTCTTCACGCATCGGCGATGCCTCGACCGATGGCGACGCGGGAGACGACGACGGCGGCGACGCGGGGCCCTACGTCTGGACGTGCGTGCCGGCGAAGCACCAGGACGGCTGCCCGCGGGCGCGTCCCCGGCTCGGCGATCGGTGCGTACGGAAGGTGACGTGCGACTACGGATCCTGCGTGTTCGACGACGGGATCCTCGTCGAATGTCGCGGGGCTACGGAGGCCTTCTGGGAACGCGCGACCGCGAAGCCGGAGTGCCAGCAGGCCCAGCCTTGAAAACCCTCCGCCCGCGACGGAGACTATCCGCACCGGCTCGCATCGACCGGTCTTCTGCTTGCCTCGCACCACGAGGGGGTCTCATGCGCCGTCGATCGTTCCTCGTGCTCTCGCCGCTGCTCCTCGCAGGCGCGTTCTCCGCGTGCAGCGGGACCTCCTTCGAGACCGAGAGCTACGCGCCGCCTCCGCCGCTGCCGATCCCCGGGGCCGCGCAGCCGACGTTCACCAAGATCGTGTCGGCCGAGACGCCTCCGCCTCCGATCTCCGGAGGCACGCTCGCCGTGGCGCGCGACGGACGCGCCGTGATCGCGTCCGATCCCGATCGCGATCGCGTGTACGTCGTCGACGTCCCGTCCCGCACGGTGAAGCACTCGCTGAAGCTCGCCGCGGGATCGGAGCCCGGGCGCGTGGCCGTCGACGTCCACGGCAAGGCGCACGTCGCGCTGCGGAGCGCGGGCAAGGTCGCGACGATCGATCTGGCGACCGGCACCGTCGCCGAGCGGAGCGTCTGCATCGCGCCGCGCGGCATCGCCTACGACGCGACCGCCGACACGATCCACGTCGCGTGCGCGGAGGGCGTGCTCGTCTCGACGCCGCTCGACGGACGCGCGGAGCGGCGCGTGAAGCTCGACGTCGATCTGCGCGACGTCGTGGTCACGAAGAGCAAGATCTACGTGAGCCGCTTCCGCGCCGCCGACGTCGTCGTGCTCTCGCGCGACGGCGTGCTCGAGAGCAAGGCGCAGACGCGCGGCGGCAACCTCGGCTGGCGCATGATCGCCGCCCCGCCGGAGGATCCGACGCAGGATCCGCCGGACGAGGAGCCGGCCATCGTCTCGCAGGATCCGCAGAACCCGTCGGGTACCGTCCCGCAGGGCTACTACGGCAGCCCCGCGACGGACGGATGCGCGGCGCCGACGATCACCTCCGCGCGCCTCGATCTGCCCGGGCGCGCGGACAGCATCCTGATCCCGCCGGCGGTGCTCCCCGTGGACCTCGCCACGAACGGCCGCGAGTACGCGATCGTCGCCGCGGGCAACGGGCACACGCCGAGCCTCCCGCAGGTGTTCGTCTACGACGCCGCGCGAGGCCCGCAGAAGCCGCAGCCCGGGACGTTCGGACGAAACCCGGACTGCACCGCGATGCTCAAGGCGAGCCTGCCGGGCCA
>JBDHVD010000089.1:0-22703 GCA_039809525.1 Labilithrix sp. | reverse complement strand
GTCGTCGTCTTCGATCGGGACGTGGTGCAGGCCGCCGGCCGCGCCGCCGGTGACCTCGTCCTCGCCCTCGCGCGCGGCGTCGCACGCGTCGATCGCGTCCTCGAGGACCGGCTCGTCGGTCCGCCGGCATCGCGGGTGGCGGATGCGCTCGTGCTGCGGCTCGGGCTCGATCACCCACGGGCGGCCTCCCGGCTCGCCACGGTCGCGCTCGTCGCGATGGTGGCTCTCCTCGGCTTCGTCGTGCTCTCCTCGATGCTCTTCGCGTAGATCGATTCCACCATGTCGCGGGCGCTGGCGCGCATTCTCACGCTGATCCTGATCGTGCTCGCGCTCGGTCCTGGAAGCGCGCGCGCCGACGAGCCGCGGAGGGCAGGGACGGTGCACCTCGAGACCGCCGCCGGAGGGCGCGGCCCGCTCGACCTCTCCCCCGGGCAGGGCGGGTACGGCGGCGAGCTCGCGATCGTCAACGGAGGGAAGGAGCCGCTCGTCGTGTCGCGGATCGCCGTCCGCGGCGATGCGTCCGATCCGCGCGTGCCCCCCAAGCTCACGGCACGGCTCTCCGAGGGGAGCCTCCCGGTGACCATCCCGCCGGGCGCTTCGCGGAAGGCGACGGTGCTCTGGACCCCCGAACGAGGCATCCGCCAGCGACAGCTCTTCGGGCACGTGGTGATCACCACGTCGGACGAGCAGTCCGGCGAGGTCGCGATGGGCGTGCGGGCCCAGCTCGGAGGTCTGCTCGGTCCGCTCGAGGCGCACGTGGCGTCGCTGCTGCTGGCCGCGCCGGTGCTCGGCGCGCTGCTCACGTTCCTCGCGCGTGCGCGCGGCCGGAAGGACGATCGGACCCCGCACCTCATCGCCACCGCCGCGCTCGCGGTCCAGACGATATTTGCGATCTACATCTATCGCGGGTTCGTCCCCGACGTGGCGCGCATCGACGGCAACGACGGCCTGCAGTTCGTCGAGCATGCCGTCTGGGCGCGTGCGCTCTCCGCCGAGATCCATCTCGGGGTCGACGGCATCGCCGCCTCCGCGCTGCTCGTCACGAGCCTCGTCGCGTTCTTCGCCATGCTCCCCGAGCGCACGGTCGCCCGCGGCGCATCCGGCTACCACGCCGCGTTCCTCGTGCTCGATGCCGCGGTGTGCGGGGCGCTCCTCGCGATGGACGCGCTCCTCTTCGTGCTCTTCGGCGCGATCGCCTGCGTGGCGGCGGTGTTCCTCGTCGGCGCGTGGGGCGGCTCCGGACGGCGGCGCGCCGCGACGAGGCTCGGGCTGACCGGGCTCGTGGCGATCACGCTGCTCCTCGTGGCCGTGCTCGCCGCCGCCCGCCACGCCGATCCGACGTTCCTCGTGGACGGAACGAAGACGTCGACGACGTTCGGCATGCCGGACCTGTCGCGCGTCGCGCTCGGAGCGAAGGACGCGACGCTCCTGGGCGGTCCGCTGGTGAAGGTCGGCTTCGTGCTCGTGCTCGCCGCGTCGCTGATGCTGATGGCCGCGTTCCCGCTCCACGGATGGCTCGCCGACGCGCTCGCCGAGTCGCCGGCGGCGACGGGCGCGCTGGTCTCGCTCGCGCTGCCCACGATCGGAGCGACCGCGCTCCTCCGCCTCGGCGTCGCGGTGCTGCCGGAGGGCATGCGCTGGGCGTCGGGCGTCGTCGTCGCCCTCGGCGCCGTGACCGCCGCGTTCGGTGCGCTCTCGGCGCTCGCGGAGAAGGACCTCCGGCGTCTCGTCGCCTGCGCGACGACCACCCAGGCCGGGTTCGTGCTCCTGGGCGCGGGCTCGCTGACGCCGCAAGGCATGTCCGGCGCGATGGTGACCGCGTCGTCGCGCGCGCTCGCCTGCGGCGTGTTCCTGCTCCTCGCCGGCGCCATCGACGATCGCGTGCGCACGCGCGAGATCGCCAGGCTCGACGGGATCGCCAGGCAGATGCCGGGCTACGCCACCGCGCTCGGAGCCGCGGCGCTCGGACAGGCGGGCGTCCTCGGCCTCGGCGGCGCGTGGGGCCCGCTGCTCGCGCTGCTCGGGGCGCTGCCCTCGTACGCGCCGCTCGCGATCGCGGCGGGAGGCGCGCTCGTCGTGCTCGCCGCCGCGCACCTCCGCGCGATCGCCCGCGTCGCGTTCGGCAGGCTCGATCCCGCGTGGGAGAAGAGCCCGCTGCTCGAGCCGTTCGGCGGGCGCCTGCCGGATCTCTCGCCGCGCGAGTGGACGAGCATCGCCCCGCTGGTGACGCTCGTCGTCGTGCTCGGGCTCTGGCCCGCGCCGCTCCTCGCGGTGACGACGGGCACGGCGAAGGACCTGGCCAACGCCGTGAGCCCGCCGGGGCCCGATCAGATCGCGCTGCGCTGAGCGCGGATCACTTCTTCGGCTTCGCCGGCGGCGTCGTCTCGACCGGCTTCGACATCACCATCAGGAGCGCCACGAGGACGCCGGCGCGCTTGGCCTTCTCGCCGCCCTCGAGCTTGCCCATGACCTCGGACTTGCCGTCCTTGTTCGTGGCGTTGATCGTGCCGTCGTCGCCGATCGAGAGCTTCGTGCCGTTCTCGCCCTGCAGCTCGTCGCCGACGAACTTGAAGCCCGGCTTGATGCCCTGGCCGACGAGGCTGCCGTCCATGCCGACGGTGACGAGCGTGCCGCTGCCGTCCGTCGCGTCGACCTGATCGCCGGAGATCTTCGCGACGGTCTTGCCGCCGACGTTGATCGAGCCGTCCGCCTTCACCTCGACGGGCTTGTCGTTCTTGCCCGGCTTCGCCGGAACGAGCTTCATCGGCGCGACCTTGATCGCGAGCGACTGCGTCTCGGCGGCGTTCGTCTTCGGCGTCTCGGCCGGCGTGGCCTCGCCCGACTTCTCGGAGGGCGACGGCGGCATGTCCGCCTGGCCGCTGTTCGTGCCGACGACGGGCTCGGGGGCCTGCGCGGGCTTCTTCTCGCCACCGCAGGCGGCGAGGACGACGAGGACGGCGGCGGACAGGAGCTGAGCGGTACGCATGGCGAAGCGGATTAGCCCCGTCCCGGCGCGATGACAAGTCACGGCTTGGGGATGCGGATCGTGCTCACCATCAGCGAGCCGCTGAGCGCGTACATCAGCGAGAGGGGGTGGAGGACGAAGGGCCCGAGGTCGAACGCACCGAGCCAGAGCGCGTCGTGCACGCGACCCGTGCCGAACGCGATGCCCAGCGCGAGGACGAGCGCGAGGCTCGTCGGGATCGGCGTGCCCTCGTAGTACTTCACCTTGCCGGTCTCGTCGGCGAGGGCGGCGGCGGTCACGTTGTAGCGTGCGAGGCGGCTGATCCCGCACGCGACGAAGTAGCAGAGGACGATCGCGTCCCAGCCCCCGCGAAGCCCCAGCGCGTAGCCGAGGGCGGCGGGCGCGACGCCGAACGAGACGATGTCCGCGAGCGAGTCGAGGTCTGCCCCGAGGGGCGACGACTTGCGGCGCCAGCGTGCCACGGCGCCGTCGAGGGCGTCACACACGAGCGCGAGCGGAAGCAGCACGAGCGCGGTCCAGATCGCCGAGCGCGCCTGCGTCGCCGTGTAGCTCATGCTCGCGAGCACCGCCCCCGTGCCACACGCGGCATTCCCGATGGTGATGACGTCCGCGAGCGCGAACGTGCGGATGAGCGAGAACGGCTTCTTCTTCTCGGGCGCCTTGGCGGGCGCTTCGGTCGAGCTCACGTGTCCGAGCGTAGTCGTCTTCACGCCCGTGCGGCTGCAGGATCAGTTCCGGACCCCCTCCCGGCCGGCGCCCATCCCCCGGTCAGGCGGCGCACGTGGCCCTGAACGTCCATCAGGTGCGGCAGACCCCGGGCGTGCAGCCAGGCGTCCACGGCGCGGAGCCGCTCGAGGCGCCCGAGCTCGTCGAACGCGAACGTCTCGACGCTCGCCGCGTCGAGCCCGGCGCGCTCGAGGACGCCGCGCGCCGCGAGCCGGCCGGCTTCGTTCGCCCCCTCCATGCTGGCGAGGTCCATCGACGTGTGCACGTAGTCGGCTGCGAGGTACAGGTTCGGGATCCCGAGCACGGCCGTCGGCCGCATCGCCCGCGAGCCCGGCGGGTGCACCAGGAGCCGCCCCGCGTTCACCACGCCGCGCGGCCCGACGGTGAGCTCGTCGTCGAGCTTCGGCGCGTACACCGCGCGCTCGATCGCGCGCGCCGTCGCAGGGTCGAGCGATGCGAGCAGCTGCCGCAGCACGCGGCGCAGGATGCCCTCGCGCGACGTCTCGTCGACGAGCCGGACGCCGTCCTCGTCCGGGGTGAAGCAGCTCGAGACGTCGACCGAGAGGATGCCGCGCAGGCGTCCGTCGCCGTACGTGCTCATCGAGCGCCGGCCGCGGTTCCAGAACTGCGCTTGCGAGATGACGGTGAGCGACCACGGCGACTCGGGGAGGAAGAGGTGCCCCTCGCAGAGCGGGACGTCCTCCGAGAGGAAGTACTGCGCGCCCACCATCCACGTCGTCGTCGCCTCGACGTCGATCGACGCGAGGCGCTCGAGCGCCTCGTCCGCCTCGCGGAGCTCCGGGCCGAGGAGCTTCATCGCCGCCTCGATCGGCACCGCGAGCACGTACGCATCGGCGTCGATCGCCCGTGGCGTCTCGCCTTCCGACGCGACCCACGCGCGCGCGATCCGACCGTGCTCGAGATCGAGCCGCATCACGCGCTCGCCGAAGCGGAAGCGCACGCCCTGCGACGCGAGGTGCGCCTGCCACGGCTCGATCCAGCACTCGGTCGTCGGGCCGGTCATCGTGCGGTCGACCTCGGCGTCGCCGAACGCGTCGAGGAGCAGCAGGCACGACGCCTGACCGACCGTGCGGCTCGAGCCGCGCTCGGCATCCATCGCCACCATCGTCCGCGTGCACGCGAGCAGCACGCGGCGGAACTCCTCGCGGTAGAAGCCGGGATCCTCCGCGCCGATGAAGCGTGACCACGGGATCGCCTCGATCTCGCGCTCGCGACGCGCGTCGCACGCGCTCAGGTACTTCAGGTGCGCGCCGAGGTAGCGCGCCAGATCGCGCACCGTCCCGCCGCTCGCGTAGACGCTCCCGATCGAGCGGAGGCCGTCACGCAGCGACTTCGGACGGCGCGGGCTCGCGACCACGCCGCGTGCCGGTGTCGCGATGCCGGCCTCGCCGGTGCCCACCAGGTTCCCGGCGACGCGCCCCGTCGGGCTCAGCGCGTCGGGGATCTCCTCCATCGTCGCGACGACGTGACGATAGAACGCCGGATAGAAGCGGAAGCCGTGCTCGCCCGGCAGATCGCGGCGACCGTTCGTGCCGGTGCCGGGCACGTAGTGCGAGCGCGCCTTGCCGCCGAGCGCATGGCCTGCCTCGTGGATCGTGACCTCCACGCCCTCGCGCGCGAGCTCGTGCGCGCATGCGAGCCCGCCCATCCCGCCGCCGAGGACCGCCACCCGCAGCGGGCGCCCACCAACTTTCGTTGCCATCGCGCCGGCTCGGGAGCACGGGCCGCACCACGGCGAATGCCCTCATTTTTCGCAGGAAACCGCCGCTCCGCCCTGCGCGCGCGCGCCGTCTGGATGCGCGCGCGCAAGCGCGAGGTGCCGAGCGATACGGCCGGCTGCACGAGGTCCGCGGAACGGCGGCGACCTCTTCTTGGTCACTCTCCGAAGTTCAACGGATGGGAGCGGTGACCATGGATCGACGGCCGCTTGCCCCGTCGACCGGCCCGCGCCGACCATGGTCACTCGTTCATCCGGGGCCCGCTGAAGAAGAAATGACCATTGCGAGCGTCGCGGCGGCTGCGCGATGGATCGCCGCTGGGGAGGCAGCGGAGCACGATGGCGAGTGCGACGGAGATCACGAACGGGTTGTTCGAAGCCTGGAAGGCTCGCGACTACGAGAAGGCCGCGTCCTTCTATGCCGAGGACGTGGAGATCACGAGCCCGGGAGGGGTGCTCGCGCGAGGGCGCGCCGCCGCGCGCGACTACGTGCGGGCATGGGGCGAGGCGTTCTTCGATCTGCAGCGGATCGTCCACCGGTGCTACGACGCCGGCCAGGCGGTGATCGCGGAAGGCACGCTCGTGGGGACGCACACGGGGAGCTTCCAGGTGTCTTCGGGCGTCGTCGTCCGCGCGACGAACAGGCGGGTCAAGATCCGTTTCTGCGAGACGTTCGTGGTCCAGAGCGGCTTCGTCGTCCGCGATCGGCTCTACTTCGATCAGGTCGAGCTCCTCTCGCAGCTCTCGGTGCTCTCGGCCACCGATCGCGCCTGACCACCTCGCGAAGCCCTCCCTCCGGCGGAGCGATCGTCATGCGCGCTCGGTGCGTCGTCGCGGAGATCGCGCCGGGCCATGACGAGGAGCTGACGCCGGGAAGCGCTGTTGGTCTTTCGCAAGAGGGACGCGACCTGGTTGGCGATGGTGCGTACGGAGCGGGAGCGGATCGCCGCGATCCGTTCGTTGGAGAGCCCTTGCTGGAGGAGGTGGAGGACGTCGCGCTCGGCATCGGTGAGCGCGATGTCGACGAAGCGAGCGCGCGGATCGCGTGTGAGCATGGCGGCGATGCGGACGAGATCCATGCGGGAGGACGCGCCGATCTTCGCGGCTGCACGCGTGAGGTGGCCCGAGACGACGGATGGTGCGAGACCGAGGCCGTAGGCGATGATCTTCGAGGTATGGCCTCGCGCGGCCTGGGAGACGACCTCCGCCTCCGCGTGCGAGAGGGCGCGGAAGGGCTGGGACGAGGCGGCGTTCTCGACGAGGAGGTAGCGACGCTTCGCGCCGTCGCGACGCTCGACGAGACTGAAGCGGCCTGCGACGAGCGCAGGCCAGATCGCGAGCGCCTCTTCGCCCTCTCGCTCGCTGCGCGCGCGGTTCATGCCGGCGGCGTACGCGGTGAGGACGTCGCGGGGCGGCGCATCGTCGGTGCGCTCGAGGACGCGCCCGTCGAGGTCGAGGACGGCCTTGATCGCCTCCGGGCGGCGTCGAAGGCGGTAGCTCGTCTCGAGGTGGAGGCCGATCCGCGCGAGGAGCCGCCGATCGTGCCGGCTCAGCGAGACCTCGCGATCGTGCATCGCGGCGAGGAAGACGACCAGCCCGGGCTCCGGATACGCGAACAGCCCGACCGCGTCGGAGACGCCGATGCTCGCACGCATCGTCTCCGCGACGCCTGCGGCGTCTCCCGAGAAGCTCCGCTCGCGCTCGCGGAACGTGGTGACGCAACCCGGGGGATAGTAGAGGGTGCGAAAATCAGCGACGCCGAGCGCGTCGAGACCGCCGTCGCCCTCGTCGTGACCGAAGGTATCGGTCATCGCGACCGTGAGGTATCGCGCGGAGTCACACGTCGGGGAGTGCTCGAGGACGCGGAGCCCCGGCCTCCCCGACGTGAGGAACAGCCCCGACGCCGCGTCCGCGACGCCGCGTGCCCAGGTCTCGTCGTCGCCCGCGGCGTGCTGCGACGCCTCGATCAGCGCGGTCCAGTCACCGCCGCGTCGGAGGACGGTGGTCATCGATCACGTCGTCCTTCGACGACGTTGCTCCCGAGCACGTCGCGCCCGCGATCCCCCATTCGCCCGAGGCTACCACTGGCCGAGGAGCCGATCAGTAGCGGCCGACGTACGCGTACTCGTGCTCGGTCCAGTGGCCGCTGGCGGTGGTCTTCTTCGCCTTCACCGACCAGCGCAGGCAGTCGTTCGTGACGATCCCCGAGCGCTCGTAGACGCTCGAGCGCTCCGGGCCTTCCCACATCGGCCAGCCCCAGCCCGCCCAGTCGCCCCACTGCTCGGCGAGCTTCATCTCGCGGCCGACGAACTGGTCGAACACGAGCCGGTGGCGCTTCGGCGCGTTCTGGCCGTCGCCCTGATCGTCGGTGCGAAGCGTGAGGCGGAGCGCGCCGTTGACGACGTCGAGCTGCATCGATCCGTTCTGCGGCGAGGGCATCGACCAGACGTGATTGCTCGGCGAGCCGCTGACCCAGAACGCGAGGCTCGTGTCCTTCGCCCATGCGGTGCAGCCGGTCACCTGGTTGCACGTGCGGCTGCGCGAGACGACCTGGAACCGCCCGAGCTGCGCGCTCGTCCCGCCCGCGGCGAAGCGCGAGACCGCCTGCGCCTGCGTGATCGCCGGGCCGCTGCAATACGAGGCCTCGAACGGATCGCCGGTCACCGGCGGGGGCGGGGGAGGAGGAGGCGGCGGAGGCGGCGTCACGTTCCTCTTCTTCAGCGTCACCGTGAGCGACGTGTCCTCGTAGTTCTTCTCGCGGAACGCGATGTAGTGCGTGCCCGACTGCGTGAGCTCGTGCGTGATGTGCGAATCGCGCGTGCTCGCGCTCGCGTCGTCGTTCCACCTCAGCGTGCGGAACGTGGGCGACAGCAGCCACGCGCGCGCGTCGGCCGAATCGGCGCGGACGTCGATCTCGATCTCGTCGCCGGCGGCGCCCTGGAACTTCAGCGCGCGGTAGGTGGGCTCCTCGCTGTACGGGATCGCCGCGCTGGTCTGGCCGTAGTCGATCGTCCCGACGATCTCCGCCGCGGTCAGCGCGCGGAGCGCGTCTTCGCTCTCGGCGACGTCTTCCTCGGGTGCGGTGGCCGTCGTGCAGCCGACCGCGGAGAGCGCGAGGACGAGGAGGGAGGAAGCGAAGGAGGAGGGCTTCATGTCGTGCCTACATACGGCGCGCGACCTCGATCCTTCCCCGCTCCGAAATGACGAAGGCCGGACGAGATGCGATCTCGCCCGGCCTCGAAGTCGCGCGTGGCGCGCTCAGTCCTTGAGCGCTTCGGCGCCGCCGATGATCTCCATCAGCTCCTTGGTGATCGCGGCCTGGCGGGCGCGGTTGTACTGGAGCGTCAGGCGGCCGATCATGTCCTTGGCGTTGCGCGTCGCCGCGTCCATCGCGGTCATGCGCGCGCCGTACTCGCTCGCCTGGCTCTCGAGGAGCGCACGGTAGATCGAGATCTCGACGTACATCGGCACGAGCCGCTCGAGCACCTGGCGCTCGTTCGGCTCGAAGCCGTACTCGGTCGGACGGAGGGCGCCTTCCTTCTGCTCCTCGGGCTCGGGGAGCGGAAGGAGCGGCTCGATCACGGTCTTCTGCGTGATCGCGCTCTTGAACTCGTTGTAGACGAGGTAGACGGCGTCGATCTCCGCCTTCTCGTACTTCGCGACGATCCAGTCCGAGACCGTGCGGGCCTTCGCCATGTCGAGACCGTCGTAGAGGCGGACGAAGTCGCGCGCGATCGTCGCGCGACGCCGCGCGAGGTAGTCGCGACCCTTCTTGCCGATGGTCGCGATCTGCACCTCCGCGCCCTCGTCGCGCTTCTGCTTCCACGCGCGGTCGGCGGCCTTGCTCACGTTCGCGTTGAACGCGCCGCAGAGGCCGCGGTCGCCGGAGAGCACGACGAAGAGGACGTTCTTCTCCGCACGGCGCTGGAGGAGCGGGTGCAGCGCGCCCGCTTCCACGCCGGCGGCGTACTCGAGATCCGTCTGCTTCGCGATCATCGACGCGGCGACGCCCTCGAGGACCTCGTGCGTCTTGAGCGCGTACGGACGGAGCGCGGTGATGCGCATCTGGGCGCGGTTCAGACGAGCGCCCGCGACCATCTTCATGGCGCGCGTGATCTTCTGCGTCGCCTTGACGGTCGTGATGCGCTTTCGAATGGTCTTGAGAGAAGGCATCTCTCAGTCCTTCTTCTTCTTCTCGTCCTTGCCGAACGCCTTGCCGAAGTCCGTGAGCGCCTTCTTCAGCGTCTCCTCGGTGTCCTTGTCGAGGACCTTCTTGGTGCGGATGGTCTCGAAGATCGCCGGGTGCTTCGACTCGATGAACGCGTAGAGCTGCTTCTCGTACTCGCCGAGCTTGCTCACCTCGAGCGCGTCGAGGTAGCCCTTCGTGCCGGCGTAGATGATGACGATCTGCTTCTCGACGGGCTGCGGGACGTACTGACCCTGCTTGAGGATCTCGACGAGCCGCGCGCCGCGCTCGAGCATGTTGCGCGTGACCTGGTCGAGGTCCGACGCGAACTGGCTGAACGCCGCCTTCTCGCGGTACTGCGCGAGGTCGAGCTTCAGCGAGCCGGCGACCGACTTCATCGCCTTGATCTGCGCGTTGCCGCCGACGCGGCTGACGGAGATACCGACGTTGATCGCGGGACGGACGCCCGAGAAGAAGAGGTCGGACTCGAGGAAGATCTGGCCGTCGGTGATCGAGATGACGTTGGTCGGGATGTACGCCGAGACGTCACCCGCCTGCGTCTCGATGATCGGCAGCGCGGTGAGCGAGCCGCCCGAGAGCGGGTTCTTCACGATCTCGTAGCCGTCGCCCTTCGCCTTGAGCTCCTCGGCGGCCGACTCGTGGCCCTGCTCGCCGACGTGGACCTTCGCGTCGCCGCGCTTCTCCCAGGTCGTGCCCTTCGTGACGACGACGAGCTCGTCCGCCATCTTCGCCGCGCGCTCGAGGAGGCGCGAGTGGATGTAGAAGACGTCGCCCGGGTACGCCTCGCGGCCCGGCGGGCGGCGGAGGAGGAGCGAGAGCTGGCGGTACGCGACCGCCTGCTTCGACAGGTCGTCGTAGATGCAGAGGGCGTGGCGACCGGTGTCGCGGAAGTACTCCGCCATCGTGACGCCGGTGTACGGCGCGATGAACTGGAGCGGAGCCGACTCGCTCGCGCCGGAGACGACGACGGTGGTGTACTCCATCGCGCCGGCCTGCGTGAGCTTGTCGACGACCGAGGCGACCGTCGACTGCTTCTGGCCGATGGCGATGTAGAAGCAGTAAACGCCGAGGCCCTTCTGGTTGATGATCGTGTCGAGCGCGACCGCGGTCTTGCCCGTCTGGCGGTCGCCGATGATGAGCTCGCGCTGGCCGCGGCCGATCGGGACCATGCTGTCGATCGCCTTGATGCCCGTCTGGAGCGGCTCCTTGACCGGCTGGCGCGCGAGGATGCCCGGCGCCTTCAGCTCGACGCGGCGGCGGTGCGGCGTCTCGATCGGGCCCTTGCCGTCGAGCGGCATGCCGAGCGCGTTGACGACGCGGCCGATGAGCGCCTCGCCGACCGGCACCTCCATGATGCGGTTCGTGCGGCGGACGGTGGCGCCTTCCTTCACGTGCGTCGCGTCGCCGAAGAGCGCCGCGCCGACGTTGTCGGACTCGAGGTTGAGCGCGAGGCCCATGAGGTTGCCGGGGAACTCGAGGAGCTCGCCGGACATCGCGCCCTCGAGCCCGTAGATGCGGGCGATGCCGTCGCCGATGCTGAGGACGGTGCCCGTCTCCGTCGTGAGCGCGGCGCGCTCGTAGTTCTGGATCTGCTTCTTGATGATCGAGGAGATCTCTTCCGCACGGAGCTGCATGGTGTCTTCTTTCGTCCTTCAGTTATCGGCCCAACGGGCGGTCGGCTCGCCTGCGGCGAGACCTCAGTTGGCCGGAGCCATCGAGTCTTTGAGCTGACGGAGGCGCGAGACGAGCGATCCGTCGTAAACCGTGTCACCGACGCGCACGACGACGCCGCAGATGAGCGTCGGATCGAGCTTGCGGTCGAGGGCGATGCGACGCCCGGTGATGCGTTCGAGCTGGTGCTGGAGCTTGGCGAAGTACTCCTCGGGGAGGGGCATCGCGGTGAGCACCTCGGCGCGGAGGATCCCGCGCTTCAGATCCGCCATCTCGCGGAGCTTGCCCGCGATGGCGGGCAGGGCGCGGATGCGGCGACGTTCGAGGAGCAACCCTAGCGCGTTCTTCGTGGTCGCGGAGGCACCGAGGCGCTGCACGATCTCGTCCATGATCGCCTTCTTCGCGGCGGGCGCGACGAGCGGATCGTCGAACGCCGCGCGGAGATCGGGCGAGCCGGCATACGCCTCGGCGGCGCGCTGGAGCTCGTCGACGAGCGCGTCGAGCTGCCCGGTCTCGGCGCCGAGCTCGAGCAGCGCCGTGGCGTAACGCTTGGCGATGACGCCGGGGATCATGCCTGGCCTCCCATCTGCGTCGCGCCGGGCTTGGCCGCGAGCTCCTTCAGGAGATCGTCGGCGAGGCGCGCGTGGTCTTCGGCGGTGACGCTCTTCTCGAGCGACTTCGCCGCCTCGTGGGTCGCGAGGTCGATCGTCTCGAGCAGCAGGTCGTGGCGGAGCTGCTTGCGCTCCTGGTCGACGAGCCGGTCGGCGTCGCGCTTCATGCGGTCGGCCTTCTCCTGCGCGTCCGAGAGCAGGCGCTCGACCTCGCCCTTGCCTGCCGCGACGAGCGCGGCCTTCGCGTCGGCCGCGTCGGTGTCGGCGTTCTTGAGGTCGCCCTGGTACTTCTTGGCGCGGTCCTTCGCCTCCGAGAGCATCGCCTGCGCGTCCTCGATCGCCTTGCCGATCGTGACGCGGCGCTGCTTGAGCGCCTCGGCGACCGGCTTCTTGCCGAGGAGGTAGTAGCCGATGACGAGGACGCCGAAGTTGATCGCGAGCGCGACGAACGCCGGCCGGCGATGGTCCGAGATGTCCGTCCAGTTGATCGCCTCGGGACCGTGGTGGCCGCCGCCCGCGTGGGCGTCGTGACCACCGGCCTCGGGACCGCCCGCCTCGTGCGTGGCGTCGTGCGAGGCGGCCGTGTCCCCGTGCGCGGCCGGCGTCGGCGCGTGGGTCGTCGGATCGGCCTGCGTGCCGTGCTCCTGCGCGATCGCGATTCCGGTGAAGAGCGAGCACGCGACGAACGCCGCGGCCGCATGCTTCCACATGCGGGCGCTCACGACGCCACCTCGCGGCCGAGGACGCGGGAGGCCATCGCGCGGCCGAGCTCCACCGCTTCGCTCTGCAGCTTCGCGCGCGCGTCCTTCGCCTCGCCGGCGATCGCGGCACGTCCCTGCTCGAGCGTCGTCGCGGTCTGCGAACGGACCTGCGCCGAGAGCTCGGCCTCCTTCTTCGAGCCTTGCGCGCGGAGCTGGTCGCGCTCGGCAGAGCCTTCCTCGCGAGCCTTGGCGAGGATCGCCTCGTACTTCGCGAGCGCCTTCGCCGACGCTTCGTCGGTCTTGCGGGCCTTCTCGATGGTTCGATCGATGCGCTCTTCGCGCTCCTCGAACAGCCGCATCATCGGATCGAAGAGCAGCGGCTTGAGGACGAGGAGGAGGACGACGAAGAGGGCGATCTGGACGATGAAGCTCGCGTCGAGATCGACGGTGACACCGCCTTCGGCCGACAGCGAGGTACTGGTCAGGGTGCTCACACCGAGCAGCGACATGGGGCCTCGAGGCTTGCGAAGCAAGCCGGGAAGATCACTCCCGGGGACCGCGGTCCACGGTGGCGCGCGAGGTACCATTGTCCATGGCGCCTGTCTACGGGCTGGCCTCGTCCGCGCAATCGTTGCGGGAAATCTCGCTCACCTTCGGGCTCCCGGAGCGTCCGGCGGGCTCAGCCTTCGCGGCGGCGGCGGACGACGGCGACCCGCTTCGGGGCGTAGGCGTTGCCCACGTAGGGATCGTCCGGGTCCTCGACCGGGGAGAGCTGGACCCGCGGCTCGTGGAGCGTGCGCGCTTGCGGCTGCGGCGTCGCCGACGGCAGCGTCGTGCGAGGCGCGATCGTATGCGGCTCCGACTCGTACTCGTCGGTCGTGAGGAGCTGCGGGTCGAGCTCGTCGGGACGGAGCGCCTGGATCCGCTGCGTCCGCTCCGGGTGCTCCACGTACGGGTCGCGCGCTTCGCGCCGGCTGGCGGCGCGGCCGGTGGCCTGCGCATGCGACCCCGGGGGCTTGCTCGCCTCGACGTTGCGCCGGTCGGTGCGGACGCGCGGCGTGTGGAGCTCCTCCGCCGACGGCGCGGAGGTCATCACCCCCACGCTCTCCTTGAAGGGATCCGGATCGTCGGCCCGCTTCGTCTCGAACGCGGTCACCGCGCCCGTGCGGACGAGCGCGATGCGCCCGTTCTCGTCGATGCGCGCGAAGAGCATCGGCGCGCCGACCTTCGGGAGCTCCACGAGGCAGCCCGGGACGTGCGCGTCGAGCGTCGCCACGTACTGGGCGCCGACGCAGCGTGCGGCGTTCTTCGATGCCTCCCGGCGCTTCGAGCCGGGCGTCATCACGATGCGCCGGCAGATGCCGCTGCCGTCGAGGAGGAAGGTGCAGGACGCGGTGTGCGCCGCGTACATGATGTCGAAACTGTCGGCCACTGCGTCCGGACCTCGTGCAATCCGCGGGCCCGACATTGTGCGCCGGTGTCCTACCTCAGCGAGGGCGGTTTCTGCGGGATTTCGGCTTCTTGGCCGCGCGAGGTGAGCCCCCGGTGGTCGGTCCGTGGCGGGACTCCGATCCACCGCCCTGCCCAACGGGGGCATACGGCCGCTGTGCCGCGCTCCGGCTCGCGTGCAGGACCGGCCTCCCGTCCTCGACCCCGGGGTGAACGCTCGCGAACCCCTCCTTCGCCGCGAAACCGGCGAGGTCGCCGCGGTGCTCCTCCATCCAGTCGCTGAACCGCTGCCAGAACACGCGCGCCTCGGCCTCGGGCATCGCCTGGCCGTCGACGTACACCACGAGGCCGCCCATCAGGACTTCACGTCCGCGAGGATCTCCGACGCGTGCTTCGACACGTCGACCGAGCGGTAGATCTTCTTGATCGTGCCGTCGGCCCCGATCACGAAGGTCTGCCGGCCGAGGAAGCCCCCGTTGTTCGGGACGCCGTAGGCCTTCGCGATCGAGCCGTCCTCGTCGCTGATCAGGTGGAACGGCAGCTTGTGGTGCTCGGCGAACTGCTTGTGCGACGCGAGCGAATCGGTCGACACGCCGACGAGGACCACCCCGGTCTTCGCGAGGTCGTTCCACGCGTCGCGGAAGGCGCACGCTTCCTTGGTGCAGCCCGGGGTCTCGTCCTTCGGGTAGAAGTAGAGGACGACCTGCTTGCCCTTCAGCGCGGCGAGGTCGATCACCGTTCCGTCGTGCGCCTGCGCCTTGATCGCCGGCGCGGGCTTGCCGGCGGCGCGCTCGCCGTCGGCCTGCGGGGCGGGAGCGACGGGGGCGGCGGGCGCCGCGGACGACGGCGCGGCCGGCGCAGGCGGCTCCTTGCTGCACGCGGCGGCGACGAGGGGGAGCGACCAGAGCGACCAGGAGAGGAGGCGACGCATGCTCCGCCTCTTAGCGGAATCTCGCCCGGGTGGATCGGATGGTCCGCGCGCGATCCACGGACCCGCGCGCGCGCTGCGGGTGAATCCGCGTGATTTCGAGGGGATGGCGAGCCCCGATGGATGGCGCATCGCTTGCGGAGATGCACCTACAGAGGAGCAGGGAATGCGACGAATTGGAGCCGGGTTCGCGACGTCGTTGGCCGCGCTCGCGCTGGCCGCCACCGTGGGATGTGGTGTCGAGGCGAGCGACGAGCGCGCCGCTTCGCAGGCCGCGCCGATCATCGACGGCACCGCGTCGGGCACCGACCACGACTCGGTCATGTTCATCATGATCAAGGGCAAGGGCGCCTGCACCGGAACCCTCGTCGCGCCGAACCTCGTGCTCACCGCGCGTCACTGCGTGACCGAGACCGACGCCGGCGCGCTCTGCAAGGTCGACGGCACGCCCTACGACGGCGGCCGGCTCTACTCGAACTTCGCCGCATCGGACCTCCTCGTCTACAAGGGCCAGCTCGCCGTCCAGCTGTCCGGCGAAGCCTCGCGCGCCGACGCGAAGGGCAAGCAGATCATCACCGAGTCGACCAGCACGTACTGCGATTCGGACGTCGCGTTCATCCTCCTCGACCGCGCGGTCTCCGCGCCCGTCGCGCCGATCCGCCTGAAGGAGGGCGCGCGCGAGGGCGAGTCGATCACCGCCGTCGGGTGGGGGCTCACCGAAGACGGCCGCACGCCGTCGAAGCGCCTCGAGCGCGAGGGCATCCGCGTCGAAGCCGTCGGGCCGTACACCTTCGACGAGCGGACGAAGATCGGGCTCGCGAAGTCGGAGTTCTTGATCGGCGAAGGCATCTGCTCCGGCGACAGCGGCGGACCCGCGTTCGCCTCGACCGGCGCCGTCGTCGGCGTCGTGTCTCGCGGCGGCAACGGCGAGCAGGCGAGCGGCGCCGCGAGCTGCATCGGCTCGAATACGATTGGGATCTACACGCATCTCGCGAACAAGAAGGCGCTCGTCGAGAAGGCGTTCAAGCTCGCCGGCTTCGCGCCACGTGACGAAGGCACGCCGCCGGGCAAGGTCGCCGGCGAGTCGTGCACCGAGAACGTCGATTGCTCGTCGAACACGTGCGTCTCGAAGGTGTGCCGCACGCCGTGCACCGACGACTCGGCGTGCGAGAGCGGCGAGACGTGCACCACGAAGGGCGACCTCCAGATCTGCCTGCCGGAGCCGAAGCAGGAGAAGCCCGCGCAGGAGCCCGGCGACGACGCGAACGCCGCGGCGCCGTCGAGCACCACGACCAAGACCACGCAGAGCGGCTGCTCCGCCGCGCCGGTCGGCGCGCGCTCGTCGGCGTCGCTCGGTGCGCTGCTGTTGGGCGTCGCCGTCGCGCTCCGCGTCCGCCGCCGCCGCCGCTGACACGACCGACAGGAGCCTCGCATGCACGTCCGGAGGACCACCGCGATCGTCGCCGGGACCGACTTCTCGCCGGCCTCCGGCGACGCGATCGCGCGTGCGACGGAGATCGCGAGGAGGACCGGGGCGACGCTCCACCTCGTGCACGCGTCGCCTCGCCTGCCCGCCGCGCTCGCGCGCGCGTTCGGGGTGGCCGACACGCGTACGACGTCGCGGATGCTCGACGGCTTCGTCGCGGAGGTCCGCAAGGCGGGGGCGCGGGCGCGCGGTCACCTCCTCCGCGGGGGCGCGGCCGAGGCGCTGCGCGCGCAGTGCCGCGAGCTCGACGCCGCGCTCGTCGTCGTCGGCGCGCGCGGCCGGACGGTCCCCGATGCCGCCATCGGGAGCACCGCGGAGCGCGTCGCGCGCGTCGTGCGCGCGCCCGTCCTGCTCGTGCGGCGCAAGGTGAAGCGGCCCTACGGGGAGGTCGTGATCGGAGTGGGGATCGACTCCGACGTCCGCGCGGCGGTCGATGCGGTGCAGCTCGTCGCGCCGGCTGCGCGGCAGACGCTGCTCCACGCCTTCGCGCCGCCGTTCGAGTCGGCGCTCGCGCTGCAAGGCGCCAGCGCCGCCGACCTGCAGGCCTACCGCCGGCAGGCGCGGCGCGACGCGCACGCGTCGATGCTCGAGCTGCTCGACGACGCCGGGGTCGACGCATCGTCGCTCGTCCTCCGTCACGGAGACCCGCGGCGTGTGCTGACCGACGCCGGCGGCCGCGGCCTCCTCGTCGTCGATCGCGGCCGATCGGCCGTCGATCCGCTGCTCGGCAGCGTCACGCGGTGGGTGGTCGCCTACGGCGCGTCCGACGTCCTGCTCGTCTGACGCGGGCGGCGCCGATCACACGATCCCGTACTCCTTCAGGCGCCGGTAGAACGTGCGCCGCGGGATGCCGATCATCTTGGCGGCCTGCACGCGGTTCCAGTTGCAGCGCGCGAGGGCGCCGAGGATCTTCTCCTTCTCGGCGTCGCGGTACTCCTCCTGCGTGCGCGCGCGCACCGTGCTCACGCTGCTGCTCGTCCGGGGCTCCGCGGGCGGCGGCGCGGAGAAGCGCGTGCTCGCGGAGGGGAGATCGAGGTCCTCGACGAGGATCTCGTTGCCCTCCGAGAGGAGCCAGGCGTTGAGCAGCACGTGCTCGAGCTGCCGCACGTTTCCCGGCCAGTCGAACGACTGCAGGCGGCGGATCGCCGTGCGCTCCACCGTCTTTCGCTCGCGCTTGTGGCGCGCGGAGAACAGCGTGAGGAAGTGATCGATGAGCGCAGGGACGTCCTCGCTGCGCTCGCGCAGCGGCGGCACCTTCATCTCGACGACGTGCAGGCGATAGAAGAGGTCTTCGCGGAAGGTGCCCTCCGCGACCATCTGCTCGAGCGCGCGATGCGTCGCGGCGATGACCCGCGCGCTGCACGGCTCCTCCTTGATCCCGCCGACGGGGCGCACGGTCTTCTCCTGCAGCACGCGCAGGAGGCCGGCTTGCATCTTCGCCGGCATCTCGCCGATCTCGTCGAGGAGGATCGTGCCGTCCTCCGCCTCGCGGAACAGACCCTTCCGATCGCGCTCGGCGCCGGTGAAGGCGCCGCGCACGTGGCCGAACAGCTCGCTCTCGAGGAGGTTCGCGGGGATCGCGCCGCAGTTCACCCCGAGGAACGGCTGCTTCGCGCGCTGCCCGGACATGTGGATCGCCTTCGCGACGACCTCCTTGCCGGTGCCGCTCTCGCCGGTGACGAGCACGGGGACGTCCGTGTCCTTCACCCGATCGATGAGCGCGTAGAGCTTGCGCATCGCCGCGCTGGTCCCGACGAGGCCGGCGTAGCCGAAGTGGCCGCGCAGCTCCGCGCGTGCCTGCTTGAGATCGCCGCGCACGCGCGCGAGCTGCTCGGTGCGCCGGCCGAGCAGCTCGGCGAGGCGCTCCTTGGCCGCTTCGAGCTCGCGGTTCGCGCGCTCGAGCTCGTCCGCGCGCTTCTTGTTCTCGTCGAGGAGGCGGGCGCTCTCGATGGCGATCGCCGCCTGATCGGCGAACGCGGCGAGCGTCGGCAGCTCCTCGCGGAACCGGACGCCCGGGCGCAGGCGCGTCTCGACGTAGAGCGCGCCGATGGTCTTTCCCGCGGGCGGAGCGCCGCGGATCGGCACGCAGGCGATCGACTGGATCATGAGCTGGTGGACGCTCACCGCCTGCGCGAGGCGCTCGTCGTCGCGAGCGCTCGTGGCGATCACCGGCTCGCCCTCGCGAATGACCCGCTCGGCGACGCTGCGCGAGAAGCTCTGGTGCGTCTCCTCGCCCTTGCTGTCGCGCGCGGTGTGGGCGACGACGTCGCCGGCGTCGTTCACCACCACGATCAGCCCTCGTTCGGCGCCCACGAGCGCGATCGCATGGTTCGTCACCTGCTGGAGGAGGCGATCGAGATCGTGCTCGCGCGCGAGCTCGCGCGTGATCTCGAAGATGCGCGTCAGCCGATCCTCCGCGGGCATCGGCGTGCCCATGCTGGTGATCGACGTGCGCCGGCTGCTCGCGAGCGTCGGCATGCCGGTGCCGGCGCGCACGATCGCCGGCGCGGAGGGGAACGCGGCGCTCGCGACCGCGGGGATCGTGGCGGTGTGCGCCTGGCGGAGCGCGCGGCGGCGCGGGTCGTTCCAGAACACCTCACGGAGATCGCGGGGCAGCTTCGCCGCCGTCTCCTCGAGCATCGCGAGGGCCGCGTCGGTGTCGCGCCGCGCGAGCGCGGTGGCGCCTTGCGACGCCGCGAGCCGCGCGCGGGCCTCGAGCGCCCGCCACGCCCACTCGCGCTGCCCGGCGGCGAGCGCCTTCTCGTAGGACTCGTCGAGCGTCGTCCGGGCGACCGCATCGTCGCCGCGCGCGAGCGCGAGCAGGCCCTTCACGATCCCCGCCAGCGCCTCGTGCTCCTTGAAGCCGCCCTCGCCGAGGCGCTCGCGGACCTTGTCGAGCTCGCGTCCGAGGGCGATCGAGTCGACGGTGGATCCGCTGTCGCCCGTCGCGGTCAGCCGCGCGAGGATGCTCTCGAGATGCGCCTCGGCGGCGTCGAGCGGGCGCGCGACCGCGACGTACGCCTCCGCACACAGCTCGTAGAGCCGCGCGCCCTTCTCGATCTCGCCCATGCGTGCGGCGAGCTCCGCCTGGAGGCCGAGCAGCTGCGCGCGCGCGTTGGGCGAGAGCCTCTCGCGGTCCTCGGCGATCCGCTCGATCGACGCCGATGCGCGCGCGTAACGCCCGAGGTAGAGGTCGAGGTTCGCGAGGTTGAAGAGCGCCTGCTGCACCGCCATGAGCGCGCCGGCGCGCCGTCCCATGTCGACCGACGCCTCGAGGTGCACCAGCGCCTCGCCGAGATCGCCGTCCGCCTTCGCGAGGCCTCCGAGGTTCAGGCGCGTGGTGGCGAGCGTCCAGGCATCGCGCGCCTCCTCCGCGGCGACGAGCGCCTCCTGCGAGACGGCGCGCGCCTCCTTCGCGCGGCCGAAGCGCTGGTGCGCGATCGCGAGCGACCCGAGCGCGACGCCGAGGATGCGTGCATCATGCACTTTCTTGGCGGCGTCGACCGCTCCTTCGAGCGCGGTCATCGCCGGACCTTCCTGTCCGAGGTAGGCGAGCGCCACGCCTCGCACCGCGAGGGCGTCGGCCGAGAGCGCGTCACGAGCGCCCTTCGGAGCATCGGTCGCCTTCTCGGCGAGGGCGGCGGCCTTCTCGAAGTCGCCCACGCGGGCGAAGGTGCGCGCGCGGACGATCCTCCACGCGCGGGCGCCCGGTCCCTTCTCGGCGGCCTTCGCCGTGGCGTCGAGCGCGGCCGCGGCGCCCGCCGCGTCGCCGCGCGCGAGCAGCACCTTCGCGCGGGCGATCGCGAACGCGACCGCCTCCGCGTCGTCCTCCGGCGCGCCGAGCGCGTCGAGCTCGGTCGAGGCGAGATCGAACCGTCCGGTCTCGAGCGCGCGCGCGAGCTCCGCGAGCGCGTCCTCGCGCGAACGCGACGACGGCGCGATGCTCTTGCTCGACGACGCGTCGAGGATCTCGTCGACCTCCTCGATCGACGTCACCGGGCGGCCGCCGAGCCGCTTCACGAACGAGCGCAGCGCGCCGGGCCGCCGGCCGGTGCGCTCGAGCAGGTGCTTCGCCAGGCGATCGGGCAGCGAGGGCACCGCGCGCTTCACCAGCTCGCCGGCGCTCGCGTCGTCGAGCGCCGCGATCTCGAAGCGCTTCACCTTGCCGCGTGCGAGCGCGCGGACGTCGTCGTCGCTCCCGACGCCGACGATGCGCGCGCCGTTCTCGGCGGCGCGCCGGCCGAGCGCGCGCGCTTCGTCGTCGAGCGCGGTGCCGTCGTCGACGATCACGACGAGGCCGCTCGCGGGCTCGTCCGCGCCGCCCCATGCGCCGAGCTCGAGCTCGACGACCTCGCGTGCCGAGAGCCCCTTGGCCGCCGGCTCGACGAACGCCACGGGCGCGCCGCTGACGCCGAGCGACCACGACAGGCGCCGCACGAGCGTCGTGCGTCCCGAACGGCGAGGGCCGACGACGGCGAGCGCCTCTCCTTCGCGCAGCGCCGAGCCCGCCTCGGCGAGCTTCTGCGCGGCGCCGTCGACGCCGAGCACCGGCCATGCCGCGGCGTCGTCGAAGGCGCGCGTCTCGAGACCGGCGGCGCTCTTGAGCGCGCTCGCCAGCTCGTCGACGCTCGGGTAGCGCGCGGTCGGATCCTCCTCCGTCGCGCGCGCGGCGATCTTCGCGAGCGCCTTCTTCGTGCGCCCGTCGAGCTCGTCGCCGCGCTGCGCGAGCGCATCGGCGAGGGTCGCGCCGAGGGCATAGACCTCGGCCCGTACGGTGAGGGGCTCGCCGACGAAGAGCTCGGGGGCGGCGTACTTCGGCGTGAGGCCGCGCGCGCGTGCGCCGCCTTCGCGCCACGGCGTGGCGAGCCCGAGATCGACGAGCGTGCCCGTGCCGTCCTTGCCCACGATGACGTTCGCCGGCTTGATGTCGCCGTGGAGGAGGCCGCCGCGGTGCAGCACCGTGAGCTGATCGGCGGCGCTCGCGAGGGGCGGGAGCCAGGCGCTCTGCTCGTTCGCGAGGACGTCCTCGAGGCTCGTGCCCTCGACGAGCTCGCGGACGAGGAAGCGGCGCATGCTCGACGGCAGTCGTCCGAAGGCGAGCACGCGCGGGACGCCGAGACCCTCGAGGCCGCTCAGCGTCACCGCCTCGCGCACGAGGGCCATCACCTCGCCCTCGCCGGCGTCCTCGGAGAGGACCTTGAGCGCGAGATCGCGGCCGGTCACCCGGTCGCGCACCGCCCAGACCTCGCCGCCTCCGCCTTTGCCGAGGCGTGCCACGGGCTCGTAGCGGGCCGGCATGCGGAAGGTGGGGGGAGGCGAGCTGGGGGGGCCGGAACCGCTCACGATCCGCAGTGTACCGTGCCCGATTGTGCCAAGCGCGGTTTTGTGCCAGCGCTGTGCCTGGCGGCTTCAGTCCTTGCGCGGCTGCTCGAGGCCGTACTGCCCGCTCAGGCCGAACCAGAGCCCGGTGAGCGAGAAGCCGAGGCCGAGGCGGCCCACGAACTGCTTGATCGGCTTGAAGCGCAGGCCGATCTGCGGGACCGCGATCCAGGGGAAGAGCGCGGGCCGCGAGCCGCCGCTGAACCAGCTCGGCTCGGTGTAGTCGTTCACCTTGTCCTTGTCCGAGTTCTGGTGGTCGGCCTTGTTGCAGCCGGTGCCCGGCGCCTCGACCTGGAGGCACTTGGTGAAGCCGCGGCCGGCGTCGTTGCGGAGCGGCGCGTTCGGGCTGTCGTCGTACTTCACCCAGTTCGTGACGAGGTCGCCGAAGACGACGCCGAGACCGAAGCCGGCGCCGTACTCGAACTCGACGTTCTTGGAGAGCTTCGTCGACCAGAGGAGATCCGCGGTCGCGTAGATCACCTTCAGGCTGCTGTTCACGAGGTTGTAGTTGCCGGCGATCTCCTTGCTCCCCTTCTCCTTGAAGAGGATGTCGCCGGTGCCGAGCTCCGTGTACGAGAGCGCGGGGATGAGCGAGAAGCCGTCCTTGCGGAGATCGAGCTCGATGCCGACCGTGTTCGAGTAGACGGTCTTTCCCTCGTCCACGAACATGTTGAACATGAACTTCGGGACGATGTTTCCGCGGTAGCGCAGGCCCACGAACATGTAGCTGCGGCCGGGGACCTCCTCGACGTCCTTGATGTCCCACTGCTCGCGCGGCGGCTCGACCGTCGCGCTCTCCGTCTTCGCGCCATCGGCCTTCG